>CAMNCY010000142.1 GCA_946534785.1 uncultured Lachnospiraceae bacterium | reverse complement strand
AGCCACGGAAAATCCGCCTCTTCCCTTAGTTTAATCCGTACCTGGCGACCGCTTGTTTCTTCCTCTACGGATTGAAAGCTTCCCTCGCCCCTCTTTAATCCGTTCCGGCGCAGCGTACTCCCGCAGGGTACGGATTGTCATTCTTCCTCCTCAGTTCTATCCGTACCGGGCGATCGCTTGTTTCTTCCTCCACGGATTAAAAGCTTCCCTCGCCCCTCTTTCATCCGTTCCTTTGCAGCGCAATCCCGCAGGGTACGGATTGTCATTCTTTCTCCTCGCTTCTATCCGTACCGGGCGGCCGCTTGCTTCTTCCTCTACAGATTGAAAGCTTCCCGCGCCCCTCTTTCATCCGTTCCGGTGCAGCGCAATCCCACATGGTACGGATTGTCATTCTTTCTCCCCGATTCTATCCGTACCGGGCGGCCGCTTGTTTCTTCCTCTACGGATTGAAAGCTTCCCTCGCCCCTCTTTAATCCGTTCCGGTGCAGCGCAATCCCACAGGGTACCCCACGCAAAGATCCCCGCAGCCCCGGCCTCAAGCCGGGTCCGCGGGGATCCGCAAATCTTCCAAATATTAAATTTCGATATCAGCCGGTCATCCGGTTATCAAAGCCAGGCTTTAATCTGTCCGTAGATGCCGTCGCCATCGAGCTGATACTTCTTAATAAGCTCAGCCGCGGGGCCGGACTCGCCGAAGACATCCTTAACGCCGATACGCAGTACCGGAACGGGGCAGGTCTCACTGAGAGCTTCGCAGACAGCGCCGCCCAGGCCGCCGATGATGGAATGCTCTTCCGCCGTAACGACCTTGCCGGTCTTCTTTGCGGAAGCTGCGATCAGTTCCTTATCAAGAGGCTTGATGGTATGGATGTTAATGACTTCTGCGGAGACGCCGTCTGCCGCAAGCTTGTCAGCTGCATCCAGCGCACTGCTTACGCAAAGGCCGGTAGCTACGATGGTAAGGTCTGTGCCCTCACGAAGGAGAACGCCCTTGCCTATTTCGAATTTGTAATCCGGGTTGTCGTTGATGACCGGAACACCGAAACGGCCAAAGCGCAGATAGAACGGGCCCTCTGTTTCGACTGCTGCCCGGACAGCTGCCTTTGCTTCCACATCATCGGAAGGAACGATAACGGTCATTCCGGGAATCGTTCTCATCAGTGCAATATCCTCATTGCACTCATGGGATGCACCGTCTTCACCGACGGAGATGCCGGCATGTGTTGCGCCGATCTTTACATTAAGGTGAGGATATCCGATGGAATTGCGGACGATCTCAAAAGCTCTGCCGGCTGCGAACATGGCAAAAGTGCTTGCAAAAGGAATTGCACCGCAGGTGGAAAGGCCTGCTGCAATGCCCATCATGTCGCATTCTGCGATACCGCAGTCAATGTGTCTGTCCGGGAATGCTTTTTTGAACATACCGGTCTTGGTTGCGCTCGCAAGGTCGGCATCCAGGACCACAAGATTCTTATATTCCGCGCCAAGCTCTACAAGAGCATTGCCGTAGCTTTCTCTTGTTGCGATCTTCTTTGTATTTGTCATAATGCCTCCCCGATCTTCTCCAGATCTTCCATAGCGATCTTGAACTGTTCGTCATTGGGCGCCGTTCCGTGCCAGGCCACCTGGTTCTCCATGAAGGATACGCCTTTTCCTTTCAGCGTCTTCATGATGATAGCTGAAGGCATCCCCTTGAAATTCCTTGCTTCCTCAAAAGCAGCAGCCAGCTGTTCCATGTCATTGCCGTCTGCGACTTTGATCACATGGAAATTAAAGGCTTTGAACTTCTCGTCGATCGGATAAGGGCTGCATACTTCATCAACGGAGCCGTCGATCTGCAGGTTGTTGTTATCCACGATAACGCAGAGGTTATCAAGCTTTCTGTGTCCTGCGAACATGGCAGCTTCCCATACCATGCCCTCTTCGATCTCACCGTCGCCCAGAAGAGTATAGGTACGGAAAGACTTATTATTCATCTTGGCATAAAGCGCCATTCCGACTGCCGTTGCGATACCCTGTCCGAGAGATCCCGTGTTCTGGTCGATGCCGGGTGTGTGCTCCATGCAGGGATGTCCCTGGAGCTCAGCGCCGGTATGGCGGAGTCTTTCCAGCCATTCCGTCGGGAAATATCCTCTTAAAGCAAGCGTCGAATAAAGGCCGGGCGCCGTATGTCCCTTGGAAAGAACGAAACGGTCACGGTCCGGATCCTTCGGATTCTTCGGATCGATATTCATCTCCTGAAAATACAGATATGTAAAAACATCAGCTGCGGAAAGGGATCCGCCCGGATGACCGGATTTTGCTGCGTGGGTTGCTACGATGATGCCCTTGCGGACTTCATTCGCGGTTTTTTTCAATTCACGTGTGTTCATTGTTTTCCTTTCTGAACCGTTCTGTCAGTGCCGGAACGGTCTATTCACTTTATCAGTGTTCTCCGCCCTGTCCATAGTAGGCATTGGCGCCGTGCTTACGGAGGAAATGCTTATCCAGCATATACTGGGGAGCAGGTCTGGCGTTCGGATTGACCATTTCGGTCCATGCGGACATCTTGGCGACTTCTTCCAGCACAACTGCATGATAGACGGCCTGTGCTGCATCCTTGCCCCATGTGAACGGGCCATGGTGTGCACAGACTACGCCGGGATAGTACATGGGATTGAGGCCTTCTTTATTAAACTGCTCTACAATGGCAAGTCCCTGGTTCTTCTCGTAATCGCCTTCGATTTCTTCCTTTGTGAGCATTCGGCAGCAGGGTACTTTTCCATAGAAATAGTCTGCCTGCGTAGTTCCGTAACAGGGGATATCCCGCTCCGCCTGCGCCCAGGCCGCCGCCCACGGAGAGTGCGTATGCACGATACCGCCGACTTCTTTGAACGCTTTATACAGCTCAACGTGTGTAGGTGTATCGACTGAAGGATTGTAATGTCCTTCAACCTTATTGCCCTCCAGGTCCATGACCACCATATCTTCCGGCTTCAGGCTGTCATAATCGACACCGCTGGGCTTGATGACGAACAGACCGCTCTCACGGTCGATCCCGCTCACGTTCCCCCACGTGTAGGTGATCAGCTTACGCCGGGGAAGCTCCATATTGGCTTCATATACCTGGCGCTTGAGTTCTTCTAACATAATTATCGCCCTTTCTTACGGATCACTCCGTTTGTACTGGGGATCTTCTCCCCGCCTACCCAACACATAGAAAACCACCGGTAAACAACCCGGAATTTCCCTGTTCATTATACATCAGCTTCTTCTGCGTTTCCACAGTGCTTGATGCCGCAGCTTACGGATTGTCAGTCATCAACCTGCGGTTCTATCCGTATCCGTCCCCTCACACCGGCACCCGGATCACTTCCATCCCCGTGCGCCGGAGCCTGTCGACGACAGCCGGGCTGACGGCATCATCCGTGATCAGCGTCAGCGGATGGTCATAGGTGCAGCTTCCGTAGACATTCTCCCGGAACTCACGCTTCAGGATCTTGGAATGATCCGCGAGGATGTAAATATCCTTTTCCGTTTTGCCGATCATCGCCTCATTGATGCCGATCTCCGTCGGAATGTCATAGCGGAACTCGCCGTCCTCGTAGACCGCGGCGCACCCGAGGAACGTCTTGTCCGCCGATACGGCAAGGAGATTCCGCATCACGTATTCGCCGATCATCACGGGCCCCCGGACCTCTCCGCCCGTTAAGTGGATGGTGACATTCTCCGGAAACTGCTCGCCTACTGCCCTGCAGTTGTTGGTATAGACACGGATCTTTTTATCCCCCACATAGTGCAGCATGTCCAGGGCCGTCATGCTGCCGTTCAGGAAGATCACATCGCCGGAGGATACGAATCTGGCTGCGTATTCCGAGATCCTGCTGCGGCAGAGCTGAATCCATTCCGCATCGGTCACAGGGCCGCTCCCCTTCTTCAGGCAGACCGCGCCGCCGTGGACCCTTTTCAGAAGCCCACGATTCTCCAGGTACTGCAGGTCCCGCCGGACGGTCATAAGAGAAATCTGAAAAGCACCGGCAAGCGCTTCCACGCTTACTTCTTCTTTTTCCCGGACCATGTTCAGGATATTCATGTGACGTTCTTCAACGGCTTTTCTGTTGTTTTTCATATGTGCGGTCCTTTCCCGCTGCTGCAGGTACTTTTCAGATACAGACGCCGGGGCGGATCATTCCGGATTCCGGCCGCCTGCAGAATGCAAAGCCAGCCGGCAAAACACAATCGTTCTGCCGGCCGGATCAGTCATGCTCTTAATAAGAAGGACATTCTTCCGAAGATGATCACAGGCAGGAACGGAACGGGATGTTCTGCGGTGCCTCGAAGCAGTCCTCGAAACCTCTTCTGTGATGGTAGTATATCTTATCCTTGTCCTGCGGATAAACATATTTTCCGCCGACCTGCCAGAAGAACGGATGGAATTTGTATTCATTCCTGTCCTTCTTGAAATCGTAAAGGAGTTTGATCTCTTCCTGGTCCGCCTGGAAGTTGGTCCAGACATCCCAGTGGATCGGGATCACGACCTTGCAGCGAAGGTTCTCCGCCATACGGAGCACGTCGATGGAGGTCATCTTGTCCTGCATGCCGATCGGGTTCTCGCCGAAGGAGCCGAACGCGACGTCGATATCGTAATCCTTGCCGTGTTTTGCAAAATAAATGGAAAAATGTGAATCGCCGGAGTGATAGATGTTTCCGCCGGGGGTCTTGATCAGGTAGTTGACGGCCTTCTCGTCCATATCGGTAGGGCACTTGCCGTACAGTTCTTCCCTGTCGGGACCGGTGGAATCCGTGGTCACGATGCAGGTCCTGTCAAAGG
>CAMNCY010000141.1 GCA_946534785.1 uncultured Lachnospiraceae bacterium | reverse complement strand
CGTGCGTACCTATCCGGAGGAGCTTTCTGTTACGGCTCTTGCCGCCGGCAGAAACGTGGAAAAAATGGAAGAGCAGATCCGGGAATTCCGCCCGAAGGTCGCCTGCATGTGGGAAGAGAAAGCGGCTCTTGAATTAAAGAGCCGGGTCAGGGATCTTGACGTGCGGATCGTTTCCGGCATGGACGGCCTCATCGAAGAGGCGGAGCTTCCGGAAGGGGAGCTTTTCCTGAATGCCGTGGTCGGGATGATCGGCATCCGTCCGACTCTGGCCGCGATCGCAAAGAAAAAGACGATCGCCCTTGCCAACAAGGAGACCCTTGTTACGGCAGGACACCTGATCATGCCCGCCGCAAAGAAGGCAGGCGTACAGATCCTGCCTGTCGATTCGGAGCACAGCGCGATCTTCCAGTGCATGAACGGCGAGCCCCATGATAAGATCCGCAGGATCCTCCTGACCTGTTCGGGAGGTACCTTCCGGGGAAAGAAGCGGGAGGATCTTCTTCATAAGCATGTAAAGGAAGCACTGAACAATCCGAACTGGGACATGGGGGCAAAGGTCACGATCGATTCGGCGAGCCTTGTCAACAAGGGCCTGGAGGTCATGGAAGCCAGCTGGCTTTTCGGCGTTCCCGCCGACGATATCACCGTCGTCGTGCAGCCCCAGTCCATCCTGCACTCTGCCGTGGAATATGTGGACGGATCCGTGATGGCGCACCTTGCGTCTCCGGATATGCGCCTTCCCATCCAGTATGCTTTCTTTTATCCGGACAGGATGCCCCTTTCGATCCGCCCGCTGGATCTTTTTGCCCTGGGGTCCCTGGTCTTCGAAAAGCCGGATACGGATACCTTCCGGGGGCTTCCTCTTGCATACCGGGCAGCCCGGGAAGGCGGCAGCATGCCGACCGTGTTCAATGCGGCCAATGAGGAAGCCGTGGCGCATTTTATGAAGGATGAGATCGAGTTCCTGGATATTTACGACCTGATCGAGGGGGCGATGGATGCCCACAGGACGATCCGGGAGCCGTCCCTGGAGCAGATACTGGAAACGGAGAAGGAAGCGCGCGAATCCGTGCGCAGCAGACTTGGAAGGATCGGATGATAGTCAGTATAATCGCTTTTCTCGTAATGTTCAGCGTGATCGTGGTCGGTCATGAATTCGGGCATTACGCGATCGCAAGAAGAAACGGAATACGGGTCAGGGAGTTCGACGTGGGTATGGGACCCACCATCCTGCATAAGCAGGTGGGCGAAACGGATTTCTGCCTGAAAATGCTGCCGGTGGGCGGCGCCTGTATCTTCGACGGAATGGACGTCCTTATGGACGGAGGCGACCTGGAGGATCTGGATGAGCACGCCTATCCGAAGGCAAACGTCATGGCCAGGATCGCGACGGTCCTGGGCGGGCCTGCCATGAATTTTGTGATCGGCTTTATTTTTGCCCTCCTGATCGTCGCCTTTTCCGGCACGGACTATCCCGTGGTCTATCAGGTGCAGGAGAATTCCGCCGCAGAGGAGGCCGGGATCGAAGCGGGGGATATCATCCGTTCCATCAACGGGGAAAGGATCCATATCTACCGGGAGATCGTCCTCGCTTCCATGATGAACTACGGCGAGGAACTGGAGATCGTTTATGAAAGGGACGGGGAAAAGCACGAGGTGCTTCTTACGCCCCGCTATAATGAAGAGTCGGGCCGGTATCTTATCGGCCTGATCGGGTCCGGCCGCTATGAGAAGACCGGTGTGTTCCGCACCTTCCAGTACGGCTTCTACGAGGCGGAGTACTGGGTCAGGGCGACGTTCAAGTCGCTGGCGCAGATCTTCCGGGGACATTTTTCGCCGGATGACCTGTCGGGTCCCGTCGGGATCGTGCAGACGGTGGATGAGACCTATACCGATGCCAGACCTTATGGTGTCGGCGTGGTCCTTCTTTCCTTCCTGAACCTGGCGACGCTTCTTTCCATCAATCTGGGGATCATGAACCTGCTTCCGATCCCGGCGCTGGACGGGGGGAAGCTTCTGATCCTTCTGGTAGAGGCCGTCCGGGGCAAACCCCTGGATCCGCAGAAGGAAGGCATCGTTACGGCAGCGGGCGTCATCATGCTGCTGATGCTGATGATCTTCGTCATGTTCAATGATATTTCGAGGTTTTTCAGATAGAGTATTACATACAGGAGTGGCAGTATGGCATATCGTGATCACACGAAAAAAATCTATGTGGGCAAGGTCCCGATCGGCGGCGGAAGCCCCATCGCGATCCAGTCCATGACCAATACCAGGACGCAGGATGCTGCGGCCACCATCGCCCAGATCCATCGTCTGGAAGAGGCCGGATGCGAGATCATCCGGTGCACGGTCCCGGATGCGGAGGCGGCGGCATCCATTGCCGTTATCCGCAGGGAGATCTCCATCCCGCTGGTGGCGGACATCCATTTTGACTATAAGATGGCCATTGCGGCAATGGAGAACGGAGCGGATGCGATCCGGATCAACCCGGGCAATATCGGCGGCAGGGAAAAAGTCCTGGAGGTCGCTTCCTGCGCGAAGGAAAGACAGGTCCCGATCCGGGTAGGCGTCAATTCCGGTTCCCTGGAAAAGGAACTTGTGGAAAAATACGGCGGCGTTACGCCGGAGGGCCTGGTGGAAAGCGCACTTGACAAGGTCCGTATGGTGGAAGAGGCCGGATATGACAACATCGTCATCAGCATCAAATCCTCCGACGTGCTTACCTGCGTAAAGGCCCATGAGCTGCTTGCGGAAAAAACGCTTTATCCACTGCATGTGGGCATTACGGAGGCGGGAACGGTCTACGGCGGGAATATCAAGTCCGCGGTCGGACTGGGGATCATTCTCTATGAGGGCATCGGCGATACGATCCGCGTCTCTTTGTCGGGGGATCCCGTGGAGGAGATCCGCACGGCAAAACAGATTCTCCGGGACCTGAAGCTGCGGACGGGAGGCGTCGAGGTCACGAGCTGCCCCACCTGCGGCAGGACGAAGATCGACCTCATCGGACTTGCGAACGAAGTGGAGAAGCTGGTCCAGAAATATCCGTACAATATCAAGGTGGCGGTCATGGGGTGTGCGGTCAACGGCCCCGGAGAAGCAAAGGAAGCCGATATCGGCATTGCCGGCGGCGACGGGGAAGGTCTTCTCATCAAAAAGGGGAAGGTCGTACGCAAGATGCCGGAGGAGGAACTCCTCGGCGCGCTCATCTATGAACTGGATCACTGGGAGGACAATTGAGCAGACAGTTTTTTGATGTTTTTCCGACATTGCATATAAAGGGCGGTCTTTTCGATCTCTTCAGCAGCGCTGAGGTCGAAAGGATCGCTTTTGATAAGAACCGGACATTCCTCAAGGTCTGGCTCTCATCGGATCACCTGATCCACAGAAAAGACATCTGCAGGATGGAGAGCGAGATCACAAAGAATATCTGTGCCGGGACCCGGGTGCGCGCGAAGCTGATCGAGCATTACCGGCTCTCTTCCCTGTACAGCGCGGACGTTCTTTTGAAGGAATACAAAGATTCCCTGATCACGGAGCTCTGGCAGGATTCCCCGATCCTGGCAAGTCTTTTCAGGGACGCCAGGATCGAGGAGCAGCAGGATACGGTCATCATCCACCTGCCGGATTCCTGTATCGTCCGGGATGAGGGGGAGCAGCTGCGAAGGTTCCTGGAAGGGGTCTTTAGGGAAAGGTGCGGGATCGCCTCCGATATCCGGGTGGAGTATTCGGAGCCTGTCCGGCAGAAGGCAAGGGCCGTCCTGGATGATTTTGCGGTGGTGACGGAAAGCTATTCCGTGCCGGCGCCGAAGGACCCGGAGATGAAGGCGGCTTCGCCTGCACCGCGTCCTTTGGAAAAACCGAAGAAACCGGAAAAAAGATCCGGCAAAAAGGACAGGAACTTTATCCGATCCAGAAATCCCGAGGTCATTATGGGCCGGGATTTCGACGATAAGACGATCCCGATCTCCGAAGTCGTGGGAGAGATCGGCGAAGTCTGCATCCGCGGAAAGGTCCTGGAGAATGAGCGGCGGGACATCCGGAATGACAAATCGATCCTGAAATTCACGATCACGGATTTCACCGACAGTATTACCTGCAAGTTCTTCGCACCCACGGAAAATGCCGAAGAGGCGGAAAAGCGTCTTGCCAAAGGGAGTTTTGTCAAGGTAAAGGGCATTGCCAAGCTTGATACCTATGACCATGAGCTGGAGATCCAGTCACCGACGGGCGTCATGTCCATCCCTTCCTTTGTGGAAAAACGCATGGATCATTACAGCTCGAAGCGGGTAGAACTCCATCTGCATACCAAGATGAGCGATATGGACGGCGTTTCGGAATGCAAGGATCTCGTAAAGCGCGCCTATGAGTGGGGCATGCCCGCCATTGCCATCACCGACCACGGGAACGTGCAGGCGTTTCCCGATGCCAACCATGTGGTGGTAGACCTTTTCAAGGCGGAAAACGCAAAGCGCAAGGAGCAGGGACTCGAGCCCCTGACAAGGGATGAATTCTTCAAGGTAATCTACGGCGTGGAATGCTATCTGGTGGATGACCTGAAAATGCCGGTGACCTTCGGAAGCCCGGAGGCGGATCCTGCCTTTACGGAGCCGGAATACGCCGGGGAAGCGTTTGCAGCAGAGTGCCGGGAGGATGCTTCGGCAGCTGCCGGGTACGGCCTGGAAAAAGGCTGCTATGTCGTGTTCGATATTGAGACCACCGGCCTTTCCTGTGACAATGACAGGATCATCGAGATCGGTGCCGTCCGGTTCGATCACGGTATCGAAACGGGACGTTTCTCGGAATTCATCAATCCGGGCATCCCGATCCCCTTCAGGATCACGCAGCTTACGAGCATCACGAACGAGATGGTGATCGGCGCGGAGCCGGTGGAAAGC
>CAMNCY010000140.1 GCA_946534785.1 uncultured Lachnospiraceae bacterium | reverse complement strand
TGAGCCGGCGGACCTGTCCCCCTGACTCACCCGGCGCTGCAGCCGCGTAGGAGGAAGAATGTTCACAGATAAAGTAAGGATCATCATAGCGAGCGGAAAAGGCGGCGACGGACACGTTTCCTTCCGCCGCGAGAAATTTGTGCCCAACGGCGGTCCTGACGGCGGCGACGGCGGAAAAGGCGGCGACGTGATCTTCGCCGTCGACGAGGGACTGAATACGCTGAGCGAGTTCCGCCACAAGGGAAAATATGCGGCGGAGCACGGCGAAGACGGAAAGAAGAAGAACATGACCGGCCGCGGCGGTAATGACCTGATCATCAAGGTACCGGAAGGAACGGTGGTCCGGGACGCCGAAAGCGGAAAGGTCATCGTCGATCTGTCCGGTGACATGAAACAGTATACGGTGCTCCGGGGCGGCCGCGGCGGCAACGGGAACCAGCACTATGCCACCAGCACCATGCAGGCGCCGAAATATGCCCAGCCGGGACAGCCTTCCAAGCAGCTGGAAGTCATCCTGGAGCTGAAGGTCATTGCGGACGTGGGCCTTGTGGGTTATCCCAACGTCGGAAAATCCACGCTCCTTTCCATCGTCAGCAACGCAAAGCCCAAGGTCGCAAACTACCATTTCACGACCCTGACACCCATGCTGGGCGTCGTGGACCTGGAGGATGCGGACGGCTTTGTCATGGCGGACATCCCGGGACTCATCGAAGGCGCGGCGGAGGGCGTCGGCCTCGGCCATGAGTTCCTGGCCCATATCGAACGGTGCCGTCTCCTGATCCATATGGTCGATGCATCCGGCTCCGAAGGCCGCGATCCTATGGACGACATCGAGAAGATCAATCTTGAGCTGGCTCGTTACAGGATCGATCTGACGAAGAAGAAGCAGGTGATCGTCTGCAACAAGACGGACCTGATCCCCCCGGATATCCAGGGAACGGAGCTTGACCCCGTAACCGAGATCCGGGAAAAATATGAGCCCCTGGGATACACCGTGTATTCCATCAGCGCCGCTACGGGAAGCGGGATCCGCGAGCTGTTATACGGCATCAGCCATGAGCTTTCCCTCCTTCCTGAGAAGACGAAGATCTTCGAACAGGAATACGATCCCGATGAAGCGCTGGGCGGAAGCGATGAGCCCTACACCGTCGTCTACGATGCCAAGGAAGACGAATATGTGGTGGAAGGCCCCAGGATCGAGCGCATGCTGGGTTATACGAACCTGGAAACGGAAAAGGGCCTTGCCTTCTTCCAGAAGTTCATGAAGGAAAACGGTATCCTGGAGCGTCTGAAGGATCTTGGCATCAAGGAAGGCGATACGGTCCGTCTCTACGGACACAGTTTTGAGTATTACGAATAAAACGGAGAAAAACCTATGCTTACGAGCAAACAGAGAGCATACCTGATCGGCCTTTCCAACGGCCTTGGGAGCATCCTCCAGATCGGAAAGGGCGGCGTCGGGCCGGAAGCGGCCGAAGCTGCGGAAGAAGCCTTCCATAACAGGGAACTCATAAAAATCAATATCCTGAAGACATCGCCGGACGAACCGGATCTTGCTGCCGACAAGCTCAGCAAAAGAACAAAATCGGAGATCGTCAAGGTGATCGGAAGAAAGGTGGTCCTTTACAGGCCGTTCAAGGACGAGCCGCAGATCATCCTCCCCAAAAAGTGATAAAGGAGGTCCCTCCATGACCAGAACAGGCATTATGGGCGGAACATTCGACCCCATTCATATCGGACATCTGATCCTTGCGGAAACGGCGTATGAAGAGGCGGGACTCGACAAGGTCCTTCTCATGCCGACGGGCGTTTCCTATTTCAAGGAAGACCAGAAGGTGACGGACCCGCAGCTGCGCCTTAAAATGACGGAGGCCGCCGCGGCGGGAAATCCGCATTTCGAAGCCAGCGACATCGAGGTCAGAAGATCCGGGAACACCTATACCTGTGAGACCCTCCGGCAGCTGAAAAAAGAGCGGCCAGACGAGGAGTTCTATTATATCGTGGGCGCGGATACGCTGGTCATGATGAGCCTCTGGAAGGAGCCGGAAAGCATCTTCCGCGACTGCACCATTCTGGTGGAGACCAGAGGGAGCGAGGTCTCGGAACAGGCCCTGGAGGAAGAGATCAAAAAGCTGCGGGAACAATACGCGGCAAGGATCATTCCCCTGTCCGTCCGGAACATGGACATATCCTCCACGGATATCCGGGAACGTGCGGCAAGCGGCCGTTCCATCCGGTATCTGGTACCGGAAGCGGTGGAAGAGATCATCCGGGAAAACGGACTGTATCAATAACGGATAACAAGTGATATTCTGCGAAAAACGGGGGCACTATGGCAAAAAACGCAAAGCGGCTGGAATTGATACATGAGCTGGAAAAAGAGCTGAAATACGCCCGTTTTATCCACACAATGGGCGTGGCCTTCACGGCGACGTCTCTGGCGGCCCGCTATGATTACGATATCGACAGGGCGGAGACGGCAGGACTCCTTCATGACTGCGCCAAATATCTTCCGATCGAAAGGATGAACGCGGTATGCAATAAAGCGGGACTGACGGTCTCGGAAATGGAAAAGAACAGTGTATCCCTGCTGCATTCGAAAGCAGGAAGCGTTCTCGCAAGGACAAAATACGGCGTAACGGACCCGGAGATCCTGGATGCGATCCGGTATCATACGACCGGACGCCCCGGCATGACGCTCCTGGACAAGATCATCTTCATCGCGGATTATATTGAGCCGGGACGGGATGCGGCGCCGAACCTTCCGGAGATCCGGGAACTGGCATTTCAGGACCTCGACGCCTGTCTTATGAAGATCCTGGAGGATACGCTTCGTTATCTGGAAAAATCGGGAAAAGAAATCGACCTGATGACCCGGAAGACTTATAATTATTATAAAAAACAGTACAAGGAGGTACGCTGATGACAGAAAACAGGGCCAAGACTATGGCGAAAATGGTGATTGAGGCGCTGGAAGACAAAAAAGCGGTCGATATTAAGGTGATCGATATCAGCGATGTATCTGTCCTGGCGGATTATTTCATCATTGCCAACGGTACGAACCGCAGCCAGATCCAGGCTATGGCGGATGCCGCGCAGGATAAGCTCGGGCGTGAGGGATACCTGATCAAGGAAGTGGAAGGATACAACACCGCCAACTGGGTACTGCTTGATTTCGGCGACGTGATCGTGCACCTGTTCGATGAGAAGGACCGTCTGATGTATGACCTGGAACGCATCTGGAGAGACGGCAAACAGGTGGATCCGGAAAGCCTGAAGTAATCATTCAAAAAGGCGACAGAGAAACAGAATATGGGAAACAGAAAACGGGGACGGCACGTATGTGCTGTCCCCGTTATTATAATTCGCTGCCGGGTGAGGTGTGGGTTACAGGAGGGCGTCAGCGCATGATACGGTAAACGCCGAAGACCTTGCCCAGAATGGTGCAGTCATCCACGATGATCGGCTCCATATCGTCGTTTTCAGGCTGCAGGCGGATATGTCCGTCCTCCTTGTAAAAACGCTTGACGGTCGCGGAATCCTCGATCAGGGCTACGACGATCTCACCGTTGGAGACCGAATTGCAGCTGTTCACGAAAATATAGTCGCCGTCCATGATTCCGATCTTGATCATGGAATCGCCGCGGACCCGGAGCACATAGGACTCGCCCGAAGGAACGTATTCGGCGGGCACCGGGAAGTAGCTCTCGATGTTCTGTTCCGCGAGGATCGGCATGCCGGCGGCAACGCGTCCGACTACGGGAAGGGATGCCGTCTCGGTGCGGACCATGTTGAAATTGTCGTCGCAGATCTCGATCGCACGCGGCTTTGTGGGATCCCGGCGGATATAGCCGTTCTTCTCCAGTGTTTCCAGATGAGCGTGAACGGAAGACGTGGACTTTAAGTTGACCGCTTCGCAGATCTCCCGTACTGCCGGCGGATATCCCTTCTCCAGGATCTGTACCTTGATATATTCCAGTATCTGCTGCTGTTTTGCGCTGATTCTGCCCTTTGCCATGTCATTACCTCCGGAAAAATAGACTAAACTGATTATATTATAAACACACGTACAGAAAAAAGCAAACATACATTCCAAAAATACGTTCGATTTTATTGACTTCCGAATATCTGTTCGATATAATTTAGAACATGAAGAGAACAAACGTTCCTGTTATTCGGAGGAATTTAAAATGAATAGAAGAGAAATGGACGCATACAGAGCCGGCCGGGAATCGGAACGCGCCGGAAGCCGTAGGAACGGCAGAAGAGCTGTTCATGCAGCAGGCAGGAGAGCAAAGGCACGCCGTGCGGGCGGACATTATACGATCCTTGCAGCGATCTGCATCGCAGCGGTGCTCATCACCTGCTTCCTGGTGTTCGGCATGACATCGAACGCCCAGTCGGAAGACATGTCCATATCCTATAAGTATTACAAGAGCGTTGTCATCACGCAGGATGAGGGTGTTATGGAGCTTGCGGAGAAATACGCAGACCCCGAACACTACGCCGATACTAAGGAATATATCGCGGAAATCTGCAGGATCAATCATTACCTCCTTCTGGATGAGGCGGTGCAGAAGAGACCCGGTGACCGGCTGATCATTCCTTACTACTCGGAAGAATACCGCTGAAAAACGGTTTTCTGACTTTGCAACTGTAATGTGATCTGTAATTCGATCTGCAAATGTAAACGAATGGAAGAGCATGCGACATATTTTGCGGCTCTTCCTTTTTGCTGCCTTCAATTACCTGCCTGGCCCGCTCTGGTCATGCTTCGTGTCTGCTTTATATCAGTGTGTTTTTATGAATCCGGCCCTTGCATGAAGAGAATTATATGACTAAATAGTATAATAATTAAATAGTAGACTACGCGGAATCAAAAAGTTTACCAAAAGAAACCGACAGCCGCACAAATCTGCTATGATGTAAAGGCGGGGATCCGTAAATCTGATACATATCGGGAGGATGTTATGAAAATCACCTGTCTTTGCGAGAACACACTCTGCCCCTCCGGCGAGGAAAAAGGACTCGGTGCGGAACACGGGCTCAGTCTGTTCATTGAAACAAATGACCTGAAGATCCTGTTTGATG
>CAMNCY010000139.1 GCA_946534785.1 uncultured Lachnospiraceae bacterium | reverse complement strand
TGGCTCATCTGCATTCAGTTTCTTTTAATGATTTCATCCGTAGTCATTCAAAGAATCAAAGGTGTTTTCAGACATGGAAATGAAATTCATCATCTGCATTCCCTTTAACAAGCGGACTGCATCCGTAGTTTGCTGCAGTCATTTCCTGTCATAAGGACAGAAAACAGGAAAAGAGTCATCTGCAAATCCATTCATCTTGCATATGCATCCGTAAATTGAAGAATACCCTTGAATATCCGAAGTAGATAAGAGAAAATCCTTCATCTGAAAACCATTTCTGAAATAAAATGCGTCCGTAATTTACAAACAGACATCATATGATCGCATGCGATATCTCAGAAATCATGAGTCAGTGTACCTGTCCCCCTGACTCGCGCCCCCTGACTCACGCCCCCATGACTCACATATCGCGGATATGATATGATAACAGGAGCAGATTTGAACGCATCTTAGCAGAAAGGCGGAAGACGTGAAAGATACACTTTCTCTGGTATTTACGGGCGATATAGGTTTTGACCGCTACATGGACGGCAAATGGGACGATGAAGAGCTTCTCTCCGATGAGGTGCTCTCCGTCCTGCACAGCGCCGACCACGTGATCGCAAATGTGGAGGGTCCTCTTGTCGCGAAGGAAACGAACCATACGACAAGCGGCGTACAGCAGCTGCTGCATACCATGAATCCGGCCGCCGCAAAGGTCCTGGACAGGATGCATGCCGATATCTGGAACATCTGCAACAATCACATCATGGATGCCGGCGAATACGGCATGGAATGCACGCTGAAGGAAGCCATTGCCCACGGTGCGAGAACGATCGGCGCCGGTATGGATATAGAACAGGCGGCAAAGCCGCTCATTCTTCCGGATGCGGGCGGGATCGGCCTGTTCGGTGTCGGCTACCAGAGGGGCTGCAAGCCGGCCGGGGAGTCGAAGGCAGGGTGCCTGAACTGGAGCGATCTGGACAGGATACAGGATGTGATCAATGAGATCAAAAAGACCTGCCGCTGGTGCGTGATCGTAGCGCATGCAGGCGAGGAGTTCACTGCCCTCCCCCACCCCTATACGAGGGATCGTTATCACAGATACCTGGAGATGGGTGCCGACATCATCGTGGCGCACCATCCGCACGTGCCGATGAATTATGAGACGGTCGGGGATAAACTGATCTTCTATTCTCTGGGGAATTTTATTTTCGATACAGACTATCAGAGGGCGCAGTTCAATACGGATCTGGGGCTTCTGATCCGTCTGGACTTCACGGAAGACTCCTGCTCCTTCACGCCTTACGGACTGAAGCTCCTGCGGGGACCGGAGCACATCGTACTCTCCGGCCTGCCCCGCATTTTTGAAAACGTGCAGCAGGAGGAATATGAAAAACTGCTGCCGCTTGCCGCCAAAATGTTCATCAGCGCGACAAAACGTCAGCAGATCTACTTAAAGCCCGGGGAATTCAAAGATGCGGACGATGCAAAATGGGCAGAGCACTTTGCGCAGCCAATGCGCAGCGGCCGAGTTCCGGGCGAAGCCCTTGACTTTTTCATCATCTGCCCGCTGGCAGAGAAGGAAAAAGAAAAGAAATGGAAGGAAAGCACCCTGGCAAATGTCAGGGATTATATTCTGGAACAGATGTGAGGCAGCCACAACCGTCACTTGCCAGAGTGGCGGTTGTTGCTTTTTCTCTTGATCGTCAGTGTAAAGGTAAATCCTGACACATGCCAAGTCAGAGTATTTCTGCCTTCAGTCAGTCACCGGCCCATCATGTCCGCGACCTCCTTCAGACTTTTTACTCCTATGACCTGAATGCCCTTCGGGGCCTTCAGGCCTTTTAAATTGCTCATGGGAAGGATGCAGGTCGTAAAACCGAGCCTTGCCGCCTCCTGCACGCGGATCTCCGCGAGCGTGACCATTCTCACCTCACCGGAAAGGCCCACTTCGCCGAAGGCCACGGTCTTGTCATCGACCGGCCTGTTCCGGAAGCTGGACAGGACCGCCATTGCAATCCCCAGGTCCAGTGCGGGCTCCGACTGGCGTATGCCGCCGGCCAGGTTGACGTAGGCGTCGTATTCCGAAAGCGGGATGCCAAGCCTTTTCTCGAGGACTGCCATGAGGAGGCTGACGCGGTTGTAATCCGTGCCCGTTGCCTGGCGCTTGGGAAAGCCGAAGCTTGTTTTCGTCACCAGCGCCTGTACCTCCGTCAGCATGGCCCTGGTGCCTTCGACGGCGCAGGATACAACGGAACCGCTGGCGTTCTCCGGGCGTCCGCTGAGCATATACTCGGAAGGGTTCTCCACCTCTGCAAGTCCCTCCGCACGCATCTCAAAGATGCCGATCTCATTCGTGGAGCCGAAACGGTTCTTGACGCCCCGTATGATCCTGTAGGAGGCATACCGGTCGCCTTCGAAATACAGGACAGTATCGACCATATGCTCCAGGACGCGGGGCCCCGCCACCGTGCCTTCCTTGGTCACATGACCGATAATAAAAAAGGTGATGCCGGTCTCCTTCGCAAGGCGCAGAAGCACGCCCGTCGTCTCTCTTACCTGGCTGACGCTTCCCGGCGCTGCCTGGATCTCTGCGTTATACATCGTCTGGATGGAATCGATGACGCACAGGTCCGGCCTGGTTTCCAGAAGGATCCCGGTGATCGCATCCAGGTCCGTCTCGCACATGAACTTCAGGCTGCTGCCGGCCCGGCCGATCCTGGCCGCACGGAGCTTGATCTGCCGGAGGGATTCTTCTCCGGAAATGTACAGGACATTTTTGCCGGACGCCGCAAGATTTCCCGTGACCTGAAGAAGGAGCGTCGATTTTCCGATGCCGGGATCACCGCCCACAAGGAGCATGGAACCCTTTACAATCCCGCCGCCAAGGACCCGGTCCAGCTCCGCATAGCCGGTGCTCCATCGTGTCTGTTCCTCGTCGTCGATCTCCGAAAGACTGACGGGACGCTGCTTTAGTCCGAATCCGCCGGCAGGTGACCCGGTCATGGCGCGCACTCCTGCTCCCGTATGCAGGGAAGAAGGAGCCGCCGTCATCCTGACCGGCGCCTCCGTCATCGTATTCCATGCATGACAGCCGGGACACTGGCCCAGCCATTTGGCGGATTCATATCCGCATTCACTGCAGAAAAATGCAGTGGTCTTCTTTTTATTTGCCATTTTATCCTTTCGGCCGGGAAAAACTCCCGCCACGGCAGGCAGCGGGAGTCCGTCATTTCCGGCCACGGCTCCTGCCGCACCGGACCGGCGGCCGCCGCCCTTATTTCTTTACAGTAAATGTGATCTTATCGTCGCTGCAGCCGATGCTGAGCGTATCGCCTGCATGCACTTCCTCGGCAAGGAGCTTTTCGGAAAGCGCATCCTCGATCACGGTCTGGATCGCCCTCTTCAGGGGTCTTGCGCCCATCTTGTCATTTGCATGGTGCCGTACCAGATACTTTTTCGCGGAGGACGTGATGTGGATCGTGATATCCAGCTGCTTCTTCGCGCGTTTCACAAGATCCTGGCAAAGGAGCGATGTGATCTTCATCATATCCTCGTCCGTAAGGGCGTGGAACACTTCGATCCCGTCGATCCTGTTGATGAATTCCGGCCGGAAGAGTTTTTTCACTTCTTCCATGACGCCCTGGCGCATCTTCTCGTAGCTCTGTTTTGCCGTGGGCTTCGGCGAGAATCCGAGGGTCTTGGGATCCACGATATTCTTGGCGCCCACGTTCGAAGTCATGATGATGATCGTATTGCGGAAATTGACCTTCCGTCCCTTGGAATCCGTAAGATGTCCCTCGTCCAGGATCTGGAGAAGCACGTTGAAAACATCCGGATGCGCCTTTTCGATCTCATCGAAAAGGACGACTGAGTAGGGCTGGCGGCGGACTTTTTCCGTCAGTTGGCCGCCTTCGTCATAGCCGATATAGCCGGGCGCGGAGCCGATCATCTTGGATACGGCATACTGCTCCATATATTCCGACATGTCCACGCGGATCATGCTCTTTTCATCGCCGAAGACCGCCTCTGCCAGTGCCTTGGAAAGTTCAGTCTTACCTACACCGGTGGGACCCAGGAAAAGGAAGGTCCCGATGGGACGGTTCGGGTCCTGGAGTCCGACGCGGCCGCGGCGGATCGCTTTCGCGACTGCGGTGACGGCATCTTCCTGGCCGATGACTCTCTTGTGAAGCGTATCCTCCAGGTGCAGGAGCCTTGTGCTCTCCTTCTCCGTAAGGCGGCTTACCGGGACCTTGGACCAGATGGAGATCACGCCTGCGATGTCTTCTTCGGTAACAAGCGGAAGCTTCTCTTCTGCCTTCGCGGAGCGCGCCGCGTTCCGGCGGCCTCTTCTCTCCAGGTCAAAATACCGGTTCTTCAGTTCCCTTGCAAGGGCAAGGTCGCCCGATGCCACGGCGTCTGCCAGCGCCTTGTCGATCTCGTAAAGCCTTGCCGTGACGTTTTCTGCGCTGTTCTTTTTCCCGACAGGCGTTTTCAGCCGCACGGCAGCGCAGGCTTCGTCAATGACGTCGATTGCCTTGTCCGGCAGGTTCCTGTCATTGATATATCTTTCGGAAAGGCGGATGGCCTCGGAAAGCGCCTCATCGGTGATCTTCACCTTATGATGGTCTTCATATCCCTTTGCGACGCCGCGAAGGATGACGAGCGCCTCTTCCGGCGTAGGCTCATCCACCATGACCGGTTGGAATCTTCTTTCCAGTGCGGCATCTTTTTCCACATATTTACGATATTCGGTGATGGTCGTCGCACCGATCAGCTGGATCTCTCCTCTTGCCAGCGAAGGCTTGAGGATATTGGAGGCGTCGATCGCGCCCTCCGCGCCGCCGGCACCGATGAGGGTATGCATCTCGTCCACGAACAGGATGATGTTGCCCCTCTGGATCACTTCCGCAATGACGCCCTTGATCCTCTCCTCGAATTCACCGCGGTACTTGGAACCCGCGACCATTCCGGAGATATCCAGGCTCATCAGCCGCTTGTCCTTGACCGTATCCGGTACGTCCCCGGCAACGATCCTCTGAGCAAGGCCTTCTACGATCGCCGTTTTGCCAACGCCGGGCTCGCCGATCAGGCACGGGTTATTCTTCGTCCTTCT
>CAMNCY010000138.1 GCA_946534785.1 uncultured Lachnospiraceae bacterium | reverse complement strand
TGAAGAAGACAGCCGCGCTGAAATATCTGGTGGTTACGGGCTGCATGGCCCAGAGATACAGGGACGAGATCACAAAGAGCATTCCGGAAGTGGATGCCGTGGTCGGGCTTTCGAAGGAAAACTCCCTTGTGGAGGTCCTGGATACGCTGTGCCGGGGAGAGACTCTTCCGGATGCCCTGATCGAAGAGCCGGACCTTGCTCCGGAAGCGGAGGGGAAACAGGCCCTTTCCGTCGGGACGAGCGCCGGATACCTCAAGATCGCGGAAGGGTGCGACAAGCACTGCACCTACTGCGTCATTCCTTCCATCCGGGGGCACTACCGGAGCGTTCCCATGGAGAAGATCCTGGAGGATGCAAAGGACCTGATCGCAAAAGGCGTTACGGAACTGATCCTGGTGGCGCAGGAGACGACTCTCTACGGCGTTGACCTGTACGGGGAAAAGAAGCTTCCCGAGCTATTAAGAAGGCTGTGCCTTGTTGCGGGCACGAAATGGATCCGCGTCCTTTACTGTTATCCGGAGGAGATCACGCCGGAGCTCATAGAAGTAATGAAGACGCAGGAGAAGATCCTTCCCTATCTGGACATGCCGATCCAGCACGCATCCGATGCCATCCTGAAAAAGATGGGCAGACGGACGACCCGGAAAGAGCTGGAGAAGACCATCCGTTATATCCGGAAGGAGATTCCCGATATCTGTCTTCGCACGACGCTGATCACCGGCTTTCCCGGGGAAACGGAAGAGGATCACAGGGTCCTCCTGGATTTCGTGCGGCGCATGAAATTCGACCGGCTTGGCGTTTTCACCTATTCCAGGGAAGAAGGCACGCCGGCCTATTCCATGAGCGGACAGGTCCATCATGCCACGAAGAAACGCAGGCAGAAGGAACTGATGCTGGCGCAGCAGGAGATCGCATTCCGGGCGGCCCGCAGAATGAAGGGAAAGATCCTGGACGTTCTGATCGAGGGCAGGATCGCCGGGGAAAACGTCTATGTGGGACGGACCTATAAGGACATCCCCGGTGTGGACAGTAATATATTTGTGGAGACCGGACGGGAACTGATGACGGGAGAGATCCTGGCTGTCAAAGTGACCGGTGCGGAAGAATATGACCTTACCGGCATTCCGGCCGAATAAAGGAGACTTGGTCGAAGATGAATCTTCCGAATAAACTGACAATGTTCCGGGTGATACTGATCCCGTTTTTTGTGGCGGTCCTTCTTCTGGGCAATTCCAGGAGCGCTGACTGGATCGCACTCGTGATCTTTGTGGTCGCGAGCCTTACGGACCTTCTGGACGGGAAGATCGCAAGGAAATACAACCTGGTGACCAATTTCGGGAAGTTCATGGATCCCCTTGCAGACAAGCTTCTGGTCTGCAGCGCCATGATCTGCCTGATCGAACTGGGGAGGATTCCCTCCTGGATCGTATGCGTCATCGTGGCGAGGGAATTCGCCATCAGCGGGTTCCGCCTGATCGCAGCGGAGAAGGGTGTCGTCATTGCGGCCAGCTACTGGGGAAAGTTCAAGACGACCTTCCAGATGATCATGGTGATCCTCATGCTGGCAAACATCCCGGCATTGAAGATCGTTACCGATATCGTCATGTGGATCGCGACGGCGCTCACGATCATTTCCCTCGTGGATTACATTATGAAGAACAAGGACGTGCTCAAAGATACAGACTGATCATGCGGGGCCTTTTGGCCGGTCCGGCAGGACAAGGAGCGTTCCATGAATGAACTTGCAAAACAGGCAGTCGATGTCCTTATGAACAAGAATATGACCCTTGCTACCGCAGAGTCCTGCACAGGCGGGCTTCTCGGGGCAATGATCACTTCGGTGCCGGGCGTATCCGCGCTCTACGCCGGAGGCTTTATCACGTATTCCGCCCAGGAGAAGCACAACATGCTGGATATTCCCAGAAAGCTCCTCCGGGAGCAGGGGACGGTCTCCAAGAAGACGGCCAAGCAGATGGCGGAGAAGGCGGCCGAGAAGACTAAGGCAGACGTGGCCCTTTCCGTTACCGGAAATGCCGGCCCTTCCGCATCGGAAGGAAAGCCGGTGGGACTGGTCTATATCGGCTGCTGTATCGACGGGAAGACGATCGCGAGAAAATTCATGTTCGAGGGCAGCAGGGAGTCGATCCGTGAGCAGGCGGCTGAGGCGGCCCTTGCATTATTACTGAAGAAATTAGCGGTTTAGGAGGCATCCGGGTGAAGAAACTGATAGACCAGATCCTGAAATTCGGAATTGTCGGAGTCATCTGCTTTTTTGTGGACTTCGGCATTTATACGGCGTGCAATTTTATCGGAGTTCCTTATCTGATCTCCGGTTTTCTCGGTTTTGTCGTATCGGTCGTTACGAACTATCTTCTCAGCATGAAGTATGTGTTCGTACGAAGAGACGATATTTCCAGGACAAGGGAATTTGTGACCTTTGTGATCCTGAGCGCCGTGGGCCTTCTGATCAACGAAATCATCCTGTATCTGGGCATGGATGTGATCTATAAGAACGTCGCTGCGCTCCGGGGACTTTTCTCGGTCCATCTTTTCGAGACGGTCTCCAAGCTGTTCGCGACGGGTGTCGTCATGGTCTACAATTTCATTTCCAGGAAGATCTTCCTGGAAAAAAAGGACTGATTCAGATATCCAGCGAGGATCCGTTTACTTTCAGCCACCTTCGTCTTTCCCGGTAATCGGGGAGAATGGAAGAGACAAGGGCCCAGAAGGCGGTGCTGTGATCCATATGGATCAGGTGGCACAGCTCGTGCACGACGACATAGTCCAGGACCTCCGGCGGTGCCAGGTACAGGCGCCAGTTAAAGGAGAGGGTCCCCTTTGCGGAGCAGCTTCCCCAGCGGGTCTTCTGATCGGCAATGCGGAGCATGGTGATCTTCCTGTGGGGCGGAAGGAATGGCTCAAAGTACCGGATGCGGTCCTCCAGGACAGGACGCAGGCGCGTCCTGATAAGGGCGATCTGCCTTGTGCGTTCCTCCGGGGTGAGCCGGCTTTCGGGGCGTTTGGATGCTGCCTCCCGCTGCTTTTCCACAGCGCGGAGGATCCAGTCGTTTTTCGCATGCAGCAGTTCTTCTATCGAAGAAACGGACTGCCTAAGAGGCGCGCGTACAATGAGCTGCGCGTCCTTGTCCACAATGATCCCGCAGCTTCTGCGGGAACTTCTGATAAGTGTGTAATCCATCACGACCGGAAGACCGTCTTGATACCGGAGGACGATTTTTCGGTTTTCTTTTTTAAGCGGGCTTTTCGTTCCTGTCAGTCTCATGATCCTGTACTCCGGGTCAACGTGAAATAAGGAGATTATACCACATTGAAATGCATTATCATGTGTGCCGGCGATTTTTCGCCGATGGATATCGACCGGGAAGAGAATGACTTTGTGATCGCGGCGGATAACGGACTTACGTATCTGCAGAAGATCGGGGTCGTGCCCGACCTGTTCATCGGGGATATGGACTCGCTCTCCGGGGAGGGACGCCTCCTTCTGAAGGAGCTTGAAAGCGCAAGGCCGGGGAGCATCATCCGACTGCCGGTGGAAAAAGATGATACGGATACCCTGGCGGCGGTGCGGGAAGGCTTAAAGCGCGGATATGACCGTTTTTACCTGTACGGGGCGCTGGGCGGCAAAAGGATCGACCATACGATCGCGAACATCCAGACCCTGCGCTTTATCAGGGAACACGGCGCACAGGGGTATATCATGGACACCTCCTGCATGATGTTCATCCTTAAGAATGAAACAAGGCGTTTCGCAAAAGGCTTTACGGGAGGCTTTTCCCTTTTCTCCATGGATGAAACGATCCGGGGCGTTACGATCCGGGGCATGCAGTACGAAACTGAGAATACCACGATCACCGGTCACTTTCCGATCGGCGTATCCAATCACATCCCGGGAGACCGGCAGGCCGAGGTCACGGTACGGGAAGGCACGGCGCTGGCAGTCGTCAGCTGGCAGGAATAACAGAAACGGAGTTAAGAGCATATGGCAGAAAAGACCTTAAGCGCACAGGAGAGGACCAGGAACTTCTGTATCGTCGCGCACATCGACCACGGTAAGTCCACACTGGCGGACCGCATGATCGAAAAGACCGGCGTACTGACGCAGCGCGAGATGCAGGACCAGGTCCTGGACAATATCGATGTGGAGCGGGAACGCGGCATCACGATCAAATCCCAGGCAGTGCGTATGATCTATAAGGCCAGGAACGGACAGGAATACACCTTCAACCTGATCGATACGCCCGGCCATGTGGATTTCAACTATGAAGTATCCCGGTCGCTGGCGGCCTGCGACGGAGCGATCCTGGTCGTGGATGCGACCCAGGGGATCCAGGCGCAGACCCTGGCGAACGTATACCTTGCCATGGAGCATAACCTGGACGTTTTTCCGGTCATCAACAAGATCGATCTACCCAGCGCAAGGCCCGACGAGGTGAAGCAGGAGATCGAGGACGTCATCGGGATCGAGGCGGAGGACGCGCCTCTGATCTCGGCAAAACAGGGCATCGGGATCGAGGAGGTCCTGGAAGAGGTCATCGAGAAGATCCCGGCACCGACGGGGGATGCCGATGCACCGCTCCGCTCCCTGATCTTCGATTCCTTATACGATTCCTATAAGGGCGTCATCGTTTTCATCCGCGTCCGGGAGGGGCGGATCCGCAAGGGCACAAAGGTCCGCTTCATGGCTTCCGGCGCTCTGGGAGACGTGGTGGAGGTCGGGTATTTCGGCCCCGGCAGGTTCATTCCCTGCGAGGAACTCTCCGCCGGCGAGGTCGGCTATTTTACGGCATCCATCAAGAACATCCGCGATGCCAGGGTCGGCGATACGGTCACGGAAGATACAAGGCCCTGCAAAGAGCCGCTTCCCGGCTACAAGAAGGCGCAGCCTATGGTCTTTGCCGGCCTGTATCCCCAGGATACCGCAAGATATCCGGAACTGAAGGATGCTCTTGAGAAGTTCCAGCTTTCGGACGCCTCCCTTTCCTTTGAGCCGGAATCCTCCCTGGCGCTGGGCTTCGGATTCCGCTGCGGCTTCCTCGGACTTCTCCATATGGAGGTCGTCCTGGAGCGTCTGGAAAGAGAATACAACCTGGACATCATTTCCACGGCGCCCGGCGTTATCTATAAGATCTACAAGACCGACGGCACCAT
>CAMNCY010000137.1 GCA_946534785.1 uncultured Lachnospiraceae bacterium | reverse complement strand
GCGCCAGAAAGGGACTTTCCGATACGGCTCTGCGTACGGCAGACTCCGGTTACCTGACAAGACGAATGGTCGACGTATCCCAGGAACTGATCATCCGTGAGGTGGACTGCTCCGAAGGTAAGGACGTGATCCCCGGCATGAGCGTCAAGGCGTTCATGGACGGCAGGGAGACCATCGAAAACCTGAAGGACCGTATCACAGGACGTGTTGCCTGCGAGACCATCAAGGACGATGAAGGAAATGTGATCGTCAAGAAGAACCACATGATCACACCCAGCCGTGCGGAACGGATCCTGAACCACGGGATCAACAGTAAGGGCGGCAAGCTCGATCCCACCAAGGATTCCATCAAGATCAGGACGATCCTGACCTGCCGTTCCCACATCGGTATCTGCGCGAAGTGCTACGGCGCCAACATGGCGACCGGCGAAATGGTCCAGGTCGGTGAAGCCGTCGGTATCATCGCGGCACAGTCCATCGGTGAGCCCGGTACACAGCTGACCATGAGAACATTCCACACCGGCGGTGTCGCCGGCGGCGATATCACACAGGGTCTTCCCCGTGTCGAAGAGCTTTTTGAAGCCCGTAAGCCGAAGGGACTTGCGATGATCTCCGAATTCGGCGGCATCGTTCAGGTCAAGGATACCAAGAAGAAGCGTTCCGTCATCGTGACCAACGATGAGACCGGCGAGACCAAGGAATACGACATCCCGTACGGCTCCCGTATCAAGGTCATCGACGGACAGACCATTGAAGCCGGCGATGAGCTGACAGAAGGTTCCGTCAACCCGCACGATCTTCTGAAGATCAAGGGCATCAAGGCAGTTCAGGATTACCTGCTGCGTGAAGTCCAGAGAGTATACCGTCTGCAGGGCGTTGATATCTGCGATAAGCATATCGAAGTCATTGTACGGCAGATGCTCAAGAAGGTCCGCGTGGAAGAAAGCGGCGATTCCAGGTTCCTGCCCGGAAGCCTCGTCGATGTCCTGGATTTCGAGGATGAGAACGAGAAGCTGGTCGAAGAGGGCGGACGTCCCGCGGAAGGAAAGCGGATCATCCTCGGTATTACCAAGTCCGCACTTGCAACGGATTCCTTCCTGTCGGCAGCATCCTTCCAGGAGACCACCAAGGTCCTTACGGATGCTTCCATCAGAGGCAAGGTCGACCCGCTGATCGGCCTTAAGGAGAACGTCATCATCGGTAAGCTGATCCCGGCAGGTACCGGCATGAAGCGTTACCGCAACACGAAGCTTTCCACGGACGACCAGGTATCCGGCGTCATTCTGGAGGATGAGCTGCAGGATGAGGAATATGCAGCGGATGTCCCGGCAGAAGAGGTGACGGTGGAAGCCGAAACCGAAGCGGAAGCGGTCGAAATGGTTCCTGAAGAGGTCTGATGAGATCATTCGGGAGAGCAGTTCGTAAAGAGTGAGTAAGAGTGCGGCCCCAAAGGCATATTTTGCCCGGAAGGGCCGTACTTTTTCAGAAATCTATTGACAAAAAAGAACAGGGTCTTTATGATTAGAACGATGCGCTGATAAGGCGCATCGTTATTCTTATGTCCGGATATCGGCTGTAACGTCAGAAATAAGCGGCCGGGGACATCGGATAACACACTTAATTTTGAGGCAAGGAGGTGAATAGAATGCCGACATTTAACCAGTTAGTAAGAAAGGGTCGTGAGGCTTCCACAAAGAAGTCCAAAGCTCCCGCGCTGCAGGTAGGCTTCAACTCTCTGAAGAAGAAGTCCATCAATGCATCCGCTCCCCAGAAGAGAGGCGTCTGCACAGCAGTTAAGACAGCTACCCCTAAAAAGCCTAACTCCGCTCTGCGTAAGATCGCCAGAGTACGTCTTTCCAACGGAATGGAAGTTACATCCTACATTCCCGGTGAAGGTCATAACCTGCAGGAGCACTCCGTAGTTATGATCAGAGGCGGAAGAGTTAAGGACCTGCCCGGTACCAGATACCACATCATCCGTGGCACACTGGATACAGCAGGTGTTGCAAACCGTAAACAGGCTCGTTCCAAATACGGCGCAAAGAGACCTAAGGCTGCTAAATAAGGTAGGACACGTTTCGTGTTTTTCCTTTACTTTCTAATTAATGTAAATGTTGGATTTCTATCCGCGGTTAACAGAATCGATTCTGACAGGTTCTTACGCGTTGGAAGTACAGCATGGACACATCAGATTAGTGAGTACCTGTGAATTATCATTTGATAAGGAGGGAAGTATCATGCCGCGTAAAGGACATGTACAGAAAAGAGATGTATTAGCAGACCCCTTATACAACAGCAAGGTCGTAACAAAGCTTGTCAACAGCATCATGCTGGACGGCAAGAAGGGTGTTGCTCAGAAGATTGTATATGGAGCGTTTGCTCAGATCGAGGCCAAGACCGGTAAGCCGGCGCTGGAAGTCTTCGAGGGTGCCATGAACAACATCATGCCCGTTCTCGAAGTCAAGGCAAGACGTATCGGCGGTGCTACCTATCAGGTCCCGATCGAAGTAAGACCTGACAGAAGACAGGCACTCGCACTCCGCTGGATGACGATGTTCTCCCGCAAGAGAGGCGAGAAGACCATGGAGGACAAGCTTGCAGGCGAGATCCTCGATGCGTTCAACAACACAGGCGCTTCCGTAAAACGTAAGGAAGACATGCATAAGATGGCAGATGCTAACAGAGCGTTCTCCCATTACAGATTCTAATTTTTGATTCAGGAGGAAAATCTGTGGCAGGAAAAAGAGAATATCCCCTGGACAGGACCAGGAACATCGGTATCATGGCACATATCGATGCAGGAAAGACCACTCTGACAGAGCGTATCCTGTATTATACCGGTGTTAACTACAAGATCGGTGATACCCATGACGGCACCGCGACCATGGACTACATGGCACAGGAGCAGGAGAGAGGTATTACGATCACATCTGCTGCTACCACATGCCATTGGACTCTGGAGGATCATCACAAGCCTAAGGCGGGCGCACTCGAGCACAGGATCAACATCATTGATACACCCGGACACGTAGACTTCACTGTAGAAGTAGAACGTTCCCTGCGTGTACTGGATGGTGCGGTAGGTGTGTTTGCAGCCAAGGGCGGCGTTGAGCCGCAGTCTGAGAATGTCTGGCGCCAGGCCGACACTTATAATGTCCCCCGTATGGCTTTCATCAACAAGATGGACGTTATCGGCGCAGACTTTTACGGATGTGTTGAGCAGATCAAGAACAGACTGGGCAAGAACCCTGTCTGCATCCAGATCCCGATCGGCCAGGAAGATACCTTCCGCGGCATCATCGATCTGTTCGAGATGGATGCATATCTTTACAATAATGATGACGGTACGGACGTTGAGATCACGGAGATCCCCGATGACCTGAAGGATGATGCGGAAATGTATCACGAGCAGCTTGTCGAGCAGATCTGTGAGCTGGACGACGACCTCATGGAAAAGTTCCTCGAAGGCGAAGAGCCCTCGACAGATGAACTTAAGGCGGCTCTTCGTAAGGCTACCTGTGAAGGTACGGCGATCCCCGTAACCTGCGGCAGTGCCTACAAGAACAAGGGCGTACAGAAGATGATCGACGCGGTCATCGAGTACATGCCTTCTCCGCTTGATATTCCGGCAATCAAGGGCACAGACCTTGACGGCAACGAAGTAGTAAGACATTCTTCCGATGAAGAGCCTTTCTCCGCACTTGCTTTCAAGATCCTGACAGACCCCTTCGTAGGTAAGCTCGCATTCATGCGTGTTTACTCCGGAACCTGCAAATCCGGCTCCTACACCCTCAACTCCACCAAGGACAAGAAGGAACGTATCGGCCGTATCCTGCAGATGCACGCTAACAAGAGGACAGAGCTGGATGAAGTGTTCTCCGGCGATATCGCGGCTGTTGTCGGCCTGAAGGTCACGACCACCGGTGATACGCTCTGCGATGAGCAGCATCCCGTTATCCTTGAATCCATGGAATTCCCGGATCCCGTTATTGAGCTCGCCATCGAGCCCAAGACAAAGGCAGGCCAGGATAAGCTTACGGATGCTCTTCAGAAGCTTTCCGAAGAAGATCCCACTTTCCAGGCACATACCAATTCCGAGACCGGGCAGACCATTATCGCCGGCATGGGCGAGCTCCATCTGGAGATCATCGTAGACAGACTTCTTCGTGAGTTCAAGGTCGAAGCAAACGTAGGCGCACCTCAGGTCGCTTATAAGGAGACCATGACAAAGCCTGTTGACCAGGAATACAAGTATGCGAAGCAGTCCGGCGGACGCGGCCAGTATGGTCACTGCAAAGTCCGTTTCGAGCCCATGGATCCCAACGCGGAAGAGACTTACAAGTTCGATTCCGAGGTCGTCGGCGGCAATATTCCGAAGGAATACATCCCGGCAGTCGGCGATGGTATCGAAGAGGCCATGAAGGCAGGACAGCTCGGCGGCTTCCCGGTCGTCGGCGTTCACGCTACCGTATATGACGGATCCTATCATGAGGTCGACTCCTCTGAAATGGCATTCCACATTGCGGGTTCCATGTGCTTCAAAGAGGCCATGCAGAAGGCAGGCCCGGCACTTCTTGAGCCTATCATGAAGGTCGAGGTCACAATGCCCGAAGAGTACATGGGTGATGTCATCGGCGATATCAACTCCAGACGCGGCCGTGTTGCCGGTATGGAAGATATCGGCGGCGGCAAGATGGTAAGAGGATTCGTTCCGCTGGCACAGATGTTTGGCTATGCGACAGATCTTCGTTCCATGACCCAGGGCCGCGGCAACTATTCCATGTTCTTCGAGAAGTATGAGCCCGTACCGAAGAACATTGCGGAGAAAGTACTTAACAAGAAAGACTGACTTGAAGTTAAGTATCTGAGATTGTATAATATTTGTCGGTGACTGAAATTCGGCAGGGATGTCAATACATACAGTCACTGACGAAAAATCATTCACTATTTCCTAAGGAGGAAAAAATCATGGCAAAAGCTCATTTTGACAGAAGCAAGCCGCACGTAAACATCGGCACGATCGGTCACGTTGACCATGGTAAGACAACTCTTACAGCAGCTATCACTTCCGTTCTTGCAGTAAGACAGGGCGGTACCGCTGTTGCTTTCGATCAGATCGATAAGGCTCCCGAAGAGAGAGAGCGTGGTATCACGATCTCCACAGCACACATCGAGTATGAGACTGCTAAGAGACACTATGCACACGTTGACTGCCCCGGC
>CAMNCY010000136.1 GCA_946534785.1 uncultured Lachnospiraceae bacterium | reverse complement strand
CCATCCAGAGCGACCAGTGGGGCGACAAGATCGCACTCGAGATGTCCAACATCAAAACACTGCCCGAGTTCGTTTTCACCGCCGGTTTCGGTGACACAGACCTTCTGAAGTATGCAAAGCAGGGCGTCATCATTCCTGTCGAGGAATACATTGACAAATACATGCCCAATCTCTGCAAGGTCTTCGAACAGGCTCCCGAGTACCGCACGATGTGCACGGATGAGAACGGCCATATCTGGGCGCTTCCGTGGATCGAGCAGCTGGGCAGCGAAAAGACCGCCATCCAGACGGTCGGCAACATGCCTTTCATCAATACCGCATGGCTTGAGTTCCTCGGCCTTGAAATGCCCACCAATGTCGATGAATTCGAAAAAGTCCTGATCGCTTTCCGTGACAATGCCGCGGCACTGCAGAAGGAATTCAACATCGACGGCGACATCATTCCCATGTCCTGCATCATCAACGGCGGCAATGAGGACTGCACCATCCTCTGCAACGGCTTCGGCGAAGGCTATGGCGATCCCGATCCCGGCCGTCACATCGTAGTGTCCGATGACCTGAAGGTCGTCTGCCCTGCCAATACCGAAGGCTGGCGCAAGGGCGTCGAATGGCTGCACAAGCTCTATGATGAGAAGCTGATCGATCCCGATGCGTTCACACAGGAATGGTCCACTTATGTTGCAAAGGGTAAGTCCGGACGTTACGGCGTCTGCTTCAGCTGGGACGTTGCCAACATCGTTTCCATCAGCATGGACGACCTGATCGCAGGCAACGGCTGGCAGCCCCTTCCGGCACTGGAAGCCGATGTCCGCAACATCACACCTGCCAACGGTTCCTTTACTTCCGGCTTTGACCGCGGCCGCTGCGTCGTAACGGCAAACGCCAAGAATCCTGCCCTGATCTGCGCATGGCTTGACCAGATGTATGATCCTTTCCAGTCTCCTCAGAACAACTGGGGCACCTATGGCGAGGATGATGATTTTGATATCTTTGTTCTCGGAAAGAATGACAAGGGTGAAGACATGCTCCAGCATGCACCTCTCGGCGATGCTTCTCCCGTAGAAGTACGTGAAGCTGAGTGTGTTGGAGGCCCTCTGGCCATCCTGGACAGCTACTATGACGTTTATGTTACCTGCCCGGACGATGCACAGTATCGTCTCGACTGGATCAAGGACATCTATACTCCCGATATGAACACCAAGTATGTTTTCCCGAACGTGTTCATGAGCGCCGACGACACAAAGACCCTGTCCAACCTCAATGCGGACATTTACAAGTGCATCAACACTGCCCGTGCTGACTGGATCATGAACGGCTTTGATGATGCCGCATGGGATAAGCTTCAGTCTGACCTGGATGCTTACGGCCTGCAGGAATACCTGTCCATCTTCCAGAAGTACCTGGATGCATTCTATAAATAAGATGTAAGCGAATAAAGCTGATTCGCATATGTTTCATCCCTTTAGTGTCTCTGCTGCCTGCTGCCATACCGTTGGCGCGGGCAGCAGAGAAATACTGTTGTATAGAATATTTTTCCATTCAGCAAAGTGCTGACGGAAGCATGACAGACTGCAGACGGTCTAAAGACGGGATTCAGATTAACAAGGAGAATCTGCCATGATCAGCAAAATGTTAAAGCGAGCCCGGGAATTTGAAAAGAAATACATTCCCTACACGCTGCCTGTGCAGCCGAAGTTCCATGTTACCGGCGGTATCGGCTGGATCAATGATCCGAACGGCTTCGCCCCGTATAAAGGCGAATATCATCTTTTTTTCCAGTATTATCCCTATGATGTCCGCTGGGGCCCCATGCACTGGGGACATGTCAAGACCCGCGATTTCATCCACTGGGAACGTCTTCCCGCGGCCCTTGCCCCGGATGAAGACTATGACAAGGACGGTTGTTTTTCCGGCAGCGCCGTGGAACTGCCCGACGGCCGGCATCTTCTGATGTACACCGGTGTGCGCAATGTCCGCCAGCGCAACGGCAGGATCAAGGACTTCCAGACGCAGTGCATTGCCATTGGCGACGGAACGGATTACCGGAAACTGGAATCCAATCCCGCGATCGATGCTTCCTCCCTTCCGGAGGGCGCCTCGCCCCATGATTTCCGCGATCCGAAGATATGGCGGGACGGCGACCGATTTTATGCAGTGATCGGAAACCGCGGCAAAGACGGCAGCGGAACGATCCTTCTGTTCGAGAGCAGCGACGCGATACACTGGAGTTATGTGAGCCTGCTTTCCGCCTGCCACAACCAGTACGGACGGATGTGGGAGTGCCCGGACTATTTCGAACTGGACGGAAAGAACGTCCTTCTCGTGAGTCCCCAGGAGATGACCGCGATCGGGCTGGAGTTCCATCCCGGAAACGGAAATGTCTGCCTGATCGGCACACATGATAAGAAACGACAGCATCTGATGCGCGAACATGTGCAGGCCATAGACTACGGCCTTGACTTCTATGCGCCGCAGACCCTCCTTGCCGGGGACGGCCGGCGGATCATGATCGCCTGGATGCAGAACTGGGAGACCTCCTCCTGTACGCTGCAGAGCCTTCCTTTCATGGGACAGATGACTGTTCCCCGCGAACTGCAGATCAGGGACGGAAGGCTCATCCAGAATCCCGTACGGGAGCTGGAAGCCTGCCGGGGCGTGCAGATCGATTATCATAATGTACAGATCTCTTCCGAAACGACCCTGAGCGGGATCAGCGGGCGTTACCTGGATATGACCGTCAAGGTAAGACCGGGCAGGGAAGGCAGTCTGTACCGCTGGTTCAAAGTCTACGTCGCCCGTGACGGCGAGCACCGTACCACGATCCGCTACAAGCCGGAAACCAGTACGCTCAGGGTAGACAGGACACACAGCGGATTCCCGCATGATATCGTAAATGTCCGCGATTTCCCGGTGCGGTCACAGAACGGAGAGATCACGCTCCGGATCATACTGGACCGCTACAGCATAGAATTATTCGTAAATGACGGAGAACAGGCAGCCTCCTTCGTGATCTATACGCCGGAGGAAGCGGCGGCCATCAGCTTTGCAGCGGACGGCCTGGCCCTGATCGATGTTGTGAAATATGACCTGGATGTATAAGTAATGCATCTCCCGGCATGACGGGAGGAGCATACCGGATACAGGGTCTGGAAAAAGGCTTAGGACCGCCCCGATCTTCATAAGATCGGGGCGGTCCGCTGCGCTGCCGGAATGTGAGTCACGGGGACAGGTACACTGACTCACGTCCCGGCTCCTTTCTGGTGTGCTTTGGCAGCGAAATTCCTGCAATTTGCAGAATGCACAGCTGCATCCTGTGGCCGGAAGCGTTTGCATCCGCAGCCAGCTGCAGATATTACCAATCAACCCGAGAGTCAGAAAGGCTGCCCCGTGACTTCGGGGCAAAAAAGAATGCACATTACAGCAGCGTCAAAGTATAATATGACCACAAGAATGCTTAAATATGAAAGGGATGCCTGCATCACTTACAGGAGGAAAAACAGATGAAATTTATTCCCGACAAAAAGCTGGGCTTCGGCCTGATGCGTCTTCCGCAGAATTCCGCAGATGCCGCTGATATTGACATTGAACAGGTAAAGCAGATGGTCGACAGGTTCCTGGAGAGGGGCTTTACCTATTTCGACACTGCATGGATGTACAACGGCTTTGCCAGCGAGAGCACCGTGAAAACGGTCCTGACATCGCGCCATCCCAGGGAGTCCTTTACCCTGGCGACAAAACTCCATGCCGGTTTCATCCGCACTCCTGAGGACAGGGACAAGATCTTCAACGCGCAGCTGGAAAAGACCGGCGCGGGATATTTTGACTACTATCTGCTCCACGGGATCGAAGCGGGCATGCTTCCGACCTATGAGAAGCTGGACTGTTTCACATGGCTTCTGAACAAGAAGGCAGAAGGCCTGGTCAGGCACGCCGGTTTTTCCTTCCATGACCAGCCCGAACTCCTCGACCGGATCCTGACAGAGCATCCGGAGATGGAATTCGTCCAGCTGCAGATCAACTATCTCGACTGGGAAAGCGAGTGGGTCCGCAGCCGGGACTGCTATGATGTATGCGTAAAACACGGTAAGCCGGTCATCGTTATGGAACCCGTAAAAGGCGGCACACTGGCCAACCTTCCGAAAGAGGCCGAGGAACTGTTCCTGACCCGGGATCCTTCGATGTCCGCACCCAGCTGGGCAATCCGTTTTGCGGCATCGCTCCCGAATGTTATGGTAGTGCTTTCCGGCATGAGCAATCTTGCGCAGATGAATGACAACACAGGTTACATGGCGGACTTCAAGCCTCTTACCGAAGAAGAAAAGCAGCTGTGCTTCCGCGCCGCGGATATCATCAATCACAAGATTACGATCCCCTGCACGGCCTGCCATTACTGCACCGAGGGATGTCCCATGAACATCGCCATTCCCGAATACTTCTCCCTCTACAACGAGGATATGCGGGAAAATCTGGAAGAGAAGGGGTGGACGGTCAACTTCACCAATTATGCGCTTCTTGCCGCAAAACGCGGTAAAGCAATGGACTGCGTTGCCTGCGGCCAGTGCGAAGAAGTATGTCCCCAGCACCTGAAGATCATTGACCTTCTGAAGGACGTTTCAGCACACTTTGACCATTGAGAGTGAGGGTGAGTCAGGGGGACAGGTACGCTGACTCACGCGTTACAGAACAACATGCCACGAAGCTCGATTTTATCGGCTTCGTGGCTTATTAAATCGCACACAATGAGTCGGCGTACCTTCCTATCATGTCAAGCCCTAAATCCAAGTATTTTGCGGGTTTGACAAACCTCTATACCTCTTGAAATAGAGCCAGAGGGATATGGACATCATCGTATCTGGTACTGAATAGCTGATTGTGAGTATGACAAATAGAGCGTCCTGCATATCTGCTCTATATAGGCCATTTTCCCTCCGATCAACTATGGCGGCGAACCTTCCGTGCCTATGGGGATCATGTCCCAACTTCCTTCGTCCCACCTGTCCATACACCGAGTGCCAGCAACGCTGTCAAACAGGGTCATGCCCTATGGTACGCACTCCTGCCGGCTACGGCTCTTGTTTGTTGTTGGTTCATTACTGACCGGGCTTCTTCCGGCGGTTCTGATTAACAGTGGACGCGTCGCCGCCTTATTCTGCCTTGCCAGTTGGTACTGATGCCGTACTCCCTACGCCATCGTTTACGGGTTCCTTCTCCAGGACCCTGCCCGACCTCCTGCTATCAAGCGATCCGGCAGG
>CAMNCY010000135.1 GCA_946534785.1 uncultured Lachnospiraceae bacterium | reverse complement strand
TCACGGATAAGAAGATCTCCAACATCCAGGACATCCTTCCTCTTCTTGAGCAGATCGTTAAGATGGGCGCAAAGCTTCTCATCATCGCAGAAGACGTTGAGGGCGAGGCTCTTACCACCCTGATCGTCAATAAGCTGCGCGGCACATTCAGCGTTGTTGCTGTCAAGGCACCCGGCTATGGCGACAGAAGAAAGGCTATGCTGGAAGATATTGCTGTCCTGACAGGCGGACAGGTCATCTCCTCCGATCTTGGCCTGGAGCTCAAGGATGCCACACTGGATATGCTCGGCCGTGCTAAGTCCGTCAAGGTCGAGAAAGAGAACACAACGATCGTAGACGGCCTCGGCGACAAGACTGCCCTGAAGCAGAGAATCGAGCAGATCAAGCTTCAGATCGGTGAGACAAAGTCTGATTTTGATAAGGAAAAACTCCAGGAAAGACTGGCTAAGCTTTCCGGCGGCGTAGGCGTTATCCGTGTCGGTGCTGCTACCGAGACAGAGATGAAGGAAGCCAAGTTCCGTATGGAAGATGCCCTGAATGCTACCAAGGCAGCAGTGGAAGAGGGCGTTATCTTCGGCGGCGGTTCCGCTTACATCCATGCACTCAAGGATGTGAAGAAGGTCGCGGACGAACTGGAAGGCGATGAGAAGACCGGTGCCCGCATCGTTATGAAGGCCCTGGAAGCTCCCATGTTCCAGATCGCCGTTAACGCAGGTCTGGACGGCTCCGTTATCGTCAACAAGGTCAAGGAGTCCGAGGTCGGTGTCGGCTTCAACGCATACTCCGAGAAGTATGTCGATATGATCGAGGATGGTATCCTGGATCCCGCTAAGGTTACAAGAAGCGCACTGCAGAACGCTACTTCCGTAGCTTCCAGCTTCCTGACGACCGAGGCTGCGGTTGCCAACATCAAGGAGCCCATGCCTCCGATGCCCGCAGGCGGCGCAGGCGGAATGTATTGATCCGCTGATCACAGACGCTGATCGAAACAGCTGCTCCGGCGTAAGGCCGGATGGCAGGAAAATATGACGCATTTCCGGCTGAACCAGGCCGGAAACAGGCAGAAAAACAACAACAGCCTTCCCACAGGAGATGATCCTGCGGGAAGGCTGTATTGCGCTGTGAGAGAAGCATTTTCCCCAGTCCCGATTGTATATTGTAATCTTTGCGCACATTGTGATAGACTTATAAAACAATTACAGAATATTGTCGATTTCTCACAAAACAGGGAACATATGGCAGACGAAACGAGAAATCCGCTGACAGCAGAGGCGCCTTCGGCGACACCGGGTTTTACGGAACGCAAAGGGCTCGGCCTGGACAACGGTCGAATTGAATTGATCGGTGATTTTATCAGTCCTGAAGATCTCTACACAGGACTGATCGATCGCGTGCGCCGTTATCACCCCTCTGACGATATTTCCCTGATCGAAAATGCATATGTGGTCGCCAGGAAAGCCCATGAAGGGCAGCTTCGAAAATCCGGCGAACCCTATATCATCCATCCGCTTTATGTCGCGATCATCCTGGCGGACCTGGAACTGGACCAGGAGACGATCGCAGCCGGCCTTCTCCATGACGTCGTGGAGGATACGATCTGTACCAGGGAAGACCTGGAAGAGCAGTTCGGGCCGGACGTCGCCCTTCTTGTCGACGGCGTCACCAAGCTGAAAAAACTCAAACTCTCCGGCGATTATTCCAATAAGACACAGGCGCAGCAGGAAATGCAGGCCCAGAACCTCAGGAAGATGTTCCTTGCCATGGTCAAGGATATCCGCGTCATCCTGATCAAGCTGGCTGACCGCCTGCACAATATGCGCACCCTTCAGTACCAGCCTCCCGAGAAGCAGAAGAGGATCGCCCAGGAGACGCTGGATATTTATTCCCCTATCGCGGCACGTCTTGGCATCAGCAGGATCAAGGTCGAACTGGATGACCTTTCGTTAAAATATCTGAAACCCGAAGTCTATAAAGAACTTTCCGTACAGATCGCAGAACGCAGGACCGAGCGGGAAGCGTTCGTGCAGGAGATCGCGGACCAGGTGCGGCAGCACCTTGAGGACGCGGGCATCGACGGGCGCGTGGACGGAAGAGTCAAGCACTTCTTCAGCATCTATAAGAAGATGGTGAACCAGGACAAGTCGATCGACCAGATCTATGACCTTTTCGCCGTGCGTATCATTGTGCGTTCGGTAAAGGACTGTTATGCGGCCCTGGGCGTCATCCACGAGATGTACAAGCCGATCCCGGGCAGGTTCAAGGATTATATCGCCATGCCCAAGCCCAACGGCTATCAGTCTCTCCATACGACGCTGATCAGCGGGACCGGACAGCCTTTCGAGATCCAGATCCGCACCTTCGAGATGCACCGGGAAGCGGAATACGGCATCGCGGCGCACTGGAAATACAAGGTCGCATCCGACGGCCGGAAGGTGGACACCTCCGAACAGGAGAAATTCCTCTGGCTCCGCCAGATCCTGGAATGGCAGCAGAGCATGTCGGACAACCAGGAATTCATGCAGCTGTTAAAGAGCGACCTGGACCTGTTCTCCGACAGCGTGTACTGTTTTACCCCGGAAGGCGAGGTCAAGAACCTGCCCGCCGGTTCGACGCCCATCGATTTTGCCTACACGATCCATTCGGCGGTCGGCAACAAGATGGTCGGAGCAAGGGTCAACGGTAAGCTCGTCCAGATCGATTACCAGATCCAGAACGGCGACAGGATCGAGATCCTGACCTCCCAGAATTCGAAAGGACCCAGCCTTGACTGGCTGAACATCTGCAAGAGCGCATCCGCCCGCAACAAGATCCACCAATGGTTCAAGAAGAACCAGAAGGAAGACAATATTGAGCGCGGCCGCGAGCTCCTCGGCAGCTACTGCAAGACCAAGGGCGTCCGCCAGGAGGATATTTTCAAGACGGATTATATCGATGCCGTCCTGAAAAAATACGGCTTCCGCGAATGGGACGCGGTCCTTGCCGCGATCGGCCACGGCGGTCTCAAGGAAGGACAGGTCGTCAACAAGCTTCTGGAGCTCTATGATAAGGACCACCAGGCACACCTGACCAACGAAGAGATCCTGGCCCAGGTCGAGGAAAACGCCGGCAAGATGATGCCCTCCCATGTCAAGGGAGCGATCACGGTGCGCGGGATCCATGACGTGGCCGTGCATTTTGCACACTGCTGCAACCCGGTGCCCGGCGATGAGATCGTGGGCTTTGTCACAAGGGGCAGAGGCGTTACGATCCACAGAAACGACTGTATCAATGTCATGACCCTTCCCGAAAACGACAGGAAGCGCCTGATCGACGCGGACTGGGAAGACGGTGCCATGACCATGGCGGACTCCGCCTTCGAAGCGGAGCTCAATATCTACGCCACGGACCGCGAGGGGCTTTTAAATGATATCACCCGCGTGTTCACGGAGCGGAACATCAACATCATGAGCCTGAATACCAGGACCAGCCGCAACGGATACGCGACGATCAACGTCACGTTCCAGATCAAGAGCAAGCAGGACCTTCTGGGTGTCACGCAGAAGCTCCGCATGGTCAGGAACGTCGTCGACATCACAAGGCCGATGGCAACGTAAGAGCCGGACAGCCGATGGCAACGTAATTGTCGGACAGCCGGTGGCAGCGTAACGGCCCGGCGGCCGATGGCAGCATGAACGCAGGATATCCTGTGGCCGGCTGCCGAAAGGAGACAGTATGAGCAGGATCATTTCCGGAAGATTCGTACTCGGTCCCATCATGACCAACGTATATGTGCTTTACCGCGAGGGCGAAAAGGAAGCGCTCGTTTTCGATCCGGCCGACAGGGGCGGACTGATCTATGATGCGCTTCAGAAAGAAGGCCTGGAGGTAAAGGGGATCTTCCTTACCCATTCCCATTTCGACCATATCGGCGGCGTGAAGGAGCTGCAGGAGAAGTGCGGCGCGCCGGTGTATGCGAATATCGGGGAAAAGCGGCTTCTGGAGGACGCCTCCATGAACGGCTCTGCGATGAACGGAAGGCCGGTCACCGTAAAGGTGGACAAGTGGCTGCGCGACGGGGAGAGCGTGACCGTTGCCGGCATCACCATGAAGATGATCGCAACGCCCGGACATACCGAGGGGAGCTGCTGTTTTTACATTGAAGGACACGATGAAGACGGAAGCCTCGGCGGCACCAGCGAGCAGCCTATCCTGATCGCCGGAGATACCCTGTTCCGCGAATCCTGCGGAAGAACGGACTTCCCGACGGGTTCCATGCGGCAGATCGTCCGCTCCATCAAGGAGAAGCTCTTTGCCCTGCCGGACGATACTATCGTCTATCCCGGGCATGACGAGTTTACGGACATCGCCCACGAAAAGAAATACAATTATTTCGTGCAGTAAGCACCTTCTGCCGCAAGCGCCAGCCGAAGGCCCGCGCGGCTTAAATCAAGTTAGTACAAGAATGAAACTGATCATAGAGAACATCGAACTGTACCGCTACGAGATCCATTCCCTCGTCAAGGCCTTTTATCCCGAGGAGGATGTGAAGGTCGTCGTCGAGGAGGATCCCCATGCGGAAAAATATCTGAAAAATGCGACCGGCCCGTTCATGCGGGTCGGTTTTGGCGAGGAAAGGATCAAGATCGTTGCGGAAGGCCGCACGTTCATGCGCCTGGCATCTTCCACGGGCGTTTCCTTCCGGAAAAAGGGCCCTGCCTGCAAGGCGGCCCTGAAAGAGCTTTTATATGAGCTTCTGGAAGAACTCTGCGGAAAAAAGCTCCCCTGGGGCGACCTGATCGGGATCCGTCCCACGAAGATCCCCATGACCATGATGGAAGAGGGAAAAACGCCCCGGGAGGCGGAGGATTTCCTTCTGAAGGAGCACCGGGTCAGCCCGGAAAAAGCGGCCCTTGCGGTCGATATTGCCCAGAGAGAGGCAAAGATCCTCGAACACCTCCATTACAGAGACGGTTACAGCCTGTATGTAGGGATCCCTTTCTGTCCGACGACCTGTCTGTACTGTTCTTTCCCTTCCTTTGCCCTGAAGGCCTATGAGAGCAGGGTGGAGGAGTATCTGACCGCCCTGGAGCAGGAAATGAAGGAGACGGCCGCGATCATGCAGGGGAAGATCCTGGATACCCTCTATATCGGCGGCGGAACCACTGCGGGCCAGCAGAATCTGGCGCTGTTCGGCTATGTCTACACTGGCGAGATCAAGAACCTCATCGTAACCGAGGGAACAGTCAGGAGTACGAACACGTGTGCGGCCGGCGTCGTGGCCATAGCGCAAGGATCGCCCATCACCAACGTCTCCAACGGCGTGGATGTCGTATCCACCTCGCGCACGGTGGGTGGCGTC
>CAMNCY010000134.1 GCA_946534785.1 uncultured Lachnospiraceae bacterium | reverse complement strand
CGGGGACAGGTACACTGACTCGGCTTATACAGGCAGAAGCGCCACGAAGCACGGTTTTAACCGGCTTCGTGGCTTTTTCATTGTGCACAACGAGTCAGTGTACCTGTCCCCGCGGCTCGCCGTGTAGTAAACTGGTAATCAGGAAGATGTCTGCGCACCCGGGCAAGGTCCCGGTAAAACTGATCCGGAGGGTAATGTGAGAACTGAAGCGACCATCATGCTTGCGACCGATATTCATTACCTCAGCCATGCACTGAATGATGAAGGGGAGATGTTCCGGGCGGTCATGTCAAATGGAGACGGGAAGCTGACGGAACGGTCTCCGGAGATCTTCGATGCATTCCTGGAAGAAGCACGAAGGCTCCGTCCGGACGCCGTTGTCCTGCCGGGTGACCTGACGTTCAACGGGGAAAGGAAAAGCCTTGTGGAGGTCCTGCAGAAGTGCGCAAGGCTGATGGATGTCGGAATCGATGTCCTGGTGATCCCCGGGAATCATGATATAGCCTATCCGTACGCAGCACGCTTTGAAGGCGGGAAGGCGTATACAGAAGATGCCATATCGCAGGCGGAATTCCGGAGGCTCTGCCATGGCTTCGGGATCCGGCAGGCAACAGGTACCTGTGAGGCTTCCTTCAGTTATACCTATGAGCTGACGACAGGGACGGTGCTTCTCTTCCTGGATGCCAACACGGAGAAGTTTCCCGGCGGCCTGGATGCGGAGACGATGGCATTTGCCGAACGGGAGTTTACGGCTGCCGGAGCAAAGGGAAAACAGGTCATTGCTGTAACGCACCAGAACGTGCTGCGGCAGAGCCCTCTCGTTTTCTATGGTTTTGTCATGCAGAACGAGTCACAGGTAAAAAAGCTCCTGACAAAGCACGGTGTATCGGCTGTCCTGAGCGGGCATTCGCATATGCTGCATTCTGCTTCGAATGATGTATTTACAGATCATGCGACAGGGGCTTTGACGACATATCCCTTATGCTATGCCGTGATCCGCATAAAGGACGGCACGGCTCCGGAATATGAGGTACGGGAGCTTCCGGTATTCCGGGAAGAAGCGAAGCGGCGCTTTGATGAAACGACAGAGCGCCAGGTGCGGAAAGCGCTGGAGGGGATCCGTATCGGGGATAGGGAAAAGAAGAGGATGATCGGCTTTGCCGTTGAGATCAATCGGCAGTATTTCTCCGGAAAGCTGGAGAAGGAAAGTCTGGCCGGAGAGGAGTGGGAACTCTGGCAGAAGCATGCGAAGGATACCTTCTGGTGCAAGTACTTTCGGAGCATGTTCTGAGCCGTTCTGATGCTGTGGATGTTCCGGCTTCCGGGGACGACCACGATTAATAGCTTTATCAGTATTCTATGTCCATTCTGCTGTTCAATATACAAGCGTATAGAATTCAAAAAGGGCTGCCGCGCGCGACAACCCCTTGATTATGATTTCGCGTGAGTCAGCGTACCTGTCCCCCTGACTCACTCACGGCCCGCGCAGCAAAGCCCGCGGCAACAACACGGCCCTCGGCCGCGCAGCGAAGCCACGCGGCCCGCGGCGAGGCCCCGGCTGGCTTACAGTCCCAGCCGCTTTGCGGATCCTTCGATCTTGCCGCGCAGGAATGCGGATGCATCGGAGATGGTCCTGACGTAGTCCTGGCCTTTCTGGTACCAGAATTCACCGGTGAAGGTGCGGATGCCCATGGGAAGGACGACGTCCAGGCAGCGGTCGTATTCGGTGTGGCCCGTCGGGTCGCCGAAGTTCATGTCGCGGTAAAGGCCGGGCTTTGTCTCCTTGAGGTGGACGGCAAAGATGTGTCCTTCGCCGAGCTTGAGATCGTCTACAACGTCGTGTCCGTACAGGACGGCGGCATTCTTGAGGTTCCCGATATCCGGGTAAACGCCCAGATACGGGGAATTCACTTCGTTCACATATTTCATGGTCTTTTCGACCGTATCCATGAAGGGGGTCTCCATGGTCTCGAAGCCGAGGATGACGCCCCATCTTGCGGCGTAGTCCGCGGAAGCCGCAAGGCCTTCCCGGAACCATTTGACGGTGTCGGCATCGCCTTCTTCATAATACACGTCGTAGCCGGCGAGCTGGATGATGGCGATGTTCGCGTTCACGCAGAATTCAATGGCCTTGCGCATGATGTCCATGGAGCGGGCGCGGACCGCCGGGTCGTGGGAGCCCAGAGGGTACTTGCGGTGGCCGGAAAGGCACATCGTGCGTACCGGCACTTCGGCAGCCCGGGAGAGGATGCCGAATTCGCGCTGTTTTTCCGCAGACCATTCCAGGCGCTCCAGGCGCCAGTCGGTCTCGTCGATGCTGATCTCGAGCCGGTCAAATCCGCATTCCCTTGTGATGTCGAACATCTTCGGAAAAGAAAGACCGGTGGGGATGGCTTTTTCATATAATCCAAGTGAGTATTCCATGATAATTCCTTTCAATAAGCGGCCGAAGCGGCCGGCCGCAGCGGTATGAGATAAGATCCGAGGCGGATCCCGTCATCCTGCAGGCAGTCCCTGTAGTTTACGATGTTTTCGGGAAAACAGGACAGCTCTTTTTCCAGGGAATCCTGTTTTACGCCGCCGAGGTAGCGTACGGCTTTCAGGCCTGCGCTTTGTGCGCCGAGGCAGTCGCCCTTTACGTTGTCGCCGATGAAAACACATTCTTCCGGAAGGCAGCCGGCCTTGGCAACGCAGACGTCAAAAAAGCGGCTGTCGGGCTTTTCCGTGCCGGTCTCTTCGCTGGCGACGAAGAAGTCAGTATACTTCCAGAGGTCCAGCTGCTCGATCTTGCGCATCTGGATATAGGAAGTCATGTTCGTTCCGTACCCGATCCGGATGCCGGCTTTTTTCAATGCCTGCATCAGCTCGCAGAGCCCCTCTTCGGGCCGGGCGGCCTCGATCAGCGTGTCCCAGTAAAGCTTTGCAAGCGCCGCCGCATGCGGCCATACCGGGAGTCCCAGGTGTTCCAGGATGAACTGGAAGCGGATCAGCCGGTTGTGGGAGGAGGCGGTGAGAAAGCCGATCTTTTCCTGCTGCTCCTTAAAGGCGCGCCGGAAAGCGGCCGGGAATTCCTCTTCGGAGACCCCGAAGTGCTCTTTCATATAGGCTGCTGCAGCCTGTTTTCCCAGAAGATCGCCGGACACATAATCGTACAGCGTATCGTCCACGTCAAAAATAACAGCTTTGATCTCCATAAGCGGTCACTCCTGAAAAATATGGCCGCTGCGGATCATTCTGTCAGAATGTAGTAGGCGACCTCATCGATCTCGCGGTTCGTGCCGACGACGATGTCTCTGCCGCCTTCATCGACAAAGTGCAGGGCGTTTGCGCAGCCGGTGTTGTGATCGATGAATTCGGTCCGGTAATTGCCGGCTTTAGCATCCCAGGTGATGAGAATGGTCTCTTTTGTCCCCTTTCTCCATCCGACGACCCAGGCGGGCTTTCCTAGGATCGTATCCGCCCATGTGGCATGGAGCATTTCCGTATCCTTTTCGGGAGCGCTGTACTTCCACTGGGGAATGTAGTTGCCGTGCACGTCCTCGTGATAGATGGTCAGGGAGTTGCCGTGGAAGTCGGAGATGACGCCGAGTTCTTTTTTGCCGTCGCCGTCAAAATCGATCAGGACGGAATCGCTTGTCGGAACGGAAAGGATCTGTTCGATCTCCCAGTCCGCTCCGTAAACCGCAGGGGGAGAGAAGATGAAGGAACCTTCTTCGCAGCCGACCAGCGCCGCATCATAGCCGGCGTGGGAGATCTTCGCAAAGCCGTGGTTCTTCAGCATATTATCCATAAGAAGCGTCAGCTCCAGGGGATGCTCGTCGTCAAAGCCGGACAGGTCCTCGGGAAGGAGGGCGCCGTAGCAGGCGCCGGGGAAACGCCAGTCATCCTTGTACTCCATGCCGCCGCGGATGCAGCAGACGATGAGGTAATGATAACCGCCGCGCTTCAGGATGCCGAAACGGTGTACGAAGGGAGCTTTGCACAGCGTCCGCGTCTCCCAGTTGTCCTTTCCTTTTCGGGTAACGATCTCGATCCTGGCCTTGAAGCCGTCGTTGGGGGAGTAGAACTGGCGCGTGGAAAGGAACTGCCCGTCCGTGCCGGGTACGGCTGCCATCGTCATGACGCCGCCCATGTCGGACCAGACGGTCTCCAGCTTCGTGCCGTCCTCCGCGAACAGGTAGCAGGGATCATCCTTCTCCGCCGCGGCCAGGAAGCAGTGCTTTCCCTCCACGGTGATCTCCGCCATGGCGTAACATTTCTTCAGATTGGAAATGACATTCTTTTCTACTTTCATTGGTATGGACCTCCTTATAGTGTCAGAAGGGTAAAAAGAACATTAAAATGGAAAAATCGCTCATAACGAACGATTAAACGAACAATAAGTGACGATAAAGAACATAAACAGCGGAACGGGCATCCGCAGCGGGTGGTCGCGGCATGCCTGCACCGCCCTCATTATAAATGAGAATACGGGCGATTACAAGCGCTGCGGGCGCTTTTAAAACAAGATGCGGAGCGCCTGTGCCAGAGGGCGGTATCCGTTTGCCGGAAGGTGCGACCGGCCTGAAATTCGGCATTTTGTATATTTTTACGAACATAAAATGCAATACCGTCCCAAAAACAAACATATAAACGAACAAAACATTGGAATAACAAGGTTTTTCAGGTCTTGCAGGACTGGTGATTCTGCTCAAAACCAGCCTTCGGAAGTCAGAAAGCGGCATAAAACGATCATAAAAGATGTTGAAACATAAACGAACATAAAACTATAATGGTAACGCGAATGATAAGAACATAAAGCAGTTCACCGAAAATGTATAAAACAGAAGCAAAGCCAGGCAGGAGGTAGGCAATGAGCAAGGTCTCTGAAATGACAAGAGAAAAATGGATCATGAGCACATTCCCGGAATGGGGAACATGGCTCGTCGAGGACATCGAAAATGAAGTGGTGCCGGAAGGCAATATTGCGATGTGGTGGCTCGGATGCACCGGCATCTGGTTCAAGACGCCCGCCAATACCAACATTACGATCGACCTCTGGTGCGGCAACGGCAAGCGCACCCACGGCGACGGCAAGATGAAGGTGGGTCACCAGATGGCCAATATGTGCGGCGGCCGCGCGATGCAGCCGAACCTGCGCAACGTTCCTTTTGTGATCGATCCTTTTGCCTTCAAGCATGTGGATGCTGTCCTTGCAACACATTATCACCAGGATCATATGTCCGCGGAGTGGGCGGCGCACGTCCTCCAGAGCGGCATGACCACGACGGACGACCAGGGAAATGAGATCCCCGTTCCCTTCATCGGCCCCCAGAAGTCGGTCGACACATGGGTCGGCTGGGGCGTTCCCGAGGAGCGCTGCCAGGTTGTGAAGCCCGGCGATGTCATCAAGATCAAGGATCTTGAGATCATTGCCCTGGATTCCTT
>CAMNCY010000133.1 GCA_946534785.1 uncultured Lachnospiraceae bacterium | reverse complement strand
TTACTTCCTGAAGACGACCCAGTTGTGGGACCAGGGGACGGGAAGTCCGAAAAGGGTCACGACTTTGTCCTTCGCATTCCGGTACCAGGAGTAGTTCCAGCCGGCGCCCATGTCCATGTATACGGCGTTGGTGACGCCGATCCGGTGCAGTTCCTCCATGAATTCATCGAAGTGGAGCATGTTCACGGAATCGATGATGCAGATGTTGCCGTTGAGTTCGGCCAGGGTCCTGTAGCAGCGTGCCCTCGGCCGGTCAAAGCTCATGACGGTCTCTCCGTCATGGATGAGTCCGAACTGCATAAAGCCGTATCCGCCGGCTTCTGCCGCCCTTTTTACGGCTTCGGTGGCGTTGTCGAATTCGAATGCGAATCTGCCGTCCGCGAAGGTGACGGCGGCAAAGCCGTCTTTGTTGTAGGGGCTTTCATAAAGCGCGCCGGCCACGGCATGGTCGCCTTCGACATTTTCCTGGGTGAAGCCGAGGCTTACGGTATGCTGGAATGCGGCGCCGCTGCACCAGGTGATGGAGCGGTCCGATTTTGACGGGCGATCCCCGCATGCAAGCTCGATCCCGGAATATTCCGGAAAGATAACATAAACCGTACCGGTGTTGTAGATCGTTGTCTTCTCTCCCGGAAGGATGTCCTCCGACGCCATGGAAACGGCATCGATGCTCTCGGGGATCCTCACGTGATACTGGGAGATGAGTCCCATGAAGATAAAGATAAAAGAGGGAAGCACGAAAAGAGAGGACGCATACAGGAGCCGGTAGAGGATCTTAAGCGGTTTGAACGTCAGTTTTTCCGGGCCCCACATATACAGGATGAGTGCCGCGACCTGGAGCAGTGCCAGCGACAGATATGCCGCGTACAGTACATTCAGCCACATCTGCGCCACAAAAAAGACCGTATAGGCGCACAGCGACAGAAGCGTCATGGCCATGAGCCAGATTCCGGACAGGCGTTCTTTCATGCTCATTTGTTCTTCCTCCCCATGCGTTTTGCTTTTCTCAGTTCCTCGCGAAGCACGTTGAAGGAATCGAACTGCGATTCCATGCAGACGAGCAGGATCAGGAGAGAGATGTCCGTGAGATACTCAAAGGCGTTTTTCCAGAGTATGACAGCGGGGAACCCCAGCTTGCTGTTGGCTGCAAAGAGAAGGAGATACACGGCAAATTTAAAGGTGATCGCGATGCGGTTCAGGATCACGTTCTTCGTATTGCCGCGGGAGGAATAGTTGATGAAGAAATGGTTGATGGTAATGATGATGGTCATGAGAAACGTCATGCCCGCCGCGGCCAGGTACAGGCTTCCCTGCACGCCGACAACGAGGTAGGTATCAAAGTTCTCTTCCCCCCACAGCTGCTGGATGACAAGAAAAGCTTCCTGATGCATCAGGCTGAACAGGACGCCGCCCATGAGGCCCTTTGCCACGTCCCATTTATAGAAACGGAAGGCCAGGTACATGGCGCCTGCCGTCACAAGTTTGATCAGTACTTCGAATAATTCGAAGGAGCTTTTGCCTGCGAGGCAGAAGCCCAGGGAGACCAGGCCTGTGACAATGACGAAGATACAGGACGCCGCCATGAGACGCTCGTCCAGGAAGAGGGATTCATGTTTTTTATCATCTGCGAGGTTCGCATTGTTCGTGTCTGACATATTGCTCCTTTTGAAGGTACCTGTCACCGTGAACAGATGATGAACAGGTTGTTTACAGTCTGTTCACGGTGACAGGTACTGTTTCCAGATCATCCGGAATGAACAGATTCCCGTGATAATACCGTGCACCTTCCTCGTGGTAGAGTCTCTTTCGCTCTTTCAGGTTCCGGTCTTCGGTATGGTAAAGCAGGAGATTCCTGACTTGCAGTTTCTCGGCAAGTTCACAGGCATCCTTTACCGTGGAATGGTGTTTTTCATAGGGATCGAAGATATCCCGCTCCGAATAAAGACAGAACGCTTCATGAAGGAGCCATTCGCTGTTCCGGGCGTAATCTTCTTCGCAGGCATTGTAAGGCTCATCTCCGCAGCAGGTCAGCTTTTTCCCGCCGCCAAGATCCATGCAGAAGCCGTATTGCTTCGCCTTGGTGGACTGAATATCAAAGAAGGTCACATCGCGGCCGAGGATATGCATCGTTTCGCCGTCATGGACTTCCACCAGGTGGAGTCTCTCATCGATGAATGCAGATTCTTTCTTAAGGAGGAGTTTTCCCGCGATATCCCGGAGGAGGTCCAGGACTTCGCGATGTGAGTAGATATATGCCTCGCCCGTATATTCACCGTGATGCATGAACTGGCAGATCATCCGGACCATCCAGAGGATCCCCGTGAGATGATCCATATGTTTGTGCGTTACAAAAATATGGCGCATATCCATCCAGTCGAATCCGGCGTGCTTCAGCTGGCGGAGAACAGCGCTGCCGCCCCCGCCGTCCACCATGAAATACTGCCCGCCGTCTTCCAGGACATAACACGTATTATAACACTCCGTTACAAGAGCATTGCCCGTTCCAAGCATTGTCAGTTTCATGAGCTGTCCCTTCTGATCTGTTTTACTTTTGAGCCGCTATTCATTTTTGATATCAATTAGGAAAAAAGCAACTCATGCCGGCAGATAATGACCCATGGGTCTGTTATTATATATATACCGGAAAACATTCAACCCGAATTAATATATCATGGTGTGCAGGTTATGAGAAAAAAGAGTTTTATTTATATTATCCGTCCGGTCCTGATAGCATCTATTATGTTCCTGCTTGCGGCATGCGCGCAGGGCGGCAGCGGAATGAACGGAGAAGCCGCGGGTAAAGAAGAAAAGCGCGGAAGCTATATGCAGATCTCCCAGGACGAAGCAAAGAAAATGATGGAAGGGGACGACGGACACATCATCATCGATGTCCGAAGAACGGATGAATACGAAGCCGGACACATTCCGGGTGCTGTCTGCATCCCGAATGAAAGTATAGGATCCGCGCAGCCCGAAGAACTCCCGGACCTGGAGCAGGTCATTCTGGTGTATTGCCGGAGCGGAAACCGCAGCAAACAGGCTGCGCAGAAGCTTGCCGATATCGGGTATACCAAAGTGTACGAGTTCGGCGGTATCCTGAGCTGGACCGGCGAGATCGAAACGGGGACGCCGGATGCAGGAGATGCGGAGAAGACCGAAGCAAAGGCAGAGGAGAAGAAAGAAGAGGTGCAGACAGTGAAACTGAAGATCAATGATACGGAAGTCCCGGTGACCTGGGAACAGAATGCATCGGTTGAGGCACTTATGAAACTGGCCGGAGAAGGACCGCTGACCATTCAGATGTCCATGTACGGCGGCTTCGAGCAGGTCGGACCGATCGGGCAGAGCCTTGTAAGAAATGATGAGCAGATCACGACCGAAGCCGGCGATATCGTCCTGTATTCCGGCAATCAGATTGTTATATTCTACGGATCCAATTCCTGGGCATATACCAGACTCGGCCATGTGGACCTGTCCCCCGAAGAGATGACAGAGCTTCTCGGAGACGGGGATGTCGTACTGACGATAGGATAGGGTACCTGGTACCATGAACAGACGATGAACAGGTCGTTCACAGATCGTTAACGGTGACAGGTACCTTTACAGAGCCCCTTTCGGGCAGTTTTTCACGCATTCCATGCAAAGGATGCATTCTGTGCCATTTTCTCTGCTTCTTGCATTGTCGGTGACGTCGACATTCATGGGGCAGATTTTTTTGCATCTCCCGCAGGAGATGCATTTTTCTTTGTCGCATGTAACACGCAGGAGGGCAAACCGGCTCATGGGTTTAAGGAAAACCGTGACGGGGCAGATGTATTTGCAGAATGCCCGGTTGTCTTTGAACGCATATGCAAGAATGATTCCGACAGCATAGTACACCGCATTTCCGATGATGAAGGCAAGGAACATGATCCTTTCGATGTTTCCGACATGGGCAAGGAAGAGGGCAGAGACGAAGATCAGTGAGAGGGCAAAGGTGACATACCGGATCCATCCCAGGCTCTTTCGCGGCTGCTGCGGCACTTTGTAGGGCAGGAAATCCAGGACCATGGCGGTCCAGCAGGCATATCCGCACCATCCGCGCCCGAAGATCAGGGGCCCGAAGATCTTGGCCACGGCATAGTGGATCGTGGCCGCTTCAAATACACCTGTGAAAAGATAGTACCAGAAGCCTTCGATCTGCATGTTCTCCCGGCAGATCAGGCCGAGGTAGACCAGCATGTATAGGCCGACGAGGAGCTGCACGATGCGGCGGGCATGCCGGTATTTCCGAATGAACAGGAACATTCCCAGGGCGATGGAGCAGCCGATGTAGCTGAAATTAAAAAGGTAAAACAGGTTGTCTTTTGTAAGCCACAGGGTCACGGCGACGGTCTCGAAGACCGCCAGCATGAGGATGGGCGAGGCATACTTTTTCATGAAACTTTCCTTTGCAGATGCCAAAATGGCGGGATGATGCGATACTTACGGATCGGAATTTCCGTGATTGACCACGATTCCCGCAGCATCCGGGTCTTCCAGATAATCCCGTACAGAGCCGTAATTATTCGTAACAGAGATCAGTAAGCTGTCCGTCGGAATTCCCTCGTAGGACTGGTGATCCGGCAGATGTTCATAGGTCTTTACCGCATCGACTGAGGCCCGGTCCTCCATACAGTAAATACCGAGGCCGTGACTGTTAATGCCTGCGCCGGAAAGTGTCTCCGCCGTCCTGTGGTACTCCCGGAGCAGCGTTTCTTCATCAAAGTCCGCCGCAAGCACAATATTAACGCGAAGCTGGTTGTCGAGAAGATAGTCTTCGATTGTGGTGTCGGCATTGTACCAGTCAGCGGTGAAGTGATTGTAATTGCTGTCCTCCACTACAATGAGCGCCTCTGGATAGATCGTATGTACTGTCCTGCATATTCTGTCATATGCTTCATCGCCGTACTTCTGATAAATATAATCGCTGTGTACCGGCGCCTGGTGATCAAACCGGAATATCCGGATATCCCTGCCGGGAAGTTCTTTGCATCCCGTGATCACGTCACAGGTCGCGCCTCCCGGGAACAGTGCTATTCTCCGGAGGGTCAGGTCAATGTCATAACGGTCTTCCACCGTTTTTACCGCCTCTTTTATGTCGAGGGGAGCATTTCCCATGAGCGGGGCGCAGCCGCCGAGAAACACACAAAGAAAAGAAAATAACGATGCAATGCATATCATCCGTCGAATCTTCAAATCAATCACCGCCTTATGTCAGACACGCCGGACTGCCTCAAATTCCCAGGGTTTCTCTTCCCTGTACCTGATCCGGACCGATGTATCTTTAATGCTGCCAGGATCGGGATCGGGCAGCGGATGGAAAACATACCAGCCGAATCGTTCCCCTTCCGCCGTGTAATACCGTATCTGGTATTCGTTATAATCTGCCGGAAACCAGTGCCCCGC
>CAMNCY010000132.1 GCA_946534785.1 uncultured Lachnospiraceae bacterium | reverse complement strand
ATCATCTCCGCAATATCATCCGCCCAGTAATCGTCGCAGTCCATGATGATATCTGCGCAGCCTTCGTAGGCTTCTTTCCTGGCTTCCATCAGTGTGCGCACTTTCTGCTCCCGGTCTTCTCCCTGGAGGAGGGGGCGTTTGGTATCATGTCCCGTGCGTTTGATCACTGTCTGGGGAAGGATGCGGAGGTAAACAACGAGGCCGAGGCGTTTGAGCAGGTCGTGGTTCTCCTGTTTTACGATGATCCCGCCGCCGGTGGAATAGATGCAGGGCGGAGCGCCCGCTTCTTTCTCCCGGACCAGTGACTTCAGGACTTCGGTCTCTCTTCTGCGGAAGCCTTCTTCTCCTTCTGTCCGGAAGATCTCCGTGATCGGCATTCCCGCCGCCTCTTCTATACATTGGTCCAGATCGATGAGGGGCAGGCCCGACTGGCGGGACAGTTCTTTTCCCACGGTGGTCTTCCCCGATGCCATAAATCCGATCAGTACATAGCTGTTCATCCGTTACTCCCGGTCATCAATCTTTTATCGCCGCTGTCACTGCTGCCGCTGCCTGCGGCGCGGCCGCCCTGCTTTTTTACTGCCGCTCCTTCAGTACCTTCCGGAGTTTCTTTTTCACGATTTCCGCCTGCGCCGCCGTGACCTGTGCACCGGTCCAAAGTTCAAAGGACGATACGCCCTGCCATAGCAGCATGTCCATTCCGTTCCACGCAGGGATGCCGTACTCCTTGCAAAGCTTCATGAAGCGCGTCTCTTCCGGCGTATAGATGAGATCATAGACCGCCTCTGCTTTACGTATAAAGGCCGGATCTGAAACAGGCGTTTCCTGCACCTTCGGGTAAAGCCCCACGTTGGTGCACTGGATTACGATATAGGCATCCAGGGGAAGGCTCCCCGCCTTCTGAAGGTCAAAGGGAAGAAGTTTTATCTTATCGTAATGCGCGGCGACTGCATCGCACAGTGACTGCGCCTTCTCCACTGTACGGTTCAGGATGGCAAGGCACTCGGCCCCTTCTTCCGCACACAGGATCGCTGCGGATCTGGCCGCGCCTCCTGCGCCGACAAGGACGACGTTTTTGCCCTTCAGGGAGATTCCCTTATCTTCCAGCGCCCGGCGAAGCCCGACGTAGTCCGTATTGTATCCTTTATATCCGTTCTCCGTCCGCACCAGCGTATTGACGGCGCCGATCCGTTCTGCTGCCGGATCGATACCGACCAGGCTTTTCATGACGTCCTGCTTGTACGGAACGGTCACGTTCATGCCCAGGATCCCCAGCTCGAACGCGCCCCGGACCGCTGCATCCAGGCCTTCCGGATTCTCCACCGGAAAAGCAGTATACACCAGGTCCTGCCCCGTCAGATCCGCCAGTGTATTATGGATCTGCGGAGAAAAAGTATGCCTCACCGGATTGCCGATGAGGCCGCATAATCTTGTACTTCCTTTAATTTCCTGCTCCGGCATATCGTTGTCCTCCGATGACGTCTTCTGTCGGTTTTACGCAGTCGTGATGCTTATTGCCAAAGGCGCTTAGCCCTTTACCCCTGAAGCGGCGCTTTGAACCGCTTCTTCAGACCGGCGATCACGGGTTTTTCCAGTTTCCTTTTCAGGACGATCTGCGGCTCTTCCTTATACGTAAAGGGCACCGTGAGCACCGAATAAAGTCCCGCGTTGTTGGCGCCCCAGATATCCGTATAGATCTGGTCGCCGACGAAAAACACCTGCGAAGGAAGAAGTCCCAGCTTCTCCACCGCTTCCTTATATTTTCCCGGAAACGGCTTTAAGGCGCCGGTCACCACAGGGCTCCCCGCCTCCCCGGCAAAATCCGAGGCCCGCTTTCCCGTATTATTCGAGAGGATGCAGGTCTTAAGCCCCAGCCCGTGCAGCTTTGCAAAAAGCGCCCTGGCCCTGTCGTCGCAGGGCTCATCCGGCAGGACCAGCGTGTTGTCAATGTCAAAGATCACGCCGGCAAGCCCCCGCTCCATAAGGCCTTCATAATCAATGTCATATGCGGACCTGACCCAGAGGTCAGGATACAGACCCTTTCCCATAGACGCTTACCGCTCCGTGAGCTTCCTGGTATTCTCCGCCTTCAGGACCTTCTCCAGCTCGTCCATAAAGGTCTCGACGTCCTTGAATTCGCGGTAAACGGAAGCAAAACGGACATAGGCGACGGGGTCGAGGGAATGGACTTTTTCCATGACCAGCTCGCCGATCTCACGGCTGGAGATCTCTTTTTCCTCGCGGTCGAAGATCTCCGCTTCGATCTCGTCCACGGTCCGTTTGATCTGGTTCACGGAAACGGGACGCTTGTGGCAGGCACGAAGGATGCCGCCTTCGATCTTGGCCCTGTCGTAAGGCTCGCGGTTATTGTCCTTTTTGATAACGACGAGCGGGATCGTCTCGACCTTCTCATAGGTCGTAAAGCGCCTTCCGCAGGCATCGCAGATCCTGCGCCGGCGGATGGAGTTATTCTCCTCAACAGGCCTGGAATCAATGACTCGGTTGTCTTCCTTTCCGCAGAACGGACATCTCATGGTCTTATCACCTCACGTCGCGGTCCACAAGGGGTCGCGATTCATCTGAATATGGAAAAATATGATTAAAAATGAAAACTTTACAGCACCAAAGCTTATCATATCATATTTTTCCTGCCGGATGGCAGAAAAAGCTTACAGGTTAAGCCCTTTGGCGGGATCTGCAGAAACTTATAGGTCCGGCCCCTTGGCGGGATCCGCAGAAGACTTACAGGTTCAGTCCCTTGGCGGAATCGCACCCGAGCACCAGGTTCATGCACTCGATCGCCGCGCCGGATGCACCTTTTCCGAGGTTGTCGAACCTGGAGGAAACCAGGATCCTCTCCTCGTTTCCTGTCACGAAGATCTGCAGACCGTCCCAGCCGGCGCAGTTGTTGCTGCCGAGGAAATTCGAAGTCTTCTCCTCTTCGCCGAGGGGCATGACCCGGATGAAGGGCTGGTCTTTGTAGTGCTCCGCCAACATGTCCCGGACGGAGGCAGGGGTCGGTCTGCCGGATGCGCCGCTTCCTAAAATATCCGTGTACAGCGGAACGCTCACCAGCATGCCGTTATAGTAATCCGCCACGATGGGGGAAAACAGCGGTTCCCGGGAAAGTCCCGTAACGAATTTCATTTCCTTCAGGTGTTTATGCTTCTGGGAAAGGGCGTACTCTCTGGGGGAATCCAGTTCAGGATCCCGTCCTTCGCCTTCGTACTGGGCGATCATCTTTTTCCCGCCGCCGCTGTAGCCGGTCAGGGAAAAAGAAGCGACCGGGTAGTCTGCGGGCAGGATGCCATGTTTTACCAGAGGATAGACAAGAGAAATAAAGCCCGTCGCATGGCAGCCGGGAACGGCGATCCTCTTTCCGCTTTCGATGGCACTGCGGTGGTCTTCGGAAAGTTCCGGGAATCCGTAAGCCCAGCCGGGCTCCGTCCTGTGGGCCGTGGAGGAATCGATGATCGTGACATTTTCATTCTCCACGAGGCTGACTGCTTCTCTTGCCGCCGCATCCGGCAGGCAGAGGAAGGTGATGTCCGATGCGTTGATCAGCTTCTTTCTCTCTTCCGGGTCCTTGCGCAGAGCGGGGTCGATCTTTAAAAGTTCAATGTCGTCCCTTCCGCGGAACCGTTCGTTGATGCGCAGTCCTGTCGTACCCTCGCTTCCGTCTATGTATACGCGTGCTTTCATATTTTTCCTCATCTTTCTTTGTATGATCCATCAGCCCCGCTGCCGGGTCTGTATCTTTCGGTCCATCAGCATTCTACAGAAAAATCTGCCTTCCGTAAATAATGGGAATTGATTATACAAAAAACTCTGTATGAAGTCATGCCTGCCTGTATATTACCACAGCCATTATGTTAAAATAATAACGTCCGGCTTTCTGATGCGGACGAAATGCAATCTGTTCATTTTTAAGGAGGTCTTGCTTATGAGTGATGCTGTAAATGTGACCTGCGCCGAGAAGGGCCCGATCACGGAAGAGCTGCTGACCAGGATGGACGGCTATTTCCGTGCCGCCAACTATCTCTCCGCATGCCAGCTCTATCTTCTGAAGAACCCGATGCTCAAAGAGCCCCTGACCCGGGATATGGTCAAGAAAAAAATCGTCGGCCACTGGGGAACGGTGCCCGGCCAGAACTTTGTTTTCGTGCACCTGAACCGTGCGATCAAGCGGTATGACCTGGACCTGATCCTGCTTTCCGGTCCCGGTCACGGCGGAAACTTCTTCATCGCCAATGACTGGCTGGACGGCAGCTATACCGAGATCTATCCCAATATTTCCCAGGACGAAGCCGGCATGCAGAAGATGTTCAAGCAGTTCTCCTTCCCCGGCGGAATGCCCAGTCACTGCGCGCCCGAGACGCCCGGCTCCATCAATGAAGGCGGCGAGCTCGGTTACGGCATCGCGCATGCTTTCGGCGCGGTCTTTGACAATCCGGACCTGATCGCGGCGGTTACCGTCGGCGACGGCGAGGCAGAGACAGGCCCTCTTGCCACCTCCTGGCACAGCAATAAATTCCTGAATCCCGTTACGGACGGCGCGGTGCTTCCGATCCTGCACCTGAACGGCTACAAGATCGCGAATCCCACCATCTTCGCCCGCATGACCCATGAAGAGATCGTATCCTTCTTCCACGGCACCGGCTGGGAGCCTTATTTTGTGGAAGGCGACGATCCGATGACGATGCACCGTCTGATGGCGGAGACCATGGACAAGGTCATCGAAAGCATCAAGAGCATCCAGAAGGATGCCCGTGAGAACGGCGTCAAGGAACGTCCTCTGTGGCCCATGATCGTGCTGCGCACTCCCAAGGGCTGGACCGGTCCGAAGACCGTTGACGGAAAGCAGATCGAAGGCTCCTTCCGCGCGCACCAGGTGCCGATCGCCATGGACAAGCCCGAGCATCTCGAAGAGCTCGACAAATGGCTCCACAGCTATCATGCGGAAGAGCTGTTCGATGAGAACGGAACGCTCCTTCCCACTTACCGGGAACTGGCTCCTGTGGGCAATGCCCGTATCGGCATGAACCCCCACGCAAACGGCGGCGAACTTCTGAAGGATCTCCGCATGCCCGATTTCCGCGATTATGAATTCCAGATCGGCGACCACGGCGAGAAGGACGGCCAGGACATGATCGAGGTCGGCAAGTTCATCCGTGATATTTTCAAGCTGAACAAGGATGCCCGGAACTTCCGTATCTTCGGACCCGACGAGACCATGTCGAACCGGCTGAATCATGTTTTTGAGGCGGAAAACCGCGACTGGAACGAAGATATCTACGAGAGCGACGAGTACCTGGCTCCCGACGGACGCATCATGGACTCCATGCTTTCCGAGCATATGTGCGAAGGCTGGCTGGAAGGGTACCTGCTGACGGGCCGGCACGGATTTTTTGCCACCTATGAAGCGTTCGCCCGCATCATCGATTCCATGGCT
>CAMNCY010000131.1 GCA_946534785.1 uncultured Lachnospiraceae bacterium | reverse complement strand
GAGACCCGCTTCGGAGACATCACCGTTACCAGCGGCCCCGGCGGGCTGGAAGTGCGGCAGTGATACCGTCGGCCCCGGCGGGCCGGAAATGTGGCAGTGATACCGGCAGCGCCGGGCAGGCACAAAGATCATCAATAAGAATATCAGGGGGTAGCATATGAATTACAGGACACTTGGAAAAACAGGACTTAAGGTCAGTGAGATCGGCTTCGGCGGCGAATGGCTGGAGCGGCACGACGAGAACCATTCCGTCGAACTTCTGAAGTATGCCCACAAGAAGGGCATCAACATCGTGGACTGCTGGATGCCGGATCCCAAATCCAGGGACATCATCGGAAAAGCAATGGAAGGCTGCCGGGATACCTGGTATGTGCAGGGACACATCGGCTCCACCTGGCAGAACGGCCAGTACGTCCGCACCCGCGACATGAAATACGTAAAGCCGGCGTTCGAAGATCTTCTGGCAAGGTTCCGCAGCGACTACGTGGACCTTGGCATGATCCATTACATCGATTCCATGGAAGACTGGAACAACGCCATGAACGGCGACTATATCAAGTATGTCCATGAGCTCCATGAAAAAGGCGTGATCCGGCATATCGGCCTTTCCACCCACAACCCGAAGATCGGAAAGCTCGCGGTGGAGACCGGTTTTATCGAGATGATCCTCTTCAGCATCAATCCCGCCTTCGACATGCGGCCCGCAACCGAAGACCTGGATTCCATGTTTGGGGGATATGAGAACGAAGCTTTTTCCGGGATCGATCCGGAACGGGCGGAGTTTTACCGGCTCTGTGAGGAGAAAAATATCGGCATCACCGTTATGAAGGGATTCTTCGGAGGAAGACTTTTCGATGCGGAAAGATCGCCCTTTGGTGTTGCTTTTACACCGAAACAGCTGATCCACTACAGCCTGACAAGACCGGGCGTCTCTTCGATCCTGTGCGGGTATGATACGAAGGAGCAGGTGGATGCGGCCATCGCCTACGAGACCGCGGCAGACGAAGAGAAGGACTACGCTTCCGTCATCGCGAATGCGCCGCTCCATTCCTATAAGGGACAATGTACCTATTGCGGACACTGCAAGCCCTGTCCCGTGGACATCGACATCGCGATGGTGAATAAATTCTATGACCTGGCCGTTTCCCAGCCGGAAGTGCCGGAGAGCATCCGGGAGCATTACCGGGCGCTGGCGCATACCGCGTCCGAGTGCATCGGGTGCCGCGGCTGCGAGGAGCGCTGTCCCTTCGGCGTGGAAGTCTCCGCGCGCATGCAGAAAACGGCGGAGGTCTTCGGACTCTGAGGCCGGGATCTGCCGGAACCGTCAGGAGAAGAAATCGTGAAAATACATATCATTCAGCAGGATGACTGGGTCACGCCCGGCGAGTACCTGGAATGGGCGCTCCGGAACGGGCATGAGGTCTCATATACCCGATGCTGGAAGATGGAAGAGGTGCCAAAGGAAGCGGAGGCGGATCTTCTTATCGTCCTCGGCGGGTACCAGAACCCCGCCATGACGAGACAGGAGTGCGCCTATTATGACGCTGCGGCAGAAAAGGCGCTCATCCGGAAATATGCGGATGCCGGGAAAGCCGTGATCGGCGTGTGCCTCGGGGCGCAGCTTCTCGGGGAAGCCATGGGCGGCGCCTATGAGCACAGCCCCGAATGCGAGATCGGGCCAGTACGCGCGCGGCTTACGAAAGAGGGAAGGGAAGATCTGTTTTTCCGGGATTTCCCCGATGCGTTCGATGCCGGCGAGTGGCATAACGACATGCCGGGGCTTACCCCCGACGCCGTGATCCTGGCAAAGAGCGAGGGGTGCCCCCGGCAGATCGTCCGGTACGGAAAGTTTCTGTACGGCTTCCAGACCCATATGGAATTCACCCGGAAGATCATGGCGGACGGGATCCGGGACGCGGGTCCCGGCTGGCAGCCGAAGGGGCACTTCGTGCAGACGCGGGAAGAACTCCTGGCCTACGATTATGCGGAAATGAACCGGCTGCTCTCGGCATTCCTGGACCGCATGATGGAAGCATACGGGCAGGATGCGTCCGGGCAGCAGCCGGAGAGCAGATGAGTTTTATGCGGCATCTGCATCCTGCGTCAGCATCAGGACGCGCTGTGCCCTGAGCTCGCGGAAAACAAGGATCCCCGACACCAGTGCGGCGGCAAGGTCCGCGCACGGCCCTGCGTACAGGATCCCGTCGATCCCAAGGAACAGGGGGAAAAGCAGAATCAGCGGCAGCAGGAAGATGATCTGCCTCGTCAGGGAGAGGAAGGTTCCCCGCTTAGGCTTGCCGATCGCGGTAAAGAAGTTGGAGGAGATCGGCTGCAGGAAATTCACGCAGGTGAACAGGAGGTAGATCCGAAAGTAACTGATGCCGAAGGCAAAGTACTCCGGTGAACCTTCCCCGAAGATGGACATGATCTGTCTCGGAAAAATCTGGAAAAGCAGGAACGCCGTTATTGCAAAAACAGCGCCCGTCCGGATGGCTTTCAGATAGCCTTCCCGGACGCGGGCGTATTTTTTTGCGCCGTAATTGAAGCTGACGATCGGCTGCATGCCCTGGGAGAGGCCGATGACAAAGGACATGAAGACCATGTTGACCTTGGAGATGATACCGACGCAGGCGATCGGAATGGAGGAGCCATAGGAAGAGAGGCTCCCATAATAGCGCAGGGAATTGTTCAGCACGATCTGCACGATGGTCATGGAGATTTGGTTGATGGAAGGCGCAAAGCCCAGGGATACGATCCTGCTGACGCCCGCCGCGCGGGGAATGAAATTTTCCGCGGTGAGCTTTACCGTCTGTGCGTGCAGCAGGAACCAGAGGGAAAGCAGGCCCGACGCGTACTGTCCGATGATCGTCGCGAAGGCGGCGCCGAACATCCCCCAGTTAAAGCCGAAGACGAACAGCGCATCCAGAAAAGTATTGATAATAGCGCCGATCAGGCTGCAGAACATGCTGACCCTGGGCCGTCCGTCCGCACGGATAAGGTGTCCGCCGGTGGAGGTGAAGATCAGCATGGGGAAACCGATGGCCGTGACCCTGACATACTCCTCGGCATAGGGCAGGACTTCCGCGGGAGACCCGAAAAATAAAAGAAGGGGCCGCAGGAAGATCTCGGAGATGACGGCAAGGAGCGTGCCGCATATGAAGACCATGGAAGTCGCATTTCCCATGTAGTCGACCGCTTCCTTCCGCTTTCCTTCGCCCATGGCAAGGTTAAAGGCAGCCGCGCCGCCGATGCCGAACAGGAGGGCAATGGAGATACAGCAGGTGGACAGCGGAAAAGCAATATTGGTCGCTGCATTTCCCAGTTCTCCGATCTTCTGTCCGATGAAGAACTGGTCGACGATGTTGTAGAGGGAGCCGACCAGCATCGCGACGATGCTCGGAACGGCAAAAGAGCGAAGGAGGGATCCTACCGGCTTCGTGCCGAGAGGATTCTGCCGGGGGGTGTTGGGGGCTTGTTCATTCATGATATAAAAATGCTTTCTTGCTTTCTGGTAAAATATTTTTTGCCGCTGAGGCCCGATGCCGGGCGGCGGGTTCGGCGGGTTCGCGGCCGTTTCAGCCGTTTCAGCAGTGCCGGCGGTTCCGGCGGGCTCAGCGGGCTCAGTCAAATCCGAATGCGGTCAGGTAACACATCGTGATAAAGCAGAGGATCGCGAACCATATGCCGAGGCTTGCCGGCGGGACGATCAGGGCCCGGAGGATGCTTTTCAAAAGATCTTTGTCGGGGCGGATGGAGTCGGCTTTTTTTCCTTTATATCTTTTGCGGCTTCCGTCTTCGGAAAGCAGGTAGATCCAGGGCCTTTCGTAGAGTTCGATCACGCTGAATTTCAGGATATAGATCGGGATCACGGGCACCATGATGCAGAACCACACCGCGGAGCCGCCAAGTTCCAGGCGCCGGAAGTCGAAGCCGTTGAGGAAGAGGGCGATGATCACCGGAAGGAACAGGACGATGATGGCAAGCGCGGCTGTCCGGAGCTTCCTTTGCATGGAAGAGAAGACCAGCTGCACGGGCTGCTGTTTTCCCTCGATTTTCTCAAAGAAGACGGGGGAGATGTCTGCCGCGGCTGCACTGTATGACGCATTGTCTGACGGGCTGCCTGCCGCGTTATCCCGGGCATCCTGTACAAGGTGTTCGCCGTCCCTGCCGCTTCGGTGATAAGATCCGCCGGAGGAGGTAAATACCTTTCGCTCCGACTCCACCCGGAAGCTGTTTTTGATCGTGTCGCTGTAGGCGCAGAGGGTCACGATGAGCGTGATCAGCCCCAGGACGCCGGTGCAGATGATCGCATTGCCGCGGTCCGCGCCGAAAAGCGTCATTCCGGCAAATGTGACAAGGCAGATCACGGCGGTCGCAAGGATCGCCTTCAGCCACCAGGGAAGGAAATAATAGTGCGAGGGCTTTTCCGCGAGCACGCTGACCTTGCCGGTCTGCCCGTTCACGGCGGCGATGGTGCTGCCGGTGCGGATGTAGTAGGCGGGCAGCAAAAGAGGCATACGCACAGCCTCCTGCGGGTCGATGTCGATATCCAGTGCTTTTGTGCCGAGGGTCTTTTCCACCGTCGGGCGGTAATCGTCCGAGACCTCGCTCTGTATCCTTTTCAGAAATTCTTTGTCGTCCGTATCCCGGATCTTGATCCGCTGTCCCGCCGTGTAGGCGAAGTCGAATTCCTTCAGATCTTCCAGTTCATAGGGCTCCATCGCATCCAGAAGACGGTTGTCCAGCTGCTTTGAACTGTTCACGAAAACCCGGTCCACATATCCGCTGCAGAAATAGGAGCGGGCGCTGTCCATGCGGCTGACCTTGCAGCCGACAGGACCGCGGATCAGCTCATAGGGGAGGTAGAAGCCCTGCAGCTCGTTTTCATGTCCTTTGAGATGCTTTGCTTCATCTTTACCGGCGTTTTTCCGGCACCAGTCGGAAAGACACTGCGCCGCCTCTTCCTTTGTGATCCGGAAGGGGATGATCATTTCGGGCAGTTCTTTGGATGCGATGTAGTCTCTGCGGACCAGCGTCGCGCCGCAGAACGCGCAGGAACTCTGCGCTTCGCTTTCTTCGAACACAAGCTCCGCACCGCACCCCGTGCAGTTCGCGTGCATCAGGCTGCGGCCTTCGGCGCTTTTCCGGATCTTTTCCTGCTGCAGTCGCCGGAACCCTTTTTTCTGTGCAATGGCTTCCCGGACCTTCACCGAACCGCCGCAGTAGGCGCAGTGATAATCCTGCCGGATGATATCATATTGTGCCGGCGCGCCGCAATCGGGACACCGGATATCCGCAATCGTTCCTGCCATGGCTGACTGTGCCTCCACAGATTATGGTATGACTTGTATGACTATGCTGTTTCCATTATATTGGGAATAGAGAGAGTATTTCAAGGTGAGCCGGTGAGTCCGAGGACGAGTCGCGGGGACAGGTACGCTGACTCGTTGTTTACAATTGAAAACC
>CAMNCY010000130.1 GCA_946534785.1 uncultured Lachnospiraceae bacterium | reverse complement strand
CTCCATCTTCTGCCGCTCCTCCCGCCTGTGCCGCAAGGGATGTCGTGGAAGGATCCTGGCGCGTTATCTCGACCTCGGATACCAGGCGCCGGAACATGTCCGCATTCTCTTCTTCGGTAAACCATTCGGAGAAGTTCTTCGCAAGCACGGGGCCGATCCCGTCGATCTCTCCCAGCTCTTCCGGGGAAGCCTGGCAGATCTTTTCAAGGTCGTTGTCAAAGTGGGCGCAGATCAGTCTTGCGCCGCTGGCCCCGATCCCGGGGATCCCGACGGCGGTCAGGAGTCTTCTGGGCGTTGTCCTGCGGGATGCTTCGACCGCTTCCGAAAGCTTCTCATAGGACTTTTCGCCGAAGCCCTCCAGCTGCACGATCTTTTCTTTGTGGTCCGAAAGGCGGTAGATGTCCGCGAATTCATGGATAAAGCCCTCGGCGATGAATTTCTCCAGCGTCATTTCCGAGAGGCCTTCGATATTCATGGCGCTCCTGGAAACGAAAAGGGAAAAGGCCTTCAGCTTCTTGGCGGGACAGGAAGGGTTCATGCAGAACAGCGCTTCCGCGTCATTTTCGGCCCGGATCTGCGTTTTTCCGCCGCAGACGGGGCAGACCTCAGGTATCTGCAAAGTATCGGAACCTGTCAGGTTTTCCGCGATCTGGGGGATGATCATGTTGGCCTTGTAGACCCGGATCGTATCCCCGATCCCGAGCTTCAGCTGCCGGACGATACTCACGTTGTGGACGCTCGCGCGCCGGACGGTAGTCCCCTCCAGCTCCACGGGATCAAAGATCGCAACGGGATTGATCAGGCCCGTCCTCGAGGCGCTCCACTCCACTTCCCGGAGGATCGTCTCCCTGGTCTCATCCTGCCACTTGAAGGCGATGGCGTTTCTCGGGAATTTTGCCGTGCTTCCCAGGGATTCCCCGTAGGCGATGTCCTCCAGAAGAAGGACCAGTCCGTCGGAGGGGATGTCATAGATCTTCCCGCCGCGGCTTTCGTCATGGGCGATCTTTTTCTCAAAATAGGAGATCCTCTCCTGGATGGTATCTTCCTCCACGAGGTAATGCTCCACGACATCAAAGCCCTGTTCTGCAAGAAAGCGGAACTGGGCCAGCCTGGAATTGCCGAAGTCTTCGCCTTCCGCACTCACCAGCGAAAAGGCGTAAAAGCGCACCTGGCGCTTTGCCGTTACGGCATTATTGAGCTGGCGGACAGACCCGGAACACAGGTTCCGCGGATTCTTGTAGCGGACGTCCTGGGGATTTCCTTCCCGGACGGCCTCCTCTTCCAACTCTTCATTGATCTTTTCAAAATCCGAATAACGTATGATGGCTTCCCCGCGAAGGATCAGCCTCCCCTTAAAAGGAATGGACAGGGGAATATTCTTAAAGACACGCGCATTTGCGGTGATGACTTCGCCGACCTCGCCGTTCCCTCGGGTAACGGCTTTTGCCAGCTGTCCGTTCTCATAGGTCAGGACGACGGTAAGCCCGTCCAGCTTCCAGGAAAGGAGTCCCGTATGGCCGTTCAGCCAGCTCTGCAGCTCTTCGCGGGATTTGGTCTTGTCCAGGGAAAGCATCGGCTTCTCATGCCGTTCCTTCGGAAGCTCGTCCACAGCCTCATACCCGACGTTTACCGTCGGGGAATCCGCAAGAACGACGCCGGTGGATTTTTCGAGGGCGACAAGCTCATCATAGAGCCTGTCATACTCGAAATTCGACATGATCTCTTCATCCTGCGCATAATATGCGCGGGATGCCCTGTTCAGAAGATCGACCAGCTCTTTCATTCTGCTGCCCGGTGTTGTCTCCATGTTTCCTCTTTCCGGCGGTACCTGTCAGTCCTCGTATGCAAGTCCTGCCTGCGAATATAATTCTTTCAGTTCGTCTCCTGTGATCTCCCGCATCATGCCGGGATGGAGACCTTTCACGGTAATGTTGAGGACGCGGACGCGCTTGAGTGTCTTCACGTCGCTCTCGACCGCTTTGCACATGCGCCGGATCTGCCGGTTCAGGCCCTGGGTCAGGACGATCCGGAAGGTATAGTCCCCGAGGCGCTCGATGCGGCAGGGCCGGGTCTTCACCTCCAGGTCCTTCAGCCAGACGCCCTTCTCCATCCGGTGAAGCTGCATGTCGCTGATCTTCGACCTTGTCCGTACGATATATTCCTTCTCATGGCCTGCCGATCCGCGCATCATCGCATTGATGAGATCGCCGTCGTTCGTCATAAGAAGCAGTCCTTCGCTCTCCCTGTCCAGCCTTCCCGCATAGGTCAGGCGGACCGGATACCGGAAAACATCCTCCAGCGTCACCTTCGCATGGGGGTCAGACCGGGTCGTGGTGACGCCGGCCGGTTTATAGAAGGCAACGACGATCTTACGGTCCTTCCTTCGCACGATGGTATCCCGGACCTTGATCTTCTCCCGGCCGCTCACCAGCATGCCGGGATATGCCTGTTCCTCATCCACGGTCACAAGCCCCTGCTCGATCAGGGCGTCTGCTTCCCGTCTTGAACAGATGCCGCAGGAGGCCAGGTATTTATTCAGCCTTACAGTGCCGCCAGTACCTGTACTGCGTTTTTCTCCAGAATGCAACGCTCATGCTCCTTTATAAATGCCATCCTGCCGGCTCCGACGTTCAGAAGTTCTCCGAACTCATTCATGGAAAAGACCAGCTTTTCGAATTCCGTTCCGGACTGCTGTGTCTTGCGGATCAGGAGATAATAGCCTTCCGTGCCCTGATAGAGAGAGGATTCAAAAGCTGTCTCCCCGTAAGATACCACGTGGCGGCAGCACAGGATGATCTCCTCCATGGTGGAAAAGAGGAAAACATACTCGCCCTGCAGTCCGTTGTCTTTCGCGTAAGAGGCCGGCATCTCGATCCGTCCGGGAAGTGCATCCGGATCCGTTCCGGGCGGGAACAGGCTGTTTGCAGCCGCCTCTCTTGCGGGAGAATATCCCTCGGAAAGGGTCAGGGAAATAGAGTGATCCGGAAGAACGCTGATCCGCATGGTGGTGTATTCGCCCTGGAGATTGAAGTTCTCTTTTCTGGCAGCTTCCATGACGACGCTGCGCAGATATTCCATGGCGGCTTTCTTTTTTTCAAAGAAGTCATCCATCCGGATGTTGTTATCGATAAGGTCCTGCTGAGATATGATACAGTTGATAGTCGTTTTATTGATTCGTCTGAAAATCATTCTTCTCCTTTCAGCTCTTCTGACCGGATTTATATTGTTCTTTATAATACCACATTGCGGCGTGGCGGTAAATGTATGACAAAGGCGCCTACTCCCCGCGGGAATAAGCGCCCAAGAATTCTTCAGAACCCGAAAACTTCGGAACCGGAGTCTTTATCAGCCCTTGACCTGAGCCATGACCTCTTCGGCAAAGTTCTCTTCCTTCTTCTCCATGCCTTCGCCCGTCTCGAAACGTACGAACTGCTTGATGGAGATGGAAGCACCGTTCTTCTTGCCGACTTCTGCAAGATAAGCGGAAACGGTCTGCTTGCCGTCTTCTGCCTTGACATAGACCTGGTCATTCAGGCAGATTTCCTTGAATTCCTTGTTCAGTCTGCCGATCAGCATCTTTTCGATGATCTGCTGAGGCTTTCTCTTATTCTCGGGAAGAGCTTCGTTCTCGGCGATCGCCTGTGCAAGAAGGATCTCCTTCTCGTGATCGCGATAATCCTGCGGGATATCATCCTGCTTTACATACTTGGGAGAAAGAGCTGCGACCTGCATCGCAACGTTTCTGACCGCTTCCTTGATCTCGTCGTTCACGACATCCGTTGCAGCCTCGACAAGAACGGAAATTCTTCCGCCGCCGTGTGTATATGCTGCTACGATACCGTCTTTTGCTTCCACCTTCTGGAATCTTCTGATGGAAAGCTTCTCGGAGATAACGGCGATCATGTCTACCAGACTGTCCTTGACGGTCTTGGAAGCATCATCGATCCAGCTCTCTGCCAGGAATGCATCCATATCAGCGGCATCGGACTTCAGAGCCTGTGCAGCGACCTTCTCGACATATGCCTTGAAGGACTCGTTCTTTGCAACAAAGTCTGTCTCGGAGTTGACCTCTACGACAGCTGCCTTTGTGTCACCCTCCGTAGCTACAAGGCAAAGGCCTTCTGCAGCGATCCTGTTTGCCTTCTTCTCAGCTTTTGCAGCGCCTGCTTTTCTGAGTACTTCAACGGCCTCGTCCATGTTGCCGTCTGTCTGTGTAAGCGCCTTCTTGCAATCCATGATGCCGGCGCCTGTGATTTCTCTGAGCTCCTTTACCTGAGCGGCTGTAATTGCCATTGTCTTATCCTCCTGTATATGCGGAACCTGTCCGTGACCTGCGATTAAAGAGTACCCTCTGCTGCCTGTTCTGCTTCGCTTGCCGCAGACTCAGCTGCAAGAGCATCCTGCTCTGTGGAATCAACGTTTTCCTCACCCTGGCGTGCCTCGATGACAGCGTCAGCCATCTTGCCGCAAAGCAGCTTGACAGCACGGATCGCGTCGTCATTGCCGGGGATGATGTAATCCAGCTCATCGGGATCGCAGTTGGTATCAGCAATGCCGATCAGGGTAATGCCCAGAGCCTGTGCTTCGTTGACGCAGATCTTTTCCTTCTTGGGATCTACTACGAAGATAACGTCCGGGATGTGCTCCATGGTGCGGATACCGCCGAGGTTCTTCTCCAGCTTCTCCTGCTCCTTCATCAGCTTCGCGACTTCCTTCTTGGGAAGAACATCGAAGGTGCCGTCTTCCTGCATCTGGTTGATCTTGTTCAGACGGGCGATTCTGGACTGGATGGTCTTGAAGTTGGTCAGCATGCCGCCGAGCCATCTCTGGTTGACATAGTACATGCCGCAGCGCTGTGCTTCAGTCCTTACTGCATCCTGTGCCTGCTTCTTTGTGCCGACGAACAGAACGGTGCCGCCCTGGCCGACGATCTCGGAAACGACCTTGTAAGCCTCATCTACCTTGATGACGGACTTCTGAAGATCGATGATGTGGATCCCGTTTCTCTCGGTGAAGATGTAGGGAGCCATCTTGGGGTTCCAGCGTCTTGTCTGGTGACCGAAGTGCACACCTGCTTCCAGCAGTTCTTTCATTGATACTACGCTCATTTTCTTTTCCTCCATTCGGTTGCGCTTCCACATTCCCTTTTCTGCAGTTCGATATTCATCGCGGACCATGCCTGCGCCGGTCTTCGGCGCCACCCGGCATCTGCGGGAAATGTGTGCAGTATAGTAGTCCTTTCGCTGCGCAGCCTTTTATAGTGCGCAACAGTGTAATATTACCACAGGAAATACAAGGGATGCAACCGGTATTTTTACCGGCTGCATCCCGTTTTTTTCCTGTAAGTGACAGTGTTTATGATGCTCAAGCTATCTACCGGTTACTGCTTACGCGTCAACACGTTGCTGCTCAAGCATCAACTTTGTCTTTCATCTTGTCGAGTTCCTTGTAGACGGCGTCGTTGAGGA
>CAMNCY010000129.1 GCA_946534785.1 uncultured Lachnospiraceae bacterium | reverse complement strand
AAATGCGATAGTAGTACAGTTGGTAGTACGCCACCTTGCCAAGGTGGAGGTCGCGGGTTCGAACCCCGTCTATCGCTCTCATCTGTAAAGGATGGAACAGTTTCATATTTGCGATAGTAGTACAGTTGGTAGTACGCCACCTTGCCAAGGTGGAGGTCGCGGGTTCGAACCCCGTCTATCGCTCTGGAGAAAGCCTTATAACGGGCTTTCTTTTTTTTGTTCAGGAGCTGTCATGACGTGAGCTGTGGGTTATAGGACAAAAAGAGTTGGGGACACACGAATATTTTTTGTGATTTCGTTTATGGATCTGCGACCGCTCCTCTTTAATTACGGACGAATCTGTTGCCGGATTCCGTTTTCAGATGAGAGAATTACTGTTTCATTCTCCCGATTATGGAAGTTGTTCTTTAAATTACGGATACACCTGCCTGCAGACATGATCTGCAGATGACCATATTCCGGTTGCCTGTCTTTCTGACTGGCAATCTCTGCAGCCGGCTACGGATGCAAACTCTTCCGGTCACAGGATGCAGATGAAGATTTCCATTTTCCGGTCTTAAAATGACCCTGTTCCCTGGGACCACTACGGACGAATTCATTTTCCGGTACCGGATACAGATGTGCTTTCTGCAAATCACAGGAATTTCGCAGCCAAAGCGCCCCAAAAAAGCCCCGGGATGTGAGTCAGTGTACCTGTCCCCGTGACTCCGGAGTATAATAACAGGCGACAGTTTATTTACATGACAGACTTTGGAATTAAGATCTGCGAGGTAACGGATGGTGGATTCATATAAATCCGAATACAATGCATCGGATGAATTACAGGAAAAGGCACAGCGGATGGAACAGGCGCATCTTAAAGAGGTGTACGCCTGTCTTGTAAGGCTGCACAGCGAGCTGGAAGAAAAGATCGATAAGATCCGCGGGAGCGTCCAGGAAGAGCGGAAAAATATCTGGGACGACATGACGCTGAATTTCGACAGCGATGTCAACGCGCAGGAAACATATGCGGAATTCGAGGTCATGAACCATGTCATTGACGGCTACAACATCATGGCGGGCTCTCTTTCCGAAGAACTCGAGCGCGTGAAGATGCTGGAGGAGAGCGCGTATTTTGCAAAGATCCGGCTTCGCTTTGATCCGGAGGAAGAGCCGGAGGATCTGTACATCGGCCGCGCGGAGGTCCGGAAGAACAGTCGGGAGAGGATGATCATCGACTGGAGATCGCCGGTGGCCGAGACCTATTACAATCAGGAGAACGGAAAAACATCCTATATGGCAGACGGAAGGAAGATCGAAGCAGAACTCCTTCTTCGCCGGCAGTTCGAGATCCGGAGAGACCGGCTGCTGTCCTTTTTCGATACGATGATCGCCATCCAGGACCCGCTCCTACTGTCCCGGCTTTCCAGGGACCATAACGGCAGGATGCAGGCAATCACGGCAACGATCCAGAAGGAGCAGAATGCCGTGATCCGGTATCCGAACGTGCCGGCCATCCTGGTCAACGGCATTGCCGGAAGCGGAAAGACGTCCGTCCTTCTCCAGAGGATCGCCTATCTTCTCTACCGGGAGAGGAAGACGCTCCGCCCGGAAAACGTGGTGCTCATCACCCTGAATCCGGTCTTTGGGAAATACATTGAGAACGTTCTGCCGGACCTTGGAGAAACAAATCCCGTGACCATGACCATGGCGGATTTCCTGGAGTCAGAGGGTGCGGGAAGAAGCGCCGGGTATAAGACTTCGGCAGAGGACCTGAAGCGTCTTTCCGAAGCGGTATCCGGGCTGACATTTGAAGCAGGGGATCTTGCGGGGATCCGGCAGAGCGGGGAAGAGATCCTTTCGGCCGGAAGGATCCTGAAGATCCTTGGAAAATACGGGCATATCGCGCCGGGACCGCGGCTTTTCGGCATTGCGCAGGATGCGCTGGAGGAAGAGGTCCGGCGTATCGGAAGAAGGAAACGAAACGAAGACCGGGACGGAAGAGGAAAGGATGCCGGCGAATCCCGGGGACGGGGAAAGCGCGGCGATGAAGAGAACACAGCCGAATCCCGCGATATCGAGAACCGCTACGGCGGGGCACTTTCCGTTATCCGGAACTTCCACTGGCTCCGGTTCGACAGAATAGGCCGGAGGATCCTGCATAAGGAGAAACTCTCCTCTCTGGAATGGCTCTGGCTGAAGATGGAATTGACCGGGGTCTGCGACAGGAGCACGCGCTACGTATGCATCGATGAGGTGCAGGACTATACCCCTGCCCAGCTCATGGTCCTGGAGAAATTTTACCCCAATGCAAGATTCCTCCTTCTGGGAGATGAGAACCAGTCCATCCGGGAAGGGACCGTTTCCTTTGCCGGGATCCGGGAGCTTTTTGCCGCAAGGGGAAAGGAATGCAAGGAACTTCCGCTCATGACGAGCTACCGCGCAACGCCGGAGATCACAGCGCTGTTCTCGGGGCTTCTCGAGGAATCAGACAGGATCCGGATCTCGTCCGTGCGGGAAACGGGCACCGAACCCGTGATCCTTTCCGGCCTCCGGGACGGATATGATGCGGCTTTCCAGTCTGCCCTCGGGAGCGGAGATACGCCGTCGAAGGGACTGACCGCCGTGATCGCGCGAAACGGCGCAGCACTTGCGAAGGCAGCCGAAAGAGCAGGCATTCAGGCAAGGATCATCCGGAAAGAGGATGAACTCCCGGATGAGGGCATCATTTTCATGGAACTTGCCACAGCCAAGGGACTGGAATTCGACCACGTCATCCTCCCGGATGCGGACGAAGTGACCTATCCTTCGGATAAACTCTCGCGCAACTGCCTGTATACCGCCATATCCAGGGCGACGCAGAAAGTCACGATCCTGGCGGAGGGCGAACTGACACCCCTTCTTGCCGGCTGTGAGTCACGGGGACAGGTACACTGACTCACGTCCCGGCTGTTTTGCGATGCTTTTACTGAGAAATCCCTGTGATGTGCAGAAAGCACATTTTCTCATCTGAAAACGGAATCCGGCAACAGATTCGTCCGTAGATAAAGAACAGCAGAAAACCGCTGCTTACCCTAAAAAACCATGGGTAAACAGCGGTTTTGTGAATTCCTGAATTCTTTCTGCCGATATGCCTTATTCAGTCATCATCGGCGGGATTTGAGAAGCCCGACACAGTCGTGATAACGGAAACGATGGCAATAATGACGGCAACAAGTACCATCACGGCAAAAACAGATAATGCTACAACAACTCCAGTACTCATATCGAACGTACCTCCCGGCTTCCCGGTGCACACATCAGGTGTTTTAAGGGAAGTTTTATTTCCTGCACATTGCAAACATTATCCCACTTTTTTAGAATAAGAGCAATATGATCGTTTGATGGGAGACTACAGAATAACCAAATGGACAACCTGAAGAAATACAGACATCTGATCATCGGCGCGGTCCTTGCCGTCCTTTTTTCCGCAGGCGCGGTCTTTGCGGCCATGCATGTTACAGAAGAAGGTCCGGAGATTTTCGCAGAAGAGATGCCGGACTATGAGCCGATCCCGGAATGGGAGAACGCATCCTCCGAAGATGTGGATGCGGCCTCCGGGGACGAAAATACACAGGAAGATAACGGCGAAGAACAGGAGGAAGGCGGCTTCTGGGTGCTCCCCATGGATGAGACGACCATGTATGTGGCGGAGGAAGCAGAGCTGTACGAGGGCCCCCATGAGGAACTCTATGCGGGGATCGGCATTCTGGAGTACGGGGTGCCCGTCACGGTCAACGGGCATATATCCAGCGTCATGGGAGAGTCTGCCGACTGGTACCGGGTCAAGGACGGGGACGGCGTTTTCTATATGCAGGGCGCTGTGCTGGCAAAAGAAGACCCCTTCGCCGGCATGAGCATCCTGGAGTCCGGCACCGTAAAGCTGAAGTCCTGCGTGATCAACGGCGGGAACGTGGAGGTCTCCTTACATATTTCCAGAGTCCCCGAAAGCGACGACGGAAAGATCTGCCTCTTCTCGCAGGAGGTCTATGAAAGTGAGGCATCTGCCAGACAGATCGCTTCCGCGGACATCGGGAAGGATATGACCTTCACCGTGCCGCTGGGCTTCAATACGGCGGACTGCGTCCTGTTCCGGAAGTTTTTTGCCGGGATCATAAAGGACGGAGCGGTCGAGAGAGTCAGCAGTGCAAGTTATATCACCAATCCGGGGGCTGCGGCCGCACATACGGTATCCAGGATGGACCATGGAAAAAAAGGAATCCTCCCGGCTGCCGTGCTCCTTCATTCGGGCGGGCTTTCCGCGCTGGGGGTAAAACAGTGCACCTACAATGTGCCGCTCGGGAACCTGTGTTCCGGCGGCATCAGTTATAACTACAATGGAAAGACCTATTATTTTAACGCGGGGATCGTGGGACAGTACGACCAGCTCATCCCGCTCCTGACGAACCAGGGGATCCAGATCACACTGATCCTCCTCAATAACGGAGGCGGCGGAAACCTCATTCATCCCTCCGCAAGGAACGGTTCTTCCAATTATTATGCGTTCAATACAGCTGAACAGGTAGGCGCGGAGGAACTGGCGGCAGCCGCTGCTTTTATGGCGGAGCGCTATTCCGGAACGGGACGCGGGCAGGTGGACAACTGGATCGTCGGGAATGAGGTCAATGCCAGGACGGCCTGGCACTATATGGCATCGACCGACCTTGAGACATTCACCGAAGAGTACGTCAAGGCGCTGCGGCTTTTCTATAACAGCATCAAGTCGCAGAATGCCAATGCGAATGTGTATATCTGCCTGGACCAGCAGTGGGGCGAGTCCTCCGACACATCCCGCTATTATGCCGGCAGGAGCCTTCTGGATACCCTCAATGCCCAGGTCAGAAGGGAAGGCAATATCGACTGGGGACTTGCCATCCATCCGTACAATTATCCGCTTACCAGCGCAGCCGTCTGGAAGGAGAGCAGCAAAGTACGGCACAGCGATGATACACCTTATGTCACCATGCAGAACGTTGATGTCGTGACAGATCATATGTGCCGGGAGGAACTTCTGGACACCTCCGGGAACGTCAGAAGTATTCTATGCAGCGAAGTGGGCTATACTTCATCGGAAGGACAGGGCATCCAGGCGGCCTCCATCGTGTATGCCTATATGCAGGCGGAAATGAACCAGCATATCGACGGATTTATCCTGGCGAGGGAGCTGGATGATTCCGGTGAGATCGCCCAGGGACTGGCGAATGGCATCGTGGGGCTTGGCGGCGGAAGAAAGACCGCCTATGATTTTTACAGGGGGATCGACACGGAAGGCAGGCAGGTGTACCTGGACCAGGCAAGCGCCGTGATCGGTGTGCCGGATCTTACCGCACTGCTGCAGGCAAGATAACGCGGGCTTGCGGCCGATATGTGAAGAAGGCAGCGGAAGCCGGGCAGCAGGCGGCGGACAGCAGGCGGCATACAGCGGGCAGCGAGTAGCAGTCAACAGGCAGTGGGCATCAGGAGCATGACATA
>CAMNCY010000128.1 GCA_946534785.1 uncultured Lachnospiraceae bacterium | reverse complement strand
GGTAATACAGCAGGCGGAGCCGATGCGTCTCATTGACGTATTGGCTCCAATTATTTGATACGGTGAATTATAGATATATACAAAAAATGACCAGATTTTCATTATAGTTGGATAAAACAATAAAGATAGATAAAGGACGTGCCGGGAGCAAGGCACGTCCTTTGTTAAAGATCATAGAAGGCTTTTGGCGTTCCGCATAGAGCGGTCATAATCAGCACATGGGAGCAAAGGCGAAGGGAATAGAGGCAGCTATAGACATTGTTGGCGAAGAGAGTTATGTTTTTATGTTCAAGGTACGAAGTAAGCTGGCTGCAGTAAATCAGATCACAAAGGATCGCTTCGAGATTCTTATGGTTTACTCCGAGCCAGCTGTAAGTGCCTTTTCTCCATGAGATCTTTTGGTAGATTCTGGTCATTGTTTCCTGTCCTGCGTAGGGTTCTCCGTTTTGTAGAAGCCAGTCTATGTTGCAGGCCAACTGAATAAAGAATTCTTTCTCCTTATCGAAAAGGGCATCCCATTCCTGTGTGCTGGCATTTCGAGGGTGCCGCAATTCATCTTTCGTCAAAACCGAGGAAGCCGGATGATAACGAAATTTTATACGTTCCAGTGTCACCGGGCTGTTTCTGATCCTGATCTTGTGCCGGGGGCAGTACTCGACCTCATCAACTTGCGGGAGTACCTGCCAGTACGGCTCTCCGTAAAGCTTTATCTGTTCCGCCGCACACTCCGGGCAGTACCGGAGGTATCCGGCTGGATTAACGGTTCTGGGATGCATCCACCTTGGAAAAGATTCCGTGGTTCGACGGCCGGCGATGACATCATTTATGCGGTCTCGTTCACTGGAAATGGCATTGATTGCGTAAAGGTTGTATGCCGTGTTCTGATGGAGCATCTTTTCCTGCACTGCCTCGTAATGCTCAGGAAACCAGTGCTTTGCCATTTCAAGATGGAATGGCGTGAGAAGGGTAGATATCAGGCTGCTGTTGTAACCAAAAAGCTGGTTGCTGGTACAGCAGTCGCTTATGTTCCCGCTCCTGACATGATAACGGCAGAGAACGCTGTAGAGAGATTCCCCAGGGTATGGATCCGGGAAAAGGAGGAGCTTTCCGGGTGGCTTTCTGTTTGTGTTGTGTTTATAGCCCTTCATCAATCAGACCCGCCTCCTTTACGGACTCATAACCGCGCAGTCCAGAGATAGGACTGGCTGGGGCTTCTTTACTTACAGGCCTGGCCAGATACATCTGGTAAGCTTTCCGTGCAATGACAGGGGCTGCCAGGCATCCGCTTTCATCTTCGGCCATGGCTGCACATACAAAAGAGCGGGCTTCTTCCTGAGAGAGGCCAAGTCCCATGAGCGTGACGATGGCAGCTTCCTGTGTTGTGGCTTCTTTCGGTGGTCTAACAGCAGGACTTCTCGTTTCTGCCGCGATGGAATAGTTGTCTTTGTAATCGCTGAAGGAGAACGGTGTGATGTCAACGTATTGTTTCAGATCGACTTCCTTGCCTGCTTTCATGGCCTCCCGCATCGGTTTTGTGAGCCTCATTTTTTCAGAAGAGATGCGGTGGAGGTCTGCTTCGGTAAAGGATTCTTTTCCGGAGAGGATCGCATCTTCCTGGACGAGCTTATAGATATGGACGGCGAGGAACGGGATTCCCTGTGCTTCTTCGTAAAGGGCGTCCTTCATTCCCGTTGTAAAAGGGATATGTCCCTTCGTGTACTGGTATGTCCAAATGGCCCGGCAGAAAAGATCCCAGGAAGTGTCGTTTGGCATGCGTTCCCATAAGGCGTCCCCCTGGCCGCTTCCCCGCTTCGCCTGTTGGAATTCGTTCTGCAGGATGGAGAGGGCTTTGGGTGTCCCGATCATGATCACGGGAACACCGATCGTATTGACCAGCGTCACGAAGAAGTTCAGGACTTTCTCCGGAACGCCTTTCTGGGCGCTGCATAAGTTCTGGATCTCATCAATGATCAGGACGCCTACGTTATGGGATACGCAAAGGCGGGACATGGCGATCATCATACGGTCAAGGGTCGCCCGGCGGGAATTGTACTGTTCGCTGTAGGATGTGCCGAGAAGGTCATCGAGTTCCCGGAAGAAATCCATGCACAGCCCTTTGAGGGACCCGTCGCAGGAACAGTCGATCTTCAGCCATGAGACCTGGTGCATGACAAGCGGGATGCCCCGGTACTCTGTGTGCCGTATGACCTGCGGATAGAGGGTGAGGATGCTTTCCACGGTTGTGCTCTTGCCGATCCCGGAAATCCCAAGGATGGAAAAGCCATACGTGTGTGGATGGTACCCGCCTGCATAATTCAGGCTCCCATGGGATACGGAGGCGGACATGCCTGCCGCAAGCTGGGCCGCATAAGCCGGAGAAAGCGGGTTTCTGTCTGCGTAACCCCAGCGGATGCATCTGTCGATCCGCCCGAAAACATCCACTTCCCGCTCCATCGGCTGGTGGAGCCTGACGATCCGCTGGGTGAGCAGCTGACGGTAGGAGGACGGGCCTTCCCGGTCGTTATCGGAATAGGGCGGCCGGATCATGAGCTTCGTGATTGCGTCACCCGGTTCAAAAGGCGCGGGCATCGCCTCAATCAGGGGATTGAAACGGAATTCGTCCAGGGTTTCTTCCCGGTAATGGGCATCATGTATGATTGCCATCGTCATCGGAACCTCCTTTCAGCGCCTTATTCAGTGCTTCCTGCAGCATCCTGGTGATCGGGGAGACTGGTTCAGATATACCTGCGGTATCTGCACCTGCATCTTTTTCCGGAAGGCCGCCGTGTTTCCTCATGGTTTCGGCTGTATTCCTTTCGCGGATTGCTTCCTTTTCCTTTTTGCGGTTTGACTCTATTTCGGAGATCCTGGCAGCCTTGCTTTTGCCGGTTTTCGCCGGCAGTTTTGCAAGAGCGTCCGCTTTTGTCTTTGCGATGAATTCCTCCAGCTGTACCCGGTGGAAATCCTCTGTCGGTTCATAGGCGGCTTTCTCTGCATGGTCAAAGGCAGCTATGCGTGCCGCTTCCTCTGTGCCCATCCCTTCAAAGCCCTGGTCCTTGTCCAGCAGATGGCACTCCACAGGCTCCCCGCCGGCAACTGGGCTGATGTAGATCAGGCCGGCATCTCTCGGGTCATAGGCCGCTGTCACCTTCCAGGAGGAATCCGTCCTCGCGGTATCAAACCATTTTTCCTGTTCGGCCTGGCCGCAGCTGTAATAACGGCCGTCGAAATGAATGCCGAACCTTGTGACGGAGGCTTCTCCCTTCGGGAGGAGATGGTACCGTACATGTTCCCTGTCCATAGTCCGCAGTCCCCCGCTCATGTAGCGTATGCCAAAGTTCCAGACATCTCTGGGGATCGGTTTTACATGAAGCTGGCGCATCTGCGGCGTTTTCCGGAAGGCCTCCATGTAGTGGTAGTTGTTGTACTGCAGTACACAACGGATGATGATGGCTGTGAATTCATAGAGATCCAGGGCAGAATCCAGTCGGTAATCCCTGGTGCAGCGCTGTCGGAAATCCTTTTCCACCTTCCCGGGCAGGGATGCCATGTCGATGTTTATGAGGTCGAAATGCTTCTCAATGATCCCCTTCAGGTCACCACGGTACGGGGGTGCGTTCTCCACAGCGATCCCGAGATGCTTGCAGAGCAGGTCTGCCGTGCGGCTTTCCATCTCGCCGCGGTCTGCGAGGATCACAGAGGGGAAGTGCATGCAGGGCCATTCCTCTTCCGTGATTGTTACGCCATACTTTGCGCAGAATTCTACCTTATCCTCCACGGAATTGAGGATTGTCCTGGCGGCATTCTCCCAGGAGGGCGGATCCAGAGAGATGTTCATTCCGGTCACGATGTGGGAGAAACTGTCCATCTGGAAGTACATGGTCGGCCTCCCGATGATGGCGGTCCGGTCATCCCTGCTGACCAGGTAGATATCAGCCGTTGTGGCATCGATCTGGCAGGCGATACCGGGGCCCCGCAGGTGTGTTTCCGTCCGCCCGGTTTCCCCGCGGCTTTTCAACGGATAGGATCGTTCTCCATCCCGGCTGAGCACTTCTTCCAAGGTGTCCCGGTTTTTTCTGTGCCAGTACAGGAACTGCTGGCGGGAAGGGATCTGGTCCGGTTCCATCTGTGCGACGCTGTTCCCATCCTTGTCCTTGATGGTGTAGAAGTCCCCAACCAGCCGGATATAAGTTTTTTCAAGGGAGAGTTTTTCTTCCCCGAGGTAGTACTTTGTAAAGGCCTTCCGGAAGTTCCGCAGGTCTTTTGCCTCCAGCTTTTTTCCTGCCGCGCCGGGAACCTTCGGCCTTCCGGAGCGTTTGGAGGACTCTTTGTAGGGATCCCGTCTTTTGCCGCAGGCGGAATAGTCCGGAAGAAGCGCATCAGGGATCTTGCCATATCTCCAGTACTTCCCAATGTATTTATAGAGGTTAGGGACCTTTGTGCCGGTTGCCGCCTCGATCCCGAGCAGGATTGTACGGCGTTTTTTGGGATCATAGATATCCGGCTCGTCGGTAACAGCATCGCGGATCAGTTCCCATGCCTTGTCGCGGAGCCGGAGGGCGGTTTCGCCGGCTTCCCCGCCTTTTACCGGCCGCCAGACGTCCGGGGCGAACGAATAGCGCCCTGCTTCGATTCCCCCTGACAGTTCCTCAAGGGATACTTCCTCCGGGACGTTGGATCCGCCGGGAAGGCGGAGCCAGTAGGAAGGGGAATCCGGAGAAGAAGAAGTCCAGAGGATCCGGTAATCGCAGTCCTCCTGAAGATCATGGATGACCTGATTAATGAGGAATAAACTTTCTGGCATATGAAATCGCCTCCTTAAAAAGACCGGATCAGGAAAAGAGCTTCCTGCTCATATCCGGTGAGATGGCACCGGTAATAATAAGGGATTTATAGAGGGCAATGGCGCTTCCGGCAGGAAGACAGAAGGCGTTTTCAAAAAGTTCAATGCCATCTGCCGGGAGAAGGTGGTCTTCATTCACAAGACTCAAAAGGAAAGACCGGGCCTCATGACGGGCTTCAGGGTCAGGGATGAAACTTTCCGGCGATTCACCGGAATAGAGCCACTGGCAGTTTAATGCCCGTTCCCGGCTGATCTGTTTTTCCGTGACGATCTTCCAGTCGATGCTGCGGGCCGCCCAATAAACCTGCTCGATAGAGAATTTTTCAATAATCCTCGGATTGTCCAGTTCCTCAGAACGCTTGATGGTCCTGGCATGAAGGCCGTCCGCCCTGGTTATCAGGAAATCTGTTGTCATGACGAATGGGAAATCCCCTTTCCATGGATGCTTTACATTCAGCCTGAGGGCGATTTCCATGGTTTCGGTAAGACGGAGCGGGAACTGTTCCCGGATATCCAGCACATCGGGATCGGTGTCAAGGATGTAGAAGTAGTATTCCTCCTGCCTTGACAGGAGATGGTGAATGCGGCCGGTTGTCCTTCCGGGTATACGTGCGGAGACACCACGTGAAGGGAAGTCATGGATATAAATCCAGGGTTTGTAATCAGC
>CAMNCY010000127.1 GCA_946534785.1 uncultured Lachnospiraceae bacterium | reverse complement strand
GTGCCGCCCCAGAAGAAGCCGATGGGAGGTGCGCATACTGCCCAGTCGCCGTAAGTGCCTTCGCCTGCCTTTTCACCGCCGCAGTTGGGAGCGATGGTGTAGTTGATCAGCCATGCGGGTCCGAAGAAACCGAATACGCCCTGCGCGCCTTCGCCCTTCATGTCGGCGAACCATGCATCCTGCCAGTCCTGTGTCTGGTTGGACCAGCCGTTGTCGGTAAGATCTTTGGAGATATCCAGGAAAGCTTCTCTCTTGGGATCGATGTGAAGCTTGCCGTCCTCTGTAAGCCAGCCCGTATCGGAGCTGTTCTCTACAGCGTGCCATACGTCGCCGTCGCCGGATACGATCGCATAGCCCTTATCCTTCAGGGTCTTGGCTGCTTCCCAGAACTTGTCCCAGGAATCCGTGCCGGCACCGATGATCTCCGCGATCTTCTCGGGGTCATCCGTTCCGAAGGCGTCCTTTGCGATGGAACGACGGTAAATGAATGCGCCGCCGGTCGCCTGATAGCCGAGGCCGTCGACTTCGCCCGCCGGGTTGGTTCCGATATCAACGGAGTACTGTGCGATATCGGATTCCTTGAGGGCTGCGTCGATATCAATGCCCAGATCCTTGTAAGGCATTGCGTAATCGCTCATGTCGCCCTGTGTATATTTGAGTACGAACGCGGACTCTGCGCAGTACATGTCGGGCTGCTCTGCGCCGCCTGCCTGCAGTGCCTGGTCAAGAGCGGGCTGATAAGCGCCTTCTGTCGTAGCGATGATCGTGGGATTGACCGTCCAGCCGAAATCAGGATGTGTTTCGATATACTTGCTGACCATTCCGGGTACTTCATCCGTGAAGGTCCAGAGATTGATGACGCCCTTTTCGCCGGCCGCTGCAGGAGCTTCTGCTGCCGGGGCTTCTGCTGCCGGGGCTTCTGCTGCCGGAGCCTCTTCTTTCTTCTCCTCTGCTGCCGGAGCGGGAGCTGCGGGCGCTGCGGGAGCGGATCCGCCGCAGCCGGAAAGCAGTGATGCTGCCATCATTCCGGTCAATACGATAGCAAGAGCTTTTTTCTTCATTACTTCCTCCTTTGCTGAAGTTTACATACGCAAACTTCGTGATATAATACTCCGGTTCAGACAGGACTTTCTCCTTTGAAGGCGTTCGCGGCGCCTTTTACGTCCTGTCTGGACACACCCTTTCTGAAACAGATGCTCTGCTTCATCTCTATATTCTGTTATATCAATTCTGCGCTTCGAAGATTATACAAAAATTGCGATTCAGTTTTCAGATATTGCCGGATTATGGCAACAATTGTCGAAAACCTAAACGTTTATATGAGTTAAATAAGGGAAAATGTACTAAAAACAGGGGCTTCTGCGCCTCTGCAGACTGAAAATATGCTGTATTTCCGCAGGCTTTGCCTGCGCTTTTTTGATTGCGGTTCAGCAATTACGTACGAAGGCGGTATTCTGAAAAATCTGTTGATTGTGGTCGTCCCCGGAAGACTTCTTTCAGTACAGGGACAGAGAAATGAGCAGGATATGGCAATTGCGGTCGTTCCCGGAGCATCACAACATCAGAGCGACTCAGGAAACAGCCTGTATTGGTACAAAAAGAAGGGACTGTCGTTCGACAGCCCCTTCCATATGAAGCTGGAAAAGGGACTTGAACCCTCGACCTACTGATTACGAATCAGTTGCGCTACCGACTGCGCTATTCCAGCTTACGGCGCTTTTTCAAGCGTCGAAATGTATTATATCGTCAAGTACCTGTTTTGGCAAGGACTTTATTCGAATCTGTGAATGAACAGTCCGGACAGGAGCTTGGGCTCGAACCAGGTGGACTTGGGCGGCATGAGCCTGCCTGCATCCGCAACGGCGAAAAGCTCGCGGATCGAGGTGGGATACATGGCAAAGGCTACGCCGTTATACTGATCCGCTCTCTTCTCCAGCTCGTCAAGGCCGCGGATGCCGCCGACGAATTCGATCTTCGGATCGGTCCTGGGATCGTCGATATGGAACACGGGCCCGAGGAGGGTGTTCTGCAGGATGGAAACATCCAGTCCCTTCACGGGGTCTCCGCTCTTCATGGAATTGTTCACGGTCAGCATATACCAGCTTCCCGCCATGTACATGCCGAACTCTCCCTTGACGGTGGGCTTTGCCTGGTTCTTCCGGTAAGGGACGGTGCGGAAATACTTCTTGACGGCGGTCAGGATCTCGCTCTTGTCAAGGCCGCTTACGTCCTTGACGACGCGGTTATAGTCCATGATCTCCAGCTCATCCTCCGGGAAAAGGACGCAGAGGAAATAATTGTATTCCTTGTCTGCGCTCGGGGAAGGATCCCCGGCTCTTCTCTTCAGGCCGGTCTTCACCGCAGAGGCGCAGCGGTGGTGGCCGTCTGCGATATAGATGCTGCCGATGCCGCGGAACGCTTCGGAAAGGACACCGATCTTCTCTTTGTCTTCAATGACCCAGACCCGGTTCCTGACGTTGCCGTCGGAAACAAAGTCATAGACGGGCGCACCTTCCTTCACTTCTTTTGTGACGGCAGAAATGGAAGCATCGCTTCTGTAAGCCAGAAAGACGGGGCCTGTCTGCGCACCGCAGGTATCCACATGACGGATGCGGTCCTGCTCCTTGGCTTCCACCGTATTCTCATGCTTTTTGATGACGCCGCTCACATAGTCGTCGATCGCGGCGCAGGCGGCGATACCGGTCTGGGATCTTCCGTTCCAGGTCTGCTCATACAGGTAGTAGCAGGGCTCGCTGTCCTGAATAAAGTCTCCCTTTTCGATTCTCTCATCCAGCATCTTGCGGGCTTTTTCGTAGACTTTCCCGTCATACATGTCGAAATCGTCCGGGAACTGGGTCTCCGCCCTGTCGATCGCAAGGAAACTGTCGGGGTGCTGATTTACATAAGCGGCTGCCTCCTGCCGGGAATATACGTCATAGGGAAGCGCGGCGATCGTGCCGGCAAGCTCCTTTGTCGGACGGAACGCCTTAAAAGGCCTGATATCTGCCATTTCATATCCTTTCTGAAAAACAGAAGAAAAGGGAGCCGCGTTACATGCTCCCTTTTACAATATCATTCGAAATCGTGCTTACTTGATCACGCGTACTCTCAGGACGCCGTCGGCTGTCTCCAGAGCCTTGGCAACGTCCGCCGGGATGGGATCGTCGATGTCCAGGATCGTGTAGGCATAGTCACCGCGGGACTTGTTGGACATTTCCGCGATGTTGATGCCGGCATCACCCATGATGGAGGTGAACTTGGTGATCATGTTCGCTTTGTTCTTATGGAAGACCGCAACGCGTCCCGCTGTCTGGCAGGGGGATACGACGCATTTGGGGAAATTGACGGAGTTCTGGACAGAGCCGTTCTCCAGGTAATCCCGAAGCTCGTCGACCGCCATCTTCGCGCAGTTGGTCTCGGACTCTTCCGTGGAAGCGCCGAGGTGCGGCGTTGTGATGCAGCCCCTGTGGCCGGCAACGGTCGGATTGGGGAAGTCGGATACATAGCGGCGCACCTTCCCTTCGTCGATGGCGCGGATAACGGCCTTTTCATCGACCAGAAGATCTCTTGCCGCATTGATGATGATCACGCCCGGCTTCATCTGGGCGATCGCTTCCTCTCCGATCATCATCCTGGTGGAATCCATGAGCGGAACATGCACGGTGATGATGTCGCAGTTCTGGTAGATCTCGTTGACATCCGTAACATGGGTGACCTTGCGGGACAGATGCCATGCATTTTCAACGGCGACATAAGGGTCGTAGCCGTAGACATCCATGCCCATATAGACGGCGGAGTTGGCCACCTTGACGCCGATCGCGCCAAGGCCGATGATGCCGAGCTTCTTGCCTTCGATCTCGGTGCCTGCGAACTGCTTCTTTTCCTTCTCCGCGTCAGCGGCGATGTCCTTGTTGTTCCAGCTTGCGCGTACCCAGTCAATGCCTTCCACGATGTCGCGGGAAGCCAGGAGCATGCCGGCAAAGACCAGCTCCTTTACGCCGTTTGCGTTGGCACCGGGGGTGTTGAAAACAACGATGCCCTTCTCTGTGCATTTGTTCAGCGGGATATTGTTGACGCCGGCGCCGGCTCTTGCGATGGCAAGGAGATTATCGGAGAACTCCATGCCGTGCATGTTGGCGCTGCGGACCAGGATGCCCTGGGCCTCGTCTGCGTTTTCGGTCTTTTCATAATCTGCGCTGAAACGGGAAAGACCCTCCTGCGCGATGTTATTCAGTGCTGCGTATTTGAACATATGCGTCTCCTCTTTTCAGCTGTGCTTTTCTTCGAAATCCTTCATGAAGGCAACGAGCTTCTCGACGCCTTCGATGGGCATGGCGTTGTAGATGGAAGCACGCATGCCGCCGACGGTCCTGTGGCCCTTGAGGCTCACAAGGCCTTCCTTTTCCGCTGCCTTGACGAATTCCGCATCCAGATCCTTGTCGCCGGTAACGAAAGGAACGTTCATCAGGGAACGGTCTTCCTTGCGGACAGTGCCCTTGAAGAGCTTGCTGTTATCCAGGAAATCATAGAGGATCGCAGCCTTCTTCTCGTTCTTTTCCTTCATGGCAGCAAGACCGCCCTGCTTCTTCAGCCACTTGAAGACCTTGCCGCAGATGTAGATGCCGTAGGCGGGAGGCGTGTTGAACAGGGAATCGTTGTCCGCCTGGGTCTTCCACTTCAGCATGGTGGGGGTGCCCGGCAGCACGTCGTCCGTGATCAGGTCCTCGCGGATGATCGCGATCACCACGCCGGCAGGTCCGATGTTCTTCTGCACGCCGCCGTAGATCACCGCGTATTTCGACACGTCGACCGGCTCGGAGAGGAAGCAGGAGGAGACGTCCGCCACCAGGTCATGACCCTTGGTATTCGGCAGCTCCCAGAACTTCGTCCCGTAGATGGTGTTGTTCTCGCAGATGTAGACGTAATCGGCATCCTCGGGGATATCGAGGTCCGAGCAGTCCGGGATGTAGCTGAAAGTGCGGTCCTCGGAGGAGGCGACCTTCACGGCATCGCCGTAGCGGCCGGCTTCCTGCCAGGCCTTCTTGGCCCACTGTCCGGTGACGATGTAGGCGGCCTTGCCGTGCTTCATCATATTCATCGGGATCGCGGAGAACTGCGACCACGCGCCGCCCTGCAGGAACAGCACTTTATAGTTGTCCGGGATGTTCATCAGCTCGCGCAGGTCCTTCTCGGCCTCCTTGATGATCCCGTCGAAGACCTTGCCCCTGTGGCTCATCTCCATGACGGACATCCCGCTTCCGTGATAATCCAGCATCTCGGCCTGCGCCTCCAGGAGGACCTCCTCCGGCAGCACCGCCGGACCTGCGGAAAAGTTGTACACTCTGCTCATATCTCTTACCTTACTCCTCTCCCTGTGCCTTCAGGTCCGCCTCGTCGAACGCCTCCTCGATGGAAGCACCGGGGGAGACCATGGGGAAGACCTTGTCATCCTCCTCGATCACCGCGTCGATCAGGACGGGCTCGTGGAGCGCAAGCGCTTCCTTCAGCACG
>CAMNCY010000126.1 GCA_946534785.1 uncultured Lachnospiraceae bacterium | reverse complement strand
CAGTTCGTGATCTTATTGGTGATCATGAAGATATGGGTCAGAAGACCGATCGGCACGCCGGCCAGAAAACAGGCCTTTACCTGCGGACTCAGCTTCTTCCATATCTGTTTCAGAAAATCGTAAGTCATAAGCGCTGTCAAAAACCATGGGCGTGAGTCACGGGGACAGGTCCGCTGACTCACGATCCGAAGAAATCAAGAGCTGTCAAGGGTTTGCGCGGAAGATGAGTCAGCGGACCTGTCCCCGTGACTCACCGAAGGTAAACGAAACGGGACAGCCCGTAAGCCGCCCCGTCCTTTCCGAAATTGTCATGACCCTTGCTCAGCCGGGAGTTCTCAGCCCTTCTTGCCCTGATTTGCAACGGCTGCCTGCTTGGCAGCGATCGCAGCCTGGTCGCCGAGATATCTGTGAGAGATCGGCTTGAACTCATCGTCCAGTTCATATACAAGCGGAACTGCGGTAGGGATGTTCAGGTTGATGATATCCTCATCCGAGATGTTGTCCAGGTATTTCACCAGAGCGCGGAGGCTGTTGCCGTGCGCTGCGATCACAACGGTCTTTCCTGCTTCAAGGTCCTTCTTGATGACCTCTTCATAGTAGGGAACGACACGCTCGATCGTGGTCTTCAGGGACTCTGTCAGAGGAAGATCCTTGGGATCGACACCTGCATACTGTTCCTGGTTAGCGGGATTTCTGTCATCCGAGGGCTCCAGTGCCGGCGGGCAGACATCAAAGGAACGTCTCCAGATCTTGACCTGGTCCTCGCCGTACTTCTCGGCGGTCTCGGACTTGTTGAGGCCCTGGAGTGCTCCGTAGTGACGCTCGTTCAGCTTCCAGCTCTTATATACAGGGATGTACTCTTCATCCATCTGCTCAAGAACGTTGTTCAGCGTATGGATCGCTCTTTTCAGGTAGGATGTGTAAGCGACATCGAACTTGATGCCTTCTTCCTTCAGAAGCTTTCCGCCCTGGATCGCTTCCTTGACGCCGTTCTCGGAAAGATCGACATCTGTCCATCCTGTAAAAAGATTTGCCTTGTTCCACTCACTCTCACCGTGGCGGATCAGTACTAATGTATGGCTCATTGGTATAATTCCCCTTTCTGATGGTGGCATTTTTACTTCGATTAGTTTAGCACACCTTCAGCCTGTTTACCACATATTTAAGGCAGCCGTCTTCCATCGGATTGGCAAGCCCGGCGCTCTTTACAAGACCGTCAAAGAAATCCGACGCCGACAGGCGGCAGAGCTTCAGATAACTCTCCCACGCCTCCTTGTAATCCCTGTCCATCCAGGCCTTGTACTGCAGGGAGTTGACCTGCGCGATGCAGTAGTCGATGTAATACAGCGGACTGTCGTAGATATGGTGCTGTTTCTGCCAGAAGCGCCCTTCGGAAAAATATGCATTCCCCGAATAATCCAGATGGGGCTTGTACTGCCGCTCCAGATCTCTCCAGACATCATTCCGCGCCTTCGGCGTAAGCCCGGGATTCACATAGGCAATATCCTGGAACTCGTCCACCATCGTCCCGTAGGGGATGAACATGATGGCATCCTCCAGATGCATATCCACATAGTCCTTTGCCCTGCTGCCGAAAAGCAGATTCATCCACGGCTCGGTAAAGAACTCCATGGACATCGAGTGGGTCTCCGCCGTCTCCATCGTGATGTCCGCATGCTCGCGGATCGGATCCTCCGCCGCAAGGAACCCCTGAAAAGCATGACCGCACTCGTGGGTGATGACGTCCGCATCGCCGCTCGTTCCGTTGAAATTGGCAAAAATGAACGGCGCGTTGTAATCCGGCAGCATCGTCATATAGCCGCCCGTCTTCTTGGTCTTCCTGCCGATAACGTCGAAAAGGTCATTTTCGCACATGAAATCCATGAACCTTGCCGTCTCGGGCGAAAGCTCGCGGTACATCTTCTGTCCCGCCTTCAGGATCTCTTCCGGTGTCCCGACCGGTGCGGGATTCCCCTGGGGGAAATAAACGCCTTCATCAATATAGGAAAGATGTCCCAGCCCGAGACGGCGGCGCCTTCTTTCATGAAGCTCCTCCGCAAAGGGCACGAGGTCTTCCTTCACCTGTTTCCGGAACCTGGCGACATCATCCCGCCCGTAGCAGTTGCGCGTCATCCTGGCATATCCCAGGGGCAGGTAATTCTCGTAGCCGAGCTCTTCTCCCTGGCGGGTCCTGTTTTTCACAAGGCGGTCGTACAGATCGTCCAGCTGCTCCCTGTTTTTCTCAAAAAAGGCCGTATACTTCGGCCAGGCAGCTTCCCGCACCGACCGGTCTTTATGATGCAGGAAAGGCGTCATCAGGGAAAGATTCCTGATTTCTCCTTCCCACTCGATCTGTGCCGTCGCAAGGAGCTTGTTGTACTCCGTCTGGATGGCATTTTCCTCCTGCATGAGCCCCAGGATCTTCTCATCCACAGACTTCATGGCAAGCTCGATATTGCGGAAGGCGACCTTCCCGATCTTCTCCTCCAGCTCGGGGCGGAACTGCGAATCATAAAGCTTCTTCTGGTAATCCACGACAAGCTTCTGGAAAACAGGACCGTTCTCGTCATAGAACGCCTGCTCCGCCTCATAGAACTCATCCGTCGTATCGATATCATGACGGATCATCGCGATCTCCATCATGGTCTGGACATTCCCGGTGACCTTGTAGAACCGCTTGTGCACCTCAAACGCAGCCTCCGCGCTTCCTGCATGCACAAGGTCCTGTGTCAGTCCGGAAAAATCCTTCTTCAGCTGTTCAAAATCCACCCTCTTATAGGGCATTTCCGAAAATTTCATTGAAAAATCAATCCTCCTGCAGGCTCCGTATCACCTGCTGCATCACTCCTCCTGCAGGCTCCGTATCACCTGCTGCGCGATCTCCTTTTTGGAGCTGCCGCTGTTCATCGCTTCCTTCTCCAGATAGTGGTGGGCTTCCGACTCGCTCATGTGCTTCTTCTCGATCAGAAGGCATTTGGCCCGGGTGATCATCCCCATCTCCTCATTCCTGCGGCGGAGTTTCCGGTTCTCCTCCGCAAATACGTCCATTTTTTCCTTCATGGCCCGCATCAGGAGCGCCGCCTCCAGCAGCATCTGCCCCTTCAGCGGCCGCGTGAGGAGAAAGATCCCGCTTCCGCGGAGCCGGTGGGCCGTCTGCTCATACTGCTCTGTTTTGACGATCAGGAGAATACAGACCTTGCTGTTCAGCCTCTGGATCTCCAGCGCCTCTTCCGTTCCCATACCGTCCGCCAGCGGTGTGTTGATGATCAGATAGTCAATGTTTCCCGTCTGGATCTTCTGCTTGGCAAGGGCCAGGCAGTCCGCATAAAGAAAGCTTCCGAAGCAGGACTGCAGAACGGATTTGATTGTAATATAAGAATTACGGTCCCGCGCCGCAATGACGACGCTCCCCGTTTCTCTGATATCCGACATAGTCAACCTCTGATCCCGAAAGGATCATCAATCCTGCCTTCTGCTGTACGCCTCCACGCATTCCCTGGGAAGGATGCGTCTTACCAGGTCGCTTTCCCTTGCATAACGGACCGCTTCTTCCAGCCTGCTGGGAAGTTTTTCCAGCTTGCTGGTAAGATCGGGATCGGCATGATACAGATTGATATTCATCGGCCGGTCCGGCGTAAGGTGCTGCCTGATTCCCTCAAGGCCTGCATAAATCAGCAGTGTATATGCAAGATACGGGTTCGCGGAAGGGTCGGGCGAGCGAAGCTCGATCCTCTTTCTTCCGGAAGGATCCGCCGGGATCCTGATCAGCTGCGAACGGTTCTCATGGGACCAGCTGATGTAATACGGCGCTTCCATCTGACCGAATCTCTCATAGGAATTCTTCTTCGGATTCAGGAAAAGCGTGATCTCGCGGATATATTTCAGGATGCCCGCCATAAAGGCGTCCGTGCGGTCTTTTCCGTCGTCGCTGTGTACGGAAAGGTTCAGGTGCATGCCGTTGCCGGGCTTGTCGCGGAAAGGCTTCGGAGAAAAATCCGCCCACAGGCCGGCCGCTTCCGCAATATTGCGCACCGCCCACTTGAAGGTCGACGTATTGTCCGCCGCCGTCAGGGGATCGCTGTAATGGAAATCCACCTCGTTCTGGCCCGGCCCCTGCTCATGATGTGACGCTTCCGGCGTGATCCCCATCTCCTGCAGCGTGTAGCAGATCTGCCGGCGCAGGTTCTCACACTTGTCATCCGGAGCAAGGGACATATAGCCCGCATGATCGACCGGATCCATTGTATATTCGCCGTGTTCATTCTGCCGCAGCACATAGAACTCCACTTCCGGCCCCACATTGATATGAAACCCTTCCTTTGCCGCGGCTTTGACCGCCTGCCGGAGCATGTAGCGCGTATCCTTCTCGACCGGCGTTCCGTCCGGATAAATGACATCACAGAACATCCTGCACACGCCTCCGTCAAAGGACCTCCACGGCACGATGGACAGAGTCGTCGGGTCCGGCTTCAGGAAAAGATCGCTCTTTGCGGGATCGCCGAATCCCGCGACCGCGGAAGCATCAAAGGAAACCCCGTACTCGAACGCATGCCGGAGCTGTCCCGGCATGATCGCGATATTTTTCTGCTCGCCGAATACATCAAAAAACGCCAGCCGGATGAATTTGATATTCTCCTGCTCTATAAACTCGATCACTTCTTCATATGTCTGCATCCGATTTTTCCTCATTCCATCTTGTACTGGTCCTATGCAAAAACAAAGGCAAAGGCACTTATCCCCCGAAGGTTCCTACCGGCGCCTTTGCCGTCTTTTCTTATTATACATACACGGAAAAAATGCGCAAACAGAATCCCCAAAAATAAATGTTTTCGTATCGTAACGGATAAAGTATAATAATTCAGAAAAATATGTATCGCAGAATGAGACAGCCGGAAATCCCGGGTGCCCCGCACAGAATAAGACAAGGGGGTCTTATCAGATGAGGATTTACAGAGAAAACGATTATGAAGCAATGTCAAGAAGAGCAGCCAGCATCATCGGCTCACTCATTATTCAGAAACCCGACTGCGTTCTCGGCCTTGCCACCGGCTCCACACCGATCGGCACCTATAAAAAGCTGGTAGAAGCATATGAAAAGGGCGACCTTGATTTTTCCAAAGTCAAGACCGTCAACCTGGATGAGTACCGCGGCCTCGACGGCTCCAATGACCAGAGCTACCGTTATTTCATGAATGACAACCTGTTCGATCATGTCAACATCGACAAAGCGAACACCAACGTCCCGAACGGCCTTGCAGAAGACGGCGAAGTAGCCGGCAAAGCCTATGACGAGATCATCGCTTCCTTCGGCGGCTCCGACCTGCAGCTCCTCGGCCTTGGCGAAAACGGCCACATCGGCTTCAACGAGCCCGGCGAATTCATTGCAGCCACCCACGTCGTCAAGCTCACACAGAGCACGATCGAAGCAAACTCCAGACTGTTCAACGACATCAGCGAAGTTCCCACTTCCGCCATCACCATGGGCATGTGGGGCATCATGACATCCAAGTGCGT
>CAMNCY010000125.1 GCA_946534785.1 uncultured Lachnospiraceae bacterium | reverse complement strand
CTCCTCCGGCCTGCAGCTGTTGCCGCAGTAATCGCAGACGAGCTTTTGTGAAGCGATATCATAATGCATGTTGGCGCCGCAGTTCTTACATCCGAACATTGTAGCCTCCTTTCAGGTCCTTCCGGTCGATCCGAATCCGCCGGCGCCCCGCTCCGTTTCCGAGAGGGCATCCGTTTCCGTGAATTCAACGGGAAGGAAGGGGATCACGACCATCTGCGCGATCCGCTCGCCCGGGGCGATGCGCTTTTCCGAATCGGAATCGTTGTGGAGCGCGACCTTCCATTCGCCGCGGTAATCCGGGTCGATGACGCCCACGCAGTTGCCGGGCCGCAGAAGCTCCTTCGAAGCAAGACCGCTCCTTGCGAAGACGGCGCCGAAATATCCTTCGGGGATCTCCATGGAAAGGCCGGTGGGGATCATGACCGTCTCATGGGGCAGAATGATACATTCCTCCGGAATATCGGCGTGCAGGTCATATCCTGCCGCCATGGCGCTTCCCCGCGCGGGAAGCTGCGCTGTGTCCGTAAGTCTTTTGATCCTGATCTTCATAGTTTCTCCAGGTTCGGCTTCTTTGTGCCGCGCATGCTGTCGGCGGCGGCTGTTGCCAGCCGGTCGCACCGCTCGTTTTCCGGGTGTCCCGCATGTCCCTTTACCCAGTGGAAAGAAACGTCGTGGGGCTTTTTGGCTTCCAGCATCCGCTTCCAGAGGTCCACATTCTTTACCGGCTGTTTCGAACTGGTCTTCCAGCCGTTTCGGATCCAGGATCCGATCCAGTTCTTTTCAAACGCGTTGATGACGTAGCTGGAATCGGAATACAGGTCCACATGACAGGGCTTTTTCAGGGCTTCCAGGGCCGTGATGGCGGCTAAAAGCTCCATCCGGTTGTTGGTCGTCGGGTTGAACCCCTCCGAGATCTCCTTTTCATGCAGAACCCCTTTACTGTCCGTATACTGCAGAACGGCGCCGAAGCCGCCTGGTCCGTCGGGGTTTCCCCGGGCCGCGCCGTCCGTATAAATGATCACGTCCATATGCCGGTCTCCTCAAATCTTCTGGCTCTGTCCTCCGCATTCTGCGTGATGCTCTCCGCAAAGCCCGCCGCGGTAAGAAGGCGGATCGCATTGCGGCTCTTCGCCGCTCCTTCATGGAGGCGGTAGGAAAAGACCACGTCCTTTCCCTGCAGCTCTTCCCGGAAGTGATACTGTTCGTATTCCGGAAGAAGTCCCGTCAGCTCGATGTCATGGGTCGCGGCAAAGCAGACGATCCGCTTTCCCGCAAAGGTATGCAGGATCTCGGAGGAAGCCGCGATCCTTTCGATCGTATTGGTGCCCCGAAGGACCTCGTCGATGCAGCAGAGGATGGGATAAACGGTGCCATCCGCCGCTTCCTCGTCCAGGATGCGCTTCAGGGAGCGGATCTCCGCCATGTAATAGCTCTCACCGTCCTTCAGGCTGTCCCGGAGGGCCATGGAGGTCATGATCCCGAACCGGCAGGCACTGTAGCAAGATGCGGGTGCTGTCAGGATCGTCTGGGAAAGCAGGGCGCACAGGGCGGCGGCCTTCAGGAAGGTGGATTTTCCGGAGGCATTGGAGCCCGTAAGAAGGAGCTGCCTGCGGATGCTTACGCTGTTCGTTACGGGATCTGAAAGGAGCGGATGATAAAGATCCTTCACCGTAAAAACAGCTTCCCCGGATGTGGGATCAAAATCATCCCGCAGGGAAGGTGTGCACCACAGCGGCAGGCTCTTCCGGAAAGACGCGATACTGACAGCCGTATCCGCACGGCCGATCAGGGTGATCAGTCCGTCAATGTCCTCGTCTTTCTCCCGTACAAAGGCAAGCATGCTGTTGAAGCGGATGATATCCAGATGGAGCAGGATCCGCAGATAGTCCAGGACAAGGTCGGCGGGATTCGAGCTTCCCGTTTCAGACATGACAAGCCCGGCGCCTTTCCGCAAGGGGGCCAGGGACCCGGAGAGGTCTCTCATCTTCTCCGCATTCTGCAGTACGATCCCTTCTTTTCCTGCCGCATCCGCCTCACCTTTGCCGGAACGCAGATAAATGCCGCTGATTTCTTCTCCCGCCCGGATGAGCCTTAGAAGATAGCGGAAGCAGACAAGGTACGGCTCTATGGCCCTTTTTTCGCTGAAATAGGTGGCAGTGTTGAAGACAAGGACCGCGATCAGGGCCGTCATCCCGAAGGGGACGCTCAGGAACATGGAGCCGAAGGCGGCCGCAATGAGAAGGATGCAGATCCAGTGCTTTGCATTGCTCCGCTTTCCCAGGGACGGGAGCCGGTCCAGATATTCATAGACGGAATAATTGCCCGTACGGCCCAGTTTCTTCAGGGAAAGCTGGACGTCAAGGCGCTCCTTTTCGCGGGCGCTGTCATAGGCCCGTCCGATCTCTTCGTCTGTCAGGTAAGCTCCGCCGGCATTTGCCAGGGGCGAGCAGAGAAGGAACCACAGATACTCTTCGCCCGCCGCGCTTTGGGTATTGTCGATCCTTTCGAATAATTCCGGGATCTCCAGGTCGCTTATGGTGATCTCATCCAGCGGAAGGCCTTCGCCGATGTGTGTTTCCAGATAACCCCGGAGGGTCTTTAGCCGCTCCGGGGATCGTTTTTTGTGCGGGATGGCGCCGAAACCTTCAAGGAGCGCCTTCCTGTTTCGTGTAAGTTCTCTTTTCTTTTCCAGTACGCCCAGGGCGATGATGCCCGCTATGAGGGCGACGGTAATGACAAATGCTGTCATGGATGAATTCATAAAAAAATCATGCTCCCAGGATCCTGTCGCGGATGCGCGCACAGTCCTTATAGATATCCGCCGGCTCTTCTCCGACATGGAAGCGCTGGATGCCGTCCAGACGCTCGTACAGGATCCTGCCGTGGACCATCGTCATCAGGACGTTGAGCTTGCTTCCGCTGTAGACCAGGTTGTTTGCAATGTTGTTGAGAGGCTGCATGTTGGGCTGCTGCAGATCGATCATGATCATGTCGGCAAGCTTTCCGGCAGCAAGGCTGTCCGTTTCCGGCTGCTGCATGATATGCGCGCCGTTTACAGTCGCCATCTTCAGGACATCATAAGCCGGGATCGCGGAGGCATCTTTCTCCCGGAGCTTTCCGAGGCCTGTCGCAAGGAACATTTCCCGGAACATGTCGAGGCAGTTGTTGCTGGCGGGGCCGTCGGTCCCGATGGCTACGGGGATGCCAAGACGAAGGTAATCCGCAAGGGGCGCGATGCCGCTGGCAAGCTTCGTGTTGGAAGCTGGGTTCGTGACAACGCCGATCTTCTTCTCCTTCAGGATCTGCCAGTCCTCTTCCGTCGTATGGACGAGATGGTAGCCTGCGCCGCCGAAGTCAAAGATGCCCTTATCTGCCAGGAAGGCGACGGGCGTCTTCCCGTACCGGCCGATGCACTCCTGCACCTCGTTTTCCGTTTCGGAGACATGGACAAAGACGGGCGCCTCATACTTGCGGGCCAGGGCCGCGATCTTTTCGATCAGCTCCTCCGAACAGGTGTATTCCGCATGGAAGCCCAGTTCAAAGGAAGTCAGGGGATCCTTTCCGTTGAGTTCGTTATACCACTCCTCCAGAAGCTCCGGAGACTGGGAGAAATTGTTGACGCCGCCCACCTGGACAAGGCGCATGCCGCAGCTTCTGAAAGCTTCCGCGATGGAAGGCGGCGTAAGATACATTTCCATGACGGCGGTAATGCCGCTGGTAAGATATTCCAGGATGGCAAGCTTCGAAAGAGTCCCGATGTCCTCTGCCGTCAGCTTTGCCTCAAAGGGAAAGACCTGCTGGTTCAGCCATTCGCCAAGGGGCATGTCGTCCGCGTTCGAACGAAGGAACGTCATGGCGGAATGGGTATGGGCGTTCTTGAAGCCCGGCATCAGAAGGTTCCCGCCGCAGTCGATGGCAGTTTCCTCTCCTGTTGCCTGCGGCGCCTTATCTTCAGGACCGCAGTAGAGGATCTTCTCATCCTCCGTCCAGACTTCACCCGTAAAGATCGAAGGAGCGGTAAGATCCACCATGGTCAGGATCCTTGCATTATAAAAACGAATTCTCATGTTACCTCCCGGCGGCCTGTCGGCCGGTATAAACCAGTACTGTCGTGCAATTTTACTGAAGATCTTTCATGCCTTTGATGGACGCTTTTACAAGACGGGTGAAAACAGGCGCTGCCGCTTCTCCCGCTTCATTGACTTCCTCTGAGGTCAGAGGTGTCGGGGAAATGCCGGCGGCCAGGTTCGCGACCAGCGAGATGCAGCAGACCCGCATGCCCGCGTGACGGGCCGCGATGGCTTCCATGACCGTGCTCATGCCGGCAAGGTCCGCGCCCAGCTTCTTCAGAAGGCGGATCTCCGCGGGTGACTCAAAGGAAGGCCCCGTAAGCTGTACATAAACGCCGCTTTCAAGAGGGATGTCCTCATCTTTCGCAGCCTTCCGGATGATTTCCCGAAGCTCTTTGTCATAGACCTCGGTCATATCCGGAAAACGGACACCCAGGGAATCTTCGTTGGGCCCGATCAGGGGATTCGGGGCAAAAAGGGAAATATGGTCATCCAGCATGACCAGGGTCCCGGCATCAAAGCCGTCCCGGATCCCGCCGGAAGCATTGGTCAGGAACAGGATCTTTGCACCGAGGGCATGCATGACGCGAAGCGGCAGTACGACCTGCTGCGGCGTATAGCCCTCATAATAATGGACACGGCCCTTCATGCAGATGACCGGAACGCCCTCCACATAGCCGAAGATGAATTTGCCGTCATGGCCGGGCGCCGTGGAAACGGGGAAGCCGGGCAGGTCTTTATAGGAGATCTCCAGCGCTTCCTCCATATGATCGGCAAAGCCGCCCAGTCCCGAGCCGAGTGTCAGGCCCACAAGGGGAACAAAATCTGTTTTTTTGCGGATCGCGCGGACGATCCTGTCAATGGTCTCCATCATGGGAATGTCCTCCTTCAGTCAGTGTGGGAAAGGTCGGAAGCCTTCTCCACGATATGGTCGCGGTCCTTGTAGATGTGGTAAGCGGGAACGCAGCCGCGTACCATGGACAGCGGGTAAACGTTGGTGTGCTTTCCTACGACGGAGCCGGGGTTGAGCACGCAGTTGCAGCCGATCTCCGCATAGTCGCCCAGCATGGCGCCCATCTTGCGAAGGCCCGTAGCGCAGGTCTCCTCCCTGTCATGGATGACGACGTTGGTCCTGTCGGCCTTGACATTGGAGGTGATGGAGCCGGCGCCCATGTGGGCATGGAAGCCCAGGATCGAATCGCCGACGTAATTGTAATGGGGCACCTCGCACTTGTTGAACAGGATCACGTTCTTGAGCTCGCAGGAGTTTCCGACAACGCTCCCCTTTCCGACGATGGCCTTGCCGCGGATGAAGGCGCTGTGGCGAAGCTCCGCATCCTCATCAATGATGCAGGGACCCGCGATATAGGCGCTGTCATAGATGTGCGCACTTTTAGCGACCCAGATGTTCTCGCCCCGCTTCTCAAAACGGTCCAAAGGAAGCGTGTTCCCGAGCTTTATGATAAAATCGCCGATCTTGTCCAGAAGCTCCCAGGGATAGGCTGCCTCTTTGAAAAGCTCTGCAGCGATCGTTTCATTTAAGTCGAAAAGCTGTTCACTGGTAAAATCCTTGATTGCCATCGTTACTCCTCCTTCTTTCTGCGGGTCCGCGGGTGAGAATACCGGGACTTGAAATTCATCT
>CAMNCY010000124.1 GCA_946534785.1 uncultured Lachnospiraceae bacterium | reverse complement strand
TCACAACAAGACCAGACCCCTAATATGAAAGGAGATTCGTTATGAGAAAAAGTTCCGGTCCCCAGTGGGCCATCCGCGTCCTGCTCTACATCATCGGCCTGCTCTTCCTGGCATTTGGTGTAGCCATTTCCGCCAACTCCAATCTGGGCATTTCTCCCGTCAACTCTCTTCCCTATGTCATCAGTGACATCGTGAAGGTCGAGCCGGGAACCTGCGTGACCGTCGTTTTCTGTTTTTACATTCTGCTGCAGGCGATCATTCTCCGGAAGGATTTCAAGATCGTCAATCTTTTCCAGATCGTTTTCGCCACGATCTTCGGTTATTTTGTCAACTTCTCCAAGGCCGTTGTCGGCGACTTCATGCTTCCCGGCGGCATGGTGGGCAGACTCATCATGCAGCTGATCAGTATCGTCATCGTTGCTTTCGGCGTATTCATCTATATGGAAGTTGAACTTGTTCCCATGCCGATGGAAGGTCTCACAGCTGCCATCGCACAGAAGGTCGGCAAGCCCTTCCATACAGTCAAGACCGTTGTTGACTGCACGGTCGTGCTCCTGGGCATCATCCTGACATTCATATGCCTTCATATCGTTCCTTTTGTGGATTCCGCTTCCAGAATCGGAATCGGAACGGTTCTCGCAGCTGTTATTACCGGTAAGATCGTCGGCATGATCAAAAAGCCGCTTTCCGCTTCCGTGAAGAAGATCTGCTTCGGCGAAGAGAAGTAAAACAACAGAATACACAAGGATGACGATGTAATCGCATCCTTCGGCATATCGTCATTCAGAGGATACCGGGACTTGATGTTGATCATGAAGTCGCGGTATCCTTTTTTTATCGGAATGAATCGGCTGCCCGGAAAAAGGAGGCATATCATGGAAAAAGAAAGAGCATTTGCGAAGAAGAGGACACGGGGCTTTAGCGAAAGCAGGAGTGGCCGGTGCTTACGGCGCCTTGCGGCTCTGGCGGGAATGGTCCTTCTTTTTACGGGGGCCGCATGGCTTTTGCCGGTATCCGCAGACGCTGCCGGCGGGGAAGATCCTTCCATCATGGCCTACAATATTTATGCGGATCCCGATCTGTCTGGAACAGGACGTAAATTTGACGGTTTTTCCATCGATTTTGAAGCTGAAAAGGATCCGGTCAATACATACTGGGCGCTCTGCAACTGGCATATGGACCTGACGTCCTTCCGGAAAACACATCCGGATGCGGAAGGCATGGGCTGCTACGGCGGCCTGCAGAATACCGAAAGCGGCAGGAAAGCCCTGATATCCTTCTGGGAGGTGCTGGACGGAAAAGGAAAATCCATCCTCCGGGCCCGCCGCGTATACCCTTCCGGAAGCGATGGCGTATTTGGCGGGGAAGGTGAAGGGACCAACTATATGCGGCCCTACAGCTGGAAGGCCAGGACCTGGTACCGGATGGTCCTTCGCTCCTGGAAGGACGAAGAGAGCGGCAGGACCTTTGTCGGCCAGTGGTTTCTGGACACCTCTACCGGCAAATGGTCGGAGCCGGTCTATTTCGATACGGGACTTACGGATTCCTTCATGGCCGGCGACATGAGTTTTTTCCAGGAGAATTTCTACGGATCCAACCGGTATGAGGAAAGGAGCTTCCGCATCCGGAACGTTTATGTAAAAGAGCTGAATAAAGAGTCCTGGACGAGCCTTCCGGGCAGTACGCTCCGTCATGATACTTATAACAACAAGGACGGAGTCTGGTACTTCGGGGCTGACAAAGATGCGTTTAAGGGAAGCGCCGGCGGGCGTGTCGGCGACCAGAAGAAGTTCAATGCGGAACACAAGGAAAGCGGAAAGTTTACCATCGAACAGCCTAAGGAGCCCGAAATGCCGGAGCTGTGGATCAGCCGTATAGAAGCGGATAAAAGATCCGGCTGGGAAACGCTGAGCTGGACGACTGCGGCGGAGAGCGCCCCGCTCCTTCGGGCAGAAGTCACGGTCAGGGATGCAGAGACTTCAAAGATCGTGAGTACCGTCAATGTGACCCGGCCGGAGAAGAGGTCTGTCGACCTGGAAAAGCTTCCGAAGGGAAAGTATACGGCAACACTGACCCTGACGGATATATTCGGCCGGACAGCTACCCGGACGCATCAGCTGATTGTGACCCCGATGGGGAGCGCAGTCTTTTGTGCACAGCCTGAAGAGGAAGAGGAGGAGAAGCTGCATCCGGAGGATATTTCCATCCCCAACCTCTGCAAACTGATCACGGATCATTACAACAGGGAACTGGCACCCGAAGGAGAGTATGTGATCTTTCCGGAAAATGATGCCGAATTCGGAGACGGCACTTTTTCCACGGTCCTCCGGTATCAGATGAGTGACGCCGAGGCGGAAGAGATCCTTGCAAAGGGGCAGTTCCCGGACGCCAACATCTATGCTTCTTCTATCGAGGTCGTCCGCACGACCGGAAAGGTGACGGATGAATTCACGGACCGGGACGGGAACCCGGGCGTCTGGTACCTGCAGGATGAGCCCGGATTCCGGAATCTGGCAAGAAGCGACGGCGCCCTGGCGAAAAAGAATGACAAGATCGAACTGAAAACGGACGGGGCGATCATACGGCCGGAGGATTTCCTGGTAGGCGGGAAGAAATTCGGGGCGCTCACGCTCCGGGAAGCAAAGCGCATATACGGGGAAAAGACCTTTGCGCCCGCTTATGAAAGTGCCAGGTTAAGAAGCGGTGCCCAGACCTACATTACAGTGAACACGCTGGAGAATCACCCCACCATGCCGGTGGAGCTCATCTTTTCAGAAGACTCCGACCTTGTCTACAGCGTTTTTGTGAGCACGAAGGATCTTCGCAGTCCGAAGAAAGAAGATACACGGGTGAATCAGTTCCGGATCACGGACTCCCTGGAGGATGTGATCCTGTCCCTGGATCTTCCGGAGCAGTTCCGCGACAAGATCCTGTTCGACCTGGGAGAGCATATGGATGTGCAGATCCGCAGGCCCGTAAAAGATGAATCGGGGGATTATGTGCTCGTTGCGGCAAACTTTACCGGCAATACGGACCAGAAGATCATGATCATTGACGATGATGTCCAGGCAGACTTCTATTTCCGAAACGGATCTCTGATCCGCCTGCAGCTGTACAACCTGCGGGATTTCTACTGATGCGAGCCGACTCAGCCCCCGACTCAACCCCAACCCGACTCAGCCTCCGACTCAGCCCCCAACTCGGCCAACCCAGGCACCCCGGCCCAGCCCTGGACTCGAAAATTGTATACAAAATGTATGATTGTATACAAAAATACTATTGACATGAAGGCGCAAAAAGAATATCCTGTGATTCAAGAGGCAACGGAGCCGCGGATGGAAACATCAGCCGCTCCGTTGCTCTTTTTTTTATTTTCCGGTAAGTGAAAAACCGGGGAGGTTCCCCGGCAGGGAAGGGAAAGGATGGAATTATGAACAGCGCGCTTTCTTATGACAGAGAACATGATGCCTGCGGGATCGGTGCCATTGTCAAGATCGACGGCATTCCGGAATATTCCGTTATGGACGACGCCCTTTCCATCGTTGAAAAGCTTGAGCACAGGGCCGGAAAGGATGCTTCGGGTACCGTCGGTGACGGCGTGGGAATTCTTCTGCAGATTTCCCATTCTTTCTTTGCACCGGCGGCGAAAAAGGCCGGGATCCGGATCGGCGGCGCGGGAGAATACGGGATCGGGATGTTTTTCCTGCCGCAGGATGCCCTGAAGCGCACTTTTGCCAGAAGGCTCCTGGAAGTGATCGCCGGGAAGGAAGGAATCGAGGTCGTGGGATGGCGTGAGGTCCCCGTTCATCCCGAGATCCTGGGAGAGCGGGCAAGGGAGTGCATGCCCTCCATCTGGCAGTGCTTCCTGAAGAAGCCGGAAGAGGTGGAAAAAGGGGCTGACTTCGACAGAAGGCTGTATGTGGTCCGCCGCGAGTACGAGCAGAGCTCCGAGGACACCTACATCTGTTCCCTGTCTTCCCGCACCATCGTTTATAAGGGCATGTTCCTGGTGGGGCAGCTGCGCAGGTTCTATGAGGACCTTGAGAGCAGGGAGTACCGGACGGCCATCGCCCTCGTGCATTCCAGGTTCTCCACGAATACGCTTCCCAGCTGGGAAAGGGCGCATCCGTACCGCTTTATCGCCCACAACGGTGAGATCAACACCATTCGCGGAAACGCAGACCGTATGCTCGCCCGTGAGGAGACGATGCATTCTTCCCTCCTTTCCCGGGACAGGGACAGGATCTATCCGGTGATCTCCGCGACAGGCTCCGATTCCGCGATGCTGGATAACACGCTGGAGTTCCTGTACATGAACGGCATGGATCTTCCGCTTGCGATGATGACGCTGATCCCCGAGCCCTGGAAGAACAACCGTTTCATGAGCGAGACCAGGAAGGATTTCTATCATTATTACGCAACGATGATGGAGCCCTGGGACGGCCCTGCCGCGATCCTATTCACGGACGGCGAGATCTTCGGTGCAACGCTGGACCGGAACGGACTTCGTCCCTCCAGATATTACATCACCGATGATGACCGCCTGATCCTCTCTTCGGAGGTCGGCGTCCTGGATATCGATCCTGCTCATATCGTGGAAAAATCCAGGCTGCGGCCGGGGAAGATGCTCCTGGTGGATACCGCGGAAAAGAGGATCATCTCGGATGAAGAATGCAAGGAATATTATGCGTCTGCACAGCCTTACGGCGAATGGATCGACGCGAATCTGATCCACTTAAAGGACCTTTCGATCCCCAACCACCAGGTCCCGGTCCACTCACAGCCGGAAAGGGACAGGCTGTACAAGGTATTCGGATACGGCTATGAAGAAGTGAAATCCTACATTCTGGAGGCGGCGGAAAAAGGCGCAGAGCCCACGGTTTCCATGGGACATGACGTTCCCCTGGCGGGGCTTTCGGATCATTACCCGCTCCTGTACCGTTTCTTCCAGCAGCAGTTCGCCCAGGTCACGAACCCGCCGATCGATTCCCTCCGGGAGAAGATCGTGACGGATACGACGGTCTACATCGGATCCGACGGCGACCTCCTGCATGAAAAGAGCGATAACTGCACGGTCCTGGAGGTGAATAACCCCATCCTGACCGGGGTCGATCTCATGAAGATCCGCTCCATGAAGCACAAGGGCTTCCGGACAGAGACGATCTCCCTTCTTTTTTATAAGCATACATCCTTGTCGCGCGCGATCGAGCAGCTGTATCTTTCGGTCGACCGTGCCGTGGCGGAAGGCGCCAACATCATCATTCTTTCCGACAGGGGCGTGGATGAGAACCACGTACCGATCCCGGCGCTTCTGGCCGTGTCGGCGGTGGAGCAGCACCTGGTGCATACCAGGAAGAGGACTGCGGTGTCACTGATCCTGGAGAGCGGCGAAGTCAGGGATGTGCACCAGACAGCCTGCATCCTCGGCTTCGGTGCCCGGGCGGTCAATCCGTACCTCGCGCATGAATGTATTGAAGAACTGATCAGCCTCGGCCTTCTGGACAAGGATCTGCATACGGCCATTGACGACTATGACAGGGCGCTTCTGAACGGCGTCGTGAAGATCGCGGCCAAGATGGGCATATCCACGATACAGTCCTACCAGTCGGCAAGGATCTTTGAAGCCATCGGCCTGTCCGATGAGGTGATCGATAAATATTTTACCGGCGTTGCGAGCCGCGTGGGCGGTATCGGCATCAAGGAGCTGGAGGATGGGATCTCCTACCGGC
>CAMNCY010000123.1 GCA_946534785.1 uncultured Lachnospiraceae bacterium | reverse complement strand
TCCGCAGGTGGAGAAGGTCAATCATCCTTCCCTTCCCGGACATCCGCAGCATGCGCTGTATGAAAAATATTTCCCGAACGGCGGCGCGTCGATCTTCACCTTCAATATCAAAGGCGGACAGAAGGAAGCCTATGCGTTCATTGACGGCCTGAAGATCTTCTCCCTCCTTGCCAATGTGGCAGACGTAAAGAGCCTGGTCATCCATCCGTACGATACGACCCATGCGGAAATGACGCCCGAGCAGCTGGAAGCAGCCGGCATTTACCAGAATACGATCCGTCTTTCCATCGGGACCGAGAACATCGACGATATTCTCTGGGATCTGGAACAGGGCTTCAAGGCGGCGGAGAATATCTGAAGCGGCAGAGAAAAAGCCTGGGAAGAGCAGCAGAAAAGCTTGAGTAAAGCAGTAGAAAAGCTTGAGTAAAGCAGTAGGAATTGTGAATTTCATACGCTATAATATACAAATGTATGATTTCAATACAGTATGAGGTGAATATTTATGAAAAAGAATACGGCTAAGTTAAAGCAGCGCATCCTGGCAGCGGGCGTAAGCCTCGGGCTTATGGCATCTCTTGTTACCGGATGCTCGGGTACGGCAACAGCTCCCGCTTCGCCGGCAGCGGACGCAGAGGAAGAAAAGGACTCCGCTGTTTACAGGACCCTGGATGAGATCAAAGAGAGCGGCACCGTCAACATCGGTGTCTTCTCCGACAAGAGTCCTTTCGGCTATGTCGACGAAAACGGCGAATATCAGGGATATGATGTGTATTTCGGGAACCGGATCGGGGAAGATCTGGGCGTTGAGATCAATTATGTTTCCACAGAGGCCGCGAACCGCATCGAGTATCTGCAGACCGGCAAGGTCGACATCATTCTCGCCAACTTTACGGTAACACCGGAAAGAGCGGAGGAAGTGGATTTTGCACTGCCTTACATGAATGTCGCACTGGGTGTTGTTTCTCCGGAAGGGGCTGTCATCGAGAGCCTGGAGGATATCACGGAAGACCAGCAGGTCATCGTCATCTCCGGAACAACAGCTGAGACTTATCTGGAAAAGAACAACCCGGAGATCAAGCTCCAGAAGTACGATGCATATGCGGAAGCCAAGACCGCGTTCGAGAACGGGAACGGCGCCGCATGGGCGAATGACAATACCGAAGTCATCGCTTTCTCGCTTGAGAACGAGGGATATGTGGTCGGCATTCCTTCCCTGGGAAGCCAGGATACCATCGCTCCCGCGGTGACTAAGGGAAATGAGAGCCTCCTGAACTGGCTCAACGATGAGATCCGAGCACTGGGCGAGGAGAACTTCTTCCATCAGGATTATGAAGCGACTCTCCTGGATACCTACGGAGCGGATTACGAGGATACACTGGTCGTGGAAGGCGGCGTCGTTCCCGGTGCGGAAGCACAGGCCCAGGCAGAGGAAACAGCAGAAGCCCCCGCGGAAGAGAAGGGCACGATCACCGTAGCCGCATCTCCCACGCCCCACGCCGAGATCCTTGCGGAAGCGGCAAAGGTCCTCGAAAAAGAAGGCTGGAAGCTGGAAGTTACGGAGTTTGAGGACTATGTACAGCCCAACCTCGTAGTGGACAGCGGCGAGATCGATGCCAACTATTTCCAGCATGTACCGTATCTGGACAACTTCAACGAAGAACAGGGCACGGCGCTGGTCTCCGTTGCCGGCATCCATTATGAGCCCTTCGGGATCTATCCCGGCAAAAAAGCTTCTCTGGACGAGATCGCCGATAAGGACGTGATCGCGGTACCCAACGATACGACCAATGAGGCAAGAGCGCTTCTCCTGCTTCAGGATAACGGCATCATCAAACTCAAAGACGGCGCCGGCCTTACCGCCACAAAGCTGGATATCGTGGAGAATCCTCACAATATCGAGATCCAGGAGCTGGAAGCGGCACAGGTCTCCCGCGTCAAGGACGAGGTCGCGTTCGTGGTCCTCAACGGCAACTATGCACTGGAAGCCGGCTTCTCCGTGGCACGCGATGCGGTCGCCTATGAGACCAGTGATTCCGAAGCGGCAAAGACCTATGTGAATGTACTTGTCGTAAAGGAAGGAAACGAGGATAATGAGGGCATCAGGGCGCTGGCAGACGTGCTGAAATCCGATGAGATCGCCGGTTTCATCAATGATACCTACGACGGCGCAGTAGTTCCTTTTGAAGAGTAAACCAGTACCTGCAGATCAGCTGCAGTATAAATGAATTCCTGCCCGGGGGGAGCCACTGGCTGTCCCCGGGCTTTGGTCGGGTAAGGGGCCTGCCGGAAACGGCGCCCCTCGCCGGGTTTTGGCCGGGTAAGGGCCCTGCCGGAAACGGTTCCTTGCCGGCCTTGCGGAACAGGAGACTTACATGGATCTTGCAGTAATGCAATCGTACCTTCCCCTATATCGGGACGCGCTGTTCCTGACCCTCAGGATCGGGTGGCAGGGCGTCTTTCTTGCGCTTGTCTTCGGACTGGTCTGTGTGATCATTCTTCATCTGAAGATCCCGGTCCTGAAGACGCTGACGGGCTTTTATGTGGAGCTTTTCCGGAATACGCCCCTTCTGGTGCAGCTGTTCTTCCTGTATTTTGCCCTGCCCAGGATCGGCATCCGGATGACGCCGGAGTTCACGGGATGCCTGGGCCTGGGACTCATCGGCGGCGCCTATATGACAGAGACCTTCCGGAGCGGCCTGGAAAGCGTTCCGAAGATCCAGGAGGAGAGCGCCCAGAGTCTCGGAATGACGCCGCTTCTTGCCTTCCGGCATGTGATCCTGCCGCAGGCGGTCGCATCGAGCGTTCCGGGCATTCTTGCCAATGTGATCTTTCTTCTGAAGGAGACCAGCGTATTCTCCACGATCAGCCTGATGGACCTGATGTTCACGGCCAAGGACCTGATCGGGATGTATGCCAAAACGATCGAATGTCTTGTCCTGCTGGTCATATTTTACCTGATTATGCTCCTTCCCGTTTCCGTGGCGGGAAGTGTCCTGGAAAGGAGGCTCCGCCATGCAGAGTTTGGGGATTGACGTACTCCTGCGCGGGACTAACTTCCTGCGGCTTCTTTCGGGACTGTGGGTCGCGGTCCGGATCAGCCTGATCTCGGTGGCGATCAGCATCGCTTTCGGAATCGTCATGGGCATGCTCATGACATCGAAGAACCGGATCCTGCAGGTGATCTTCCGGATCTACCTGGAGATCGTACGGATCATGCCGCAGATGGTCCTCCTGTTCATCGTGTACTTCGGCACGACCAGGGTGTTCGGCTGGAATCTCTCCTCGGAGAAGGCGGCTGTGATCGTCTTCAGCTTCTGGGGCACCGCCGAAATGGGCGATCTGGTGCGCGGCGCGCTCATCAGCATCCCGAAGATCCAGTATGAAAGCGCAAGAGCCCTCGGCATGAAGGAAAAGGATGTGTACCTTTATGTGATCCTGCCGCAGACGATCCGCCGGATGATCCCGCTTTCGATCAACCTGATCACCCGTATGATCAAGACCACGAGCCTTGTCATGATGATCGGCATGGTGGAGGTCCTGAAGGTGGGACAGCAGATCATAGAGGCCAACAGGCGGACTTCCCCCAATGCGGCTTTCGGTGTTTTCGCGGTGGTCTTTATCCTGTATTTCCTGATCTGCTGGCCGATCAGCAGACTCTCGGTATGGCTTGAAAAGAGGTGGGCCTGATGGAAAAAGAACTTCTCAGAATCGAACATCTGAAAAAGGGATACGGAACGAACGATGTTATCAATGACCTGTCCCTGACAGTCAGAAAGGGCGAGGTCATCGTGGTGATCGGCCCCTCCGGCTGCGGCAAGAGCACGCTCCTTCGCTGTGTCAATGCACTGGAGGATATCCAGGGAGGTCAGATCCTTCTGGATGGTGAGCCGGTCCGGAAGAACGCTCCCAATATTTCCAGGATGCGCGAGAAGATCGGAATGGTCTTCCAGAGTTACGACCTGTTCCCCCACAGGACGATCCTTGACAATATCACCCTTGCGCCCATGAAAGTCCAGAAACGGAAAAAGGCGGAAGTGGAACAGGAAGCCCTCGAGCTCCTGGACAGGGTCGGCCTGAAGGACAGGAAGGACGATTATCCGAGACAGCTGTCCGGCGGACAGAAGCAGCGTGTCGCCATCGTGCGGGCGCTCTGCATGCATCCGGAGATCCTTCTTCTGGATGAGATCACGGCAGCCCTCGATCCCGAGATGGTGCGGGAGGTCCTGGACGTCGTGCTTTCCCTTGCAAAAGCAGGAAGCACCATGATGATCGTCACCCATGAGATGGCCTTTGCCAAAGCCATCGCCGACCGTGTCATCTTCCTGGAGAACGGGCAGATCGTGGAGGAAAGCAGCGATCCGAAGGCTTTCTTTGAAAGACCGGAAACGGAGAGGGCAAGACAGTTCCTGCATACGTTTGATTACGAAAGTGACTGAAACGGCCTTTTTCTCCTTCCAAAATGTTATAATAAATATAATGTGCAGCCCGGGCATGTGATTTGGCACATGTCCGGGCTGTATGTCACAGCATCAATACAGAACAGTTAAGGAGTCAATGCACATGGGTCTTTCATGGAAAGAAGAATATACAAGATGGACGGAGCTCGCACAGGATGCGGATGTACGTAAGGAACTGGAGGAGATGAAGGCGGATCCTGCCGCGATCGAAGATGCCTTTTACCGGGATCTGGCTTTCGGGACCGGCGGCCTTCGCGGCGTGATCGGCGCCGGGACCAACCGCATGAACATCTATACCGTCGCAAAAGCCTCCCAGGGCCTTTCCGACTATATCCGCGGACAGTTCGCGGAAGGGGAGAGGTCCATTGCCGTAAGTTATGACTCGAGGATCCGTTCGGACCTTTTCGCAAAGGTCGCTGCCGGCGTTTTTGCGGCGAACGGGATCCGCGTCCGCATTTATCCGCAGCTTATGCCGACGCCCTGCCTTTCCTATGCGGTCAGGGCCCTTCACTGTGCGGCCGGCATCATGGTCACGGCATCACACAACCCTGCAAAATACAACGGCTACAAGGTCTACGGCGCGGACGGCTGCCAGATCACGACGGATGCGGCGGCAAAGATCCTGGAGAAGATCGAGGCGCTGGATATTTTTCATGACGTTTCCATGGGGGATTTTGAAAAAGGCCTGAAAGAGGGCATGATCTCCTATATCGGCGAAGACGTGTACACGGCATTTACCGAAGAGGTAAAGGCGCAGTCCGTGATCGGGAAGGGGGACGCGGACCGGGATGTTGCGATCGTCTATTCCCCGCTCAACGGGACAGGACTGAAGCCGGTCCTGCGGGCCCTGAAGGAGTCCGGTTATACCAATGTGACGGTGGTAAAGGAACAGGAAGAACCTGACGGGAATTTCCCGACCTGCCCCTATCCGAACCCGGAGATCCGGGAAGCCATGGCCCTCGGTATGGAATATGCAAAGCGCCTGCAGGCAGACCTTCTCATTGCCACGGATCCCGACTGTGACAGGACGGGCATTGCGGTCCGCAATGAAAAGGGCGAATATGTGCTCCTTTCCGGAAACGAGACCGGCATGCTCCTTCTGGACTTCATCTGTGCCAGAAGGATCGAAAACGGCACGATGCCGAAGGATCCGGTCTTCATCAAGACCATCGTTACGACCGACATGGCAGAGCAGATCGCGGACCATTACGGCGTAAGGACCATCAACGTCCTGACCGGCTTCAAATTCATCGGCGAGCAGATCGGATATCTGGAACA
>CAMNCY010000122.1 GCA_946534785.1 uncultured Lachnospiraceae bacterium | reverse complement strand
CGGCACCGGCAAAGAAAGGAGATTTCATGAAAGACATTACGCAATTATCCCCGGAAGAAAAGGTCTATGAACTTGGAAGGAACAATTTCCGTCTCGGCATGAACTGCGCGGAATGTGCCTTCAAGGCCTGTATCGACGGCGGGCTCCTTGGAGATTTCCCGCCGGAAGTCATCGCGCTCGCTTCCGGCTTCGGCGGCGGCCTCGGCGGAAAGCGCCAGCTTTGCGGTGCCGTGACCGGCGGCGCAATGGGCCTCGGCCTTGTAAAGGGAAGAAAGAATCCTCTTGCCAAGGAAAACATGAAGGAAAGAGTCGACGAGCTGTTTGAAGACGGCGGCGTCTACGACACCTTCTACCGGTATGCGGATGAGATCGAAAAGCATTTCGGTGCCCTCACCTGCAGGGAGCTGGTCGGGAAATGGCTGGAAAGCGGGGAAATGGATACCAGGGAGAGGAAAAAGTTCTGTCAGGAACTGGTCGGCTTCTGTGCGAAGACCGCGTATAAATACGCAGCAGGGACAGCCGTAGAAGGAACAACCGTAGAATCTGCAGACTGATCCTGCAGCATGCATTGAAGCATACATTCATGAGAAGACAAAAAAGGGACAGGTACGCCGGCTCAGTCTGTGACTGAGCCGGTGTACCTGTCCCCGTGACTCACACCCCCGTGACTCAAACTCTCATGGAATTCAGGATGCAGAGCACCGCAACGCCCACATCCGCGAACACGGCCGCCCACATGCCGGCAAGGCCGAATGCGCTGAGGACCAGGATCAGGCCCTTCACGATCAGTGCGAACGCGATATTGCTCTTTACGATACGCATGGTCTTTCTTGCGATCCGGACAACGGACGCGATCTTCCGAAGGTCATCGTCCATCAGGACGATATCCGCCGCCTCGATCGCAGCATCAGACCCGAGAGATCCCATGGCGATTCCCACATCGGAACGCATCAGGACCGGCGCGTCGTTGATGCCGTCGCCGACAAAGCCAAGCTTTTCCTTTTCTTTTCCCTGCAGGCCCTTCAGCAGGTCTTCCACGGCCGAGACTTTGTCTGCGGGAAGGAGTTCTGCGCGGATCTCATCGATCCCGAGTTCCTTTCCGACTGCCTCCGCTGCTTCTCTCCTGTCGCCCGTCAGCATCACGGTCTTTGCAACGCCCGCCGCCTTCATGTCGCGGATCGCTTCCGCGGCACCTTCCTTGATGGAATCGGAAATGACGACCGTGCCTTCGAACTGCCCGTCATATGCGACATAAACGACCGTACCGAAGGATTCTTCGGGTGTAAAAACAACACCTTCCTGCTGAAGGAGTGTCCCGTTTCCGACAAGCAGAACTTTTCCGTCCAGCAATGCCCGGACGCCGTGTCCCGCAAGCTCGGCTGTATCCGAGATCCTGGTAAGATCGACATCTTTTCCATACGCTTCCTGGATCGACTGGGCAATGGGATGCGTCGAATATCCTTCGCCGAAGGCGGCAAGTTCAAGAAGTCTTTCCTGTGCTCGGCTCATTCCCGATGCACCGGACGTCCCTGCCTCCTTCTGCGTTTCCGCCGCCGGCAGGATCCTGTTGACTTTGAATTCGCCCTTTGTCAGCGTTCCGGTCTTATCCATGACAAGCACAGACATCTCGGAGACCGCTTCCAGGAAGTTGCTTCCCTTCACCAGGACGCCGATCCTGGAGGAAGCGCCGATCCCGCCGAAAAAGCCTAGGGGAACGGAAATGACCAGTGCGCAAGGGCAGGAAACGATCAGGAAGTTGCAGGCTCTTCGGATTCCTACCGACCAGGGCATCTTCAGGACAAGAGGCATCGCGATGGCAAGGAGCACCGCGCCGATGGTGACGATGGGCGTATAGTACCTGGCAAAACGGGTAATGAAGTTCTCCAGCTTTGCCTTGCGGCTGCTGGCGTTCTCCACCAGCTCCAGGATCCTGGAGACCGTCGAGTCCTCATACTCTTTTGTCACGCGGACCTTGAGGATCGAATCCCGGTTGATGCAGCCGGAAATGACATCGTCTCCTACGGAGGCCCGTCTCGGAACGGATTCACCGGTAAGCGCCGCTGTATCCAGGAAGCTCTCACCCTCGATGACCGTTCCGTCCAGCGGGATCTTCTCGCCGGGACGAATCACGATAATGTCATCCACATGCACGTCTTCCGGGTCCACTTCTTCGATCTGCCCGTCCTGTTCCAGATTGGCAAAATCCGGTGCAATGCTCATCATATCCGCAATGGACTGTCTGGACCTTCCCACGGCATAGCTCTGGAAAAGTTCACCGATCTGATAGAAAAGCATGACCGCCAGCGCCTCGGAATACTGCCCATCCCCGAAAAGGCCCAGGCCGAATGCCGCGAAAGTCGCGATCATCATCAGGAAGTTCTCATCGAACACATTTCCGTGCCGGATGTTCCGGAAAGCTTTGGAAATGACGTCATACCCGATGATCAGGTACGGCACAAAGTACAGGATAAAACGGCCCGCTTCCGGAAGCGGATCCAGTATACCTGTCTTATCCAGCGCCAACAGGATGAAAAATGCCGCCAGCACGATGAGGATCCGGCGTAAGGTTTTCTTCTGTTTTTTATTCATGATGCCCTGCCGCCTCAGAGTGCGACTTCAAACTCGTCTTCCGCTTTCTTGCCGGCTGCGATCGCTGCCTTCAGGACCTCTTCAAAGCAATCATCATCTGCCTCCAGCATGAACTTCTGGGTCAGGAAGTTGACGCTTGCGTCCTTGACGCCGTCCACCTTTTTGATGGCAGCTTCTACCTTTGCAGCACAGTTGGCACAGTCGATCTCGCACTTGAATTTCTTTTTCATGGTAGTCTCCCGAATAAGTCTAGGTGAGTCGCGGGGACAGGTACGCTGACTCAGTCATTGTGTACAATGGATGAGTCAGCGTACCTGTCCCCGTGACTCACCGCAGCATTTGTGTTACTCCAGAACATGCTCCAGTCCGGAAGCAATGATCGTTCTGACATGCTCGTCCATAAGGTAGTAGATGACCTGCTTTCCCTCTCTTCTTCCGCCCACAAGCCTTGCCTGCTTCAGGATCCGGAGCTGATGGGAAACCGCGGACTGGGTCATTCCCAGCGATTCCGCAAGGTCACACACACAGATATCCTCTTCAAAAAGAGCGAACAGGATCTTGATCCTGGTAGAATCCCCGAAGACTTTGAATACCTCGGCAAGATCATACAGGACGTCCTCATCCGGCATCTTTTCGGTCACTCTGCGCACGTTGTCCTCATGGACTTCATGGATCTCACAGTTTTCCACATCTGTTAAAGCCATTCTTTTCTCCTTCTGAACTTTCCTGAACATTTGAACACTTATTCATATGTTTGATTAAACAATACTCCCGCAGGGTCTTTCTGTCAACCCTCCGGGAGTGATTTTTCGCCTGATTTCCCGGGCGCTGCCGGGCACCCCGCAGCTCAGCCCTGCGGCATGGCGGGAACGAAGGTCCGGAAGTTCTTCTCTCTTGCCTTTGCTTCCTTAGCGGCGGCGACGGCTTCTTCACCGAAGATGAGCTGGGAGTTGATTCTCTCCTTTCCTCTCCGGTCTACCTTTTCATAGGAGCCGTCGGGCTGCAGGACGCTGGCCTGCATGGTATCCTCGAGTTCCACGTCCAGGATGTGAAGGGCTTTGGCCTTGACTTTGTCATCCTCGAGCGGGAAGACGATCTCGACGCGGCGGTCGAGGTTTCTGGGCATCCAGTCGGCGCTGCCGGCATAGATCTCGGGTTTTCCGGCGTTTTCAAAATAGAAGATCCGGGAATGCTCGAGGAAATTTCCCACGATGGAGCGGACGGTGATGTTCTCGGAAACGCCGGGGATTCCCACCTTGAGGCAGCAGATGCCGCGGATGATGAGTTCGATCTTTACGCCCGCGGCGCTGGCTTCGTAGAGGGCCGCGATGATGTCCTGGTCGCAGAGGGAGTTCATCTTCGCCTTGATCAGGGCGGGCTCGCCGTCCAGGGCGTGCTGTTTTTCCCGGAGGATGAGGTACCGGAAGCGGTCCTTCAGCCACAGGGGCGCCAGAATAAGGCGGTTCCAGGCACGGGGCTCGGAATAGCCCGAGAGCATGTTGAAGACGGCCGTTGCGTCTTCGCCGAAGGCTTCCTTGCAGGTCAGGAGGCCGACGTCCGTATACAGTTTTGCCGTAGTATCGTTGTAGTTTCCGGTCGCAAGGTGCACGTAGCGCCGGATCCCGTCCTCTTCTCTTCTGACGACGAGGGTGATCTTGGAATGGGTCTTCAGGCCGACGAGTCCGTAGATGACATGGCACCCTGCTTTTTCCAGCATTCTTGCCCAGCCGATGTTGTTTTCCTCATCAAAGCGGGCCTTCAGCTCCACGAGGACAGTGACCTGTTTTCCGTTGTCCGCCGCCCGGGCAAGCGCCGCGATGATCGGGGAATTGCCGCTCACGCGGTACAGGGTCTGCTTGATGGCGAGCACATCCGGATCGACTGCCGCACGGGCGACGAAATCGACGACCGGCCGGAAGGTCTCATAGGGATGGTGCATAAAAATATCACCCTTGCGGATCTGTTCGAAGATATCCGAGCCTTCGGGGATCTCCGGCACTTCCTGAGGTGCGGGATAGCGGTGCTCGCGAAGGTCATCATAGCCTTCGATCTTGCGGAGCCTGGAAAGGAAGGTCAGGTCGAGAGGTCCGTCGATCATGAAGACTTCTTCCATGTTCAGCTTCAGTTCTTTTACAAGGAGCTTTAAAAGCTCTTTGTCGACCCCGGCTTCGACCTCCAGACGGATCGCTTCGCCGTGGCGTCTCTGCTTTAACTTCTTTTCGATCTCTTTCAGGAGATCTTCCGCCTCATCCTCGTCGATATCCATGTCGGCGTTCCGCATGATGCGGAAAGGATAAGCGCAGAGGACGTCGTAATTCAGGAACAGGCTGTCGATGTTCGCGCGGATGATCGTTTCCATCAGGATGACGCGGACGTTCCTGCCCTCCTCCTGTTTCTTTTCGGGAAGCTGGATGACACGCGGCAGGACGGACGGCACCTGGACCGTCGCGAACTCATAATTGGCCTTTTCCTTCTTGTCCTTCTTCTTGCCGGAGGTTCTTCCGAGGATCCCGGGGGTGTCCGTGTTTTTCCTGCGGACCAGGGCCCCAAGGTTTAAGGACTTGTTCAGGATCAGCGGGAAAGGACGGCTGGAATCCACGGCCATGGGCGTGATGACGGGGTAGACCTCCGTGGCAAAATAATCATCCAAGAAGTCTTTTTCCGATTTCGTAAGGTCCTTGTAATCGTCGATGAGGACGATCCCTTCCTGGGCCAGGGCGGGCAGAATGGAGCGGTTCAGCGTGGAATACTGAAGGTCGACAAAATCGTGGGTCTCCTTCAGGATCGCCTTAAGCTGCTCCGCTGCCGTCATGCCGGCAATGTCCTTTTTCGCATAACCGCCGAAGACCATGTCCTGGATGGAGGCGACACGCACCATGAAGAATTCATCCAGGTTGGAGGAGGTGATGGAAAGGAAGTTCAGCCGGTCCATCAGGGGCGTTTCGCGGCTTCTTGCCTCCGCAAGGCAGCGCCTGTCGAACTGGATCCAGGACAGCTCCCGGTTGGTATAGTAGGCAGGATTGCGGAAGTCGGGGCCTGCCTTTGCGGTTTTCTCTGATTTGGTATTCTTGACTGCTGCCATGATATCCCCCTTTAATCGTGTTTTCTCTGACGGATGACGGGACGGACGCCGAACACTTCCTCAAAGAAGGCGGCACGGTTGCTGAAAAGGCCTTTTTCCAGCGTGATGTCCACGCCGGAGCTTACG
>CAMNCY010000121.1 GCA_946534785.1 uncultured Lachnospiraceae bacterium | reverse complement strand
ATGAGAAAGATCCTGGTCGTAGTCGACATGCAGAATGATTTCATCGACGGCGCGCTCGGAACCAAAGAGGCCGAGGCCATCGTGGAAGCGGTCAAGGACAAGATCCGTTCCTATCCCATCGAGAACGTGGTCGCCACCATGGACACCCACGAAGAGAATTACCTGGAAACCCAGGAAGGAAAATACCTTCCGGTAAAACACTGCATCGCGGGAACGGAGGGCTGGAAGATCCGCCCCGACATCGCAGAACTCCTGGAAGGCGCAAAGATCTTCGAAAAGCCCACCTTCGGGAGCCTCACGCTTGCGGCCGACCTGATGGCGCTTTCCCAGATGGAAGAGATCGAGATCGAACTTGTCGGGCTCTGTACCGACATCTGCGTCGTATCCAACGCGCTTTTGCTGAAGGCGGCGATGCCGGAAGTGAAGATCTCGGTGGATCCCGCCTGCTGCGCGGGCGTAACGCCGGCTCTGCATGAAGCCGCGCTTTCGACCATGCGGTCCTGCCAGATCCAGATGTAAACAGAAAATCAATAAGTTATCAGTAAAGAAGAAGCAATGAGCAACAACAGCAAAATTCCGGAAACTGCGGCAGAGAGCCGCGACAAAGTCATCGTAAGGACCAGCATCATCGGGATCCTGACCAATGTTTTTCTGGCGGCATTCAAGGCCGGCGTCGGCATCCTGTCGAACTCCATCGCCGTCATCCTGGATGCGGTCAACAACCTCTCCGACGCGCTTTCTTCGGTCATCACCATCGTCGGGACAAAGCTTGCGGGCAGAAAGCCCGATAAAAAGCATCCCCTCGGCTACGGCCGCATTGAATATCTAAGCGCCATGATCGTATCGGGAATCGTTCTGTACGCCGGCATCACCTCCGCGGTGGAATCCGTGAAAAAGATCATCCATCCGGAAAAACCCGACTACAGCGTCGTTTCTCTTGTCATCATCGCCGTAGCCGTGGCCGCGAAGGTCCTGCTCGGCAGGTTCGTAAAGGCCCAGGGAGAGAAGGTGAATTCCGGGTCCCTTGTCGCGTCCGGCTCGGATGCTTTGAACGATGCGATCCTTTCCGCATCTGTCCTGGCGTGCGCCCTTATTTTCAAGATCTTCGGCATCTCCCTGGAAGCCTGGGTCGGCATCGTCATTTCCGCCTTCATCATCAAAGCCGGCGTGGAAATGATGCAGGAGACCCTGGACGACATCCTCGGAAGCCGTGCGGACAAGGAACTGACCAACGAGATCAAAAAGATTCTCTGCACGGAGCCGGAGGTGCGCGGCGCCTATGACCTTCTTGTCAACAATTACGGACCGGACAAGAACCTTGCTTCCGTCCATCTGGAACTGCCGGATACCATGACGGCAAAACAGATCGATGTCCTGACGAGAAAACTGGAAAAGAAGGTCTACCAGGCGACCGGCGTCATTCTGACAGGCGTCAGCCTGTATTCCTACAACACGGGAGATGACGAGGCCGCCGCGATCCAGAAAGATGTGCGGGAAAAGGTCATGGCCCACGACTGGGCCGTCCAGATGCACGGATTCTTTGTGGATACGGAAGAGAAGGAGATGCGGTTTGACGCCGTCATCAGTTTTGACATAAAGCCGCAGGAGGCGATCGGCATCCTGTATGAGGAACTGAAGAAAGCATATCCGGAATACGATATCGAGATCTCGCCGGATGTGGACGTTTCGGTCACGGATCTGTAAAGGATCTGCAACCGATCTTTAACGGCACTTTAACAGCACTTTAACGGCACAACGGCAGCAGAACAGGCATTGCAAAAGACAAAACAGGAGGGAACTATGCAGGGAAGAGCATTTTTTGACGAAGACCATCTGGCACTTCTGGAAGGTATCGAGAAATTCGCGGAGGGCGTCCTTGCGCCCCGCGCGGCAGAGATCGACGAGACGGAAGTTTTTCCAAAAGAACTGATGCAGCAGATCGCGGACATCGGCCTTTTCGGAATGAAGATCCCCGAAGAGTACGGCGGTCTTGGACTTGACACAAGAAGTTATGCGCTGGCGCTTGAAGCCGTGAACCGGAAAAATTCCGCCGCCGGCATCATTGTCAGCCAGGCAAACTCCCTTTCCACGCAGGCCGTCGTGAAGTTCGGAACGCCCGAGCAGAAAGAAGCGTGGCTTCCCGGCGTTGCGGACGGCTCCCGCGTCATCGCCTTCGGCCTGACGGAGCCCGGGGCAGGGTCCGACAATGCTTCCATGAAGGCAAAGGCGGAGAAGGTCGACGGCGGCTATATCATCAATGCGCAGAAGACCTTTATCACGGCAGCGCCCATGGCCGACAACTGCCTCCTTTTTGCCAAGACGGCGCCCGAACTGGGAGCAAAGGGAATTTCCTGCTTCATGATCGACATGGACATGAAGGGCGTCTCCACCGGTAAGCCCGAGAAGAAGATGGGCTGCCGCGGGATCCCGGTATCCGACCTGATCTGCGAAGACGTATTCGTTCCCGAAGACCGCCTGATCGGGGAAGAGAACAAAGGCTTTACCGCCGCCATGAAGACCCTTTCCATCGCCCGGATCGGCGCAGCGGCAAGCGCCCTCGGCATCGCCCAGAGCGCCATGGACGAAGCGGTCAAATACACCCGGGAGAGAGTGCAGTTCGGCAAGCCCCTCTATAAGCACCAGGGACTTTCCTTCATGATGGCCGACATGGAAGCCAAGCTCCGCGCCTGCCGCCTGCTCGTCTACCAGGCAGCCTACAAGGCGGATATGGGCGAGGAAGTCAACATGGATGCTTCCGTCGCAAAATACCTTACGACAGAGACCGCCTGCGAGATCGCGGACAAGGCGCTCCAGCTTCACGGCGGCTACGGCTACGTGCAGGAGTACCCGATCGAGCGCATCTACCGCGACGCCAGATTCCACCGCCTGGGCGAGGGCACTTCCCAGATCCAGCAGCTGATCATCGGAAGGGAACTGTTCAAATAAGGCATGGGCATGATCTTTTTGTAACTGGCGGTCGCAAGCAGCGCGGCCATGACGATCGCCCTCAAGATCTTCCGGTCAGAGGGCGGAAACCGCTATGCGATCCTTCTTGGCAACTACGCCGCCTGCATCCTGATCGGATTCCTGATGCTGACGGATAAGGCAGTCATCCTGCACTGTAAGGGAACGACGCTGGCCTGCGGCATCATCGGCGGCATCCTTTTCGTGACGGCCCTTGTCCTCATGCAGAGGAGCATCGGGATCAACGGAGCGGTCCTGACGGCTGCTTTTTCGCGGCTGGGCCTGATCGTGCCGCTTCTTATCAGCCTCATCGTCTTCGGCGAGCGGCCCACAGGCCTGCAGTCTGCCGGCATCCTCATCGTGGTCGCCGCCCTGTGGGTCATTAACGGAAGAAAGGAGCGGCGGGAAGAAACGAACGCAGTACTCCTGCTTCTGGTCCTCCTTGCGGGCGGCCTGGGAGACGGCATGGCAAAGGTCTTCGACCAGATCGGGGACAGGGCGCAGGATACGCTATACATCCTGTGCGTCTTTGCAGTCGCCGGGCTTCTGACCGTGTGCCTTCTCATCAATGAGTATAAAAGGACGGGCAGCCCCGGCAGGGTGAGAGATTATCTTGCGGGCATCGCGGTGGGAGTTCCCAACTATTTTTCCTCGATGCTCCTTCTCAAGGCGCTGGCTTCGATTCCCGCTTTTATCGCCTACACCGTTTTCGCCACGGGCGCCGTCCTTCTGGTGACGATCGTCAGCGTGGTCTTCCTGAAGGAGCGGCTGAACCGCCACCAGGCAGCAGGACTTGCCATGATCGTGTGTGCACTGGTGATGCTGAACGTGTGAGTGAGTTGGGGGCGCGTGGGTGAGTCAGGGGGCGCGTGGGTGAGTCAGAGGGCGCGTGGGTGAGTCAGAGGGACAGGTACGCTGACTCATTGTGTGCAATTGAAATCCCGCGAGGCCGGTAAAACCGCGCCTCGCGGCTTATACAACTGTAGAGGATGAGTCAGCGTACCTGTCCCCCCGACTCGCGGGCCGAGAGCCCCTGACTCACCCCCGACTCACCTCAAACCGGGGGTTATTGTCATGGGATATTATCTTCTTGCGGACATAATAAAACCCTGCACGAAGGAGGAACTGCCGGCCCGGAAAGGGCTTGCGTATGCGGCGGTCCTCACATCGCAGGAATGGGCCAGGGACCGGGAACTGTTTGACATGGGGATCGACCTGGACCTGGATATCACGGATATCCACAACACGAAGGCGGAGGTCAACTACGACTCGCTGACCGGGAGTTTCCGGATCCCCGACCGGGAAAACATACAGGAAAAGGACTTCCGGTTTGCCTTCGCCCTGGACGAAAAGGGCATCGTGTTCATTGACGACAGCGGCAGGGCGGAGCAGATGATCGCGACGATCCGCCGGACAAAGCGGTGGCGCACGCCGTGCCTCGAGCGCTTTCTCTATGACTTCCTGGAGCAGATCGTGGAAAACGATCTCTCACTCATGGAACGCTACGACGAAGAACTGAACCGGATCGAGGATGCGATCCTGGAATCGGAGGGCGAGGGGGATATCGGCCGGGTCAACGAGATCCACAACGATATCCGCAGGCTCCTGGTGCACTATGAGCAGGTCATCGATATGACGCAGGAGCTGGAGGAGAATGAAAACGGCTTCTTCAAAGAAGAGAACCTGCGGTATTTCCACCTGTTCATGAACCTCATGGCACGGCGCCATGATTCCGCGGTCTCCCTGCGCGACCACACGATGCAGGTGCGGGACCTCTACCAGGCGCAGCTGGAGGTGCGGCAGAACAGGATCATGACGCTCCTTACCGTCGTCACCACGATCTTCATGCCCCTGACACTGATCGCCGGCTGGTACGGCATGAACTTCCGGTATATGCCGGAACTGGAATGGCGCCTCGGCTATCCTGCCGTGATCCTGGTGAGCATTGCCATCATCATTTTCTGCCTGATCCTTTTCCGGAAGAAAAAGTGGCTGTAGGAGGATCCGCATGCATCACACGATCAGAAACGGAACAAAACATGTCCTGGCCGGTATGGCAAAGGCGGCATTTCTGATGCCGATGTTGATCCTTCTTACGGCCTGCGGAACAGCACCTTCCGGGCCTGCACCGGATGCTTCGTCCGGAAAAACAGAACCTGCGGCCCAGCCGGTCTCTTCCGCTGAGAAGAGCGGCGGGAACGATGCCCGGGAGGCGTCTTCCGACGACACCCTGACCGTATCCTTCCTGAAGGTCGGAAAAGCAGATGCCATCGTCCTCGTCAACGAAGTCCCTGACAGCGGCAGGAGCAGCCGTCATGCGGTCCTCATCGATACCGGTGAAGAGGATGACGGCGAAGAGGTCGCGGAACATCTCAAAGGCCTTGGGTTCGAATCGGTGGACCTGATGATCCTGACCCATTTTGACAAGGACCACATCGGAGGCGCCGATGCCGTCCTGGAAGCGCTGGAAGTGAAGAAGATCATCCTTCCGGATTACGAAGGCGCCGGAACGCAATATGAAGAAATGCTCAAGGCGGCGGCAGGGGTCGAAATGCAGCGGCTGACCGGCAGGACGAAAGAGACCGTCGGGAGCCTGGAGTTGGACCTTCTTGCGCCCTCCGACTATACCATCAGCGGCGAGGATGAGTACGACAACGATTTTTCCATCGTGACGAGAGTGCGGCACGGGGACAACACCCTGCTGTTTATGGGAGATATTGAGAAAAAGCGGATCCTGGAGCTCCTGGACCCGGCACAGAGTGACTATCCCCTGCAGGCGGATCTTCTGAAGGTCCCGCACCACGGAAAATACAACAAGGCGCTGATCGGCCTCGCAGAGGCGGTCACGCCGAAGATCTCGGTGATCTGCGACTCGGACAAGAATCCCGCGGACGAGAAAACGCTGGACCTTCTGAAAGGCATCGGTTCGGAGGTAAGAGAGACCCGCTTCGGAGACATCACCGTTACCAGCGGCCCCGGCGGGCTGGAAGTGC
>CAMNCY010000120.1 GCA_946534785.1 uncultured Lachnospiraceae bacterium | reverse complement strand
TCGCTTCCACCGCGGAAAAGGTGATCATGATCGAAGCCGGCGCCAACGAGATCCCGGAAGAGGATATGATCGGCTATATCTACAAGGCAGATGAGATCAACAAGGAGATCATCGCTTTCTACAACAAGATCCGCGAGGAAGTCGGCAAGGAGAAGCAGCCCTATACCAGCGTTGCCATTCCGGAGCAGATGTTCGAGGATATGAAGAAGATCGTTCCCCAGGAAGAGATGGAGGAAGCCGTCTTCACGGATGACAAGCAGACCAGGGAAGGCAATGTTGCTGCCATTACCGAGAAGCTGAAGGAAGCCTTCGCCGACAACGAGGAGTACCTCGCACAGCTTGGCGATGCCGTATACCAGTATGAGAAGAAGACTGTCCGCAAGATGATCCTCAAGGATCACAAGCGTCCCGACGGCCGTGAGCTGAACCAGATCCGTCCCCTGCACGCAGAGGTCGGCCTGATCCCGAGAGTACACGGCTCCGCCATGTTCACCCGCGGACAGACACAGATCGTCGACATCACGACCCTTGCCCCTCTTTCTGATGCCCAGAGAGTGGAAGGCATGGACCCCAACATTACGTCCAAGAGATATCTTCACCAGTACAATTTCCCGGCATACTCCGTCGGTGAGACCAAGGTCTCCAGAGGTCCGGGAAGAAGAGAGATCGGACACGGCGCCCTTGCGGAAAGAGCCCTTCTTCCGGTCCTTCCTTCTGTTGAAGAATTCCCTTACGCGATCCGCTGCGTGTCCGAGACCATGGAATCCAACGGTTCCACCTCCATGGCCAGCACCTGCGCATCCTGCATGTCCCTGATGGATGCAGGCGTTCCGATCAAGAAAATGGTCGCAGGCATTTCCTGCGGTCTTGTGACCGGTGATACGGATGAGGATTTCGTCCTCCTGACGGATATCCAGGGCCTTGAAGACTTCTTCGGAGATATGGACTTCAAGGTGACCGGCACACACGACGGCATTACCGCCATCCAGATGGATATCAAGATCCACGGCCTTACAAAGGACATCGTGACCGGTGCCATCGCACGCTGCAAGGAAGCACGCGAGTTCATCATGAACGGCGTCATGAAGGATGCCATTGCGGCACCTCGTCCGGAAGTCGGCAGATATGCTCCGAAGATCGAGATGATCACGATCGATCCCGAGAAGATCGGTGATGTCGTAGGCCAGAGAGGCAAGACGATCAACGAGATCATCAAGCGCTGCGGCGTCCAGATCGATATCGACGACAGCGGCAAGGTCTCCATCTGCGGCACAGATCCCGAGGGCATGGCAGAAGCAAAGAAGATGATCAACATCATCACGACAGACTTCTACGAGGGCCAGGTCCTGGAAGGCAGCGTTGTCAGCATGAAGGAGTTCGGCGCATTCCTGGAATTCGCACCCGGCAAGGAAGGCATGGTGCACATCTCCAAGATCGCGAACCGCAGGATCGACAGGGTGGAGGATGTTCTCTCCATCGGCGATGTCGTCCGTGTTGTATGCCTTGGCAAGGACAAGCTCGGCAGAGTATCCTTCTCCATCAAGGATGCACCCAGGAACGCACAGTAATATCGGAACAGCAAAGCCGGCAGCCGGGTTTTTCCCGGCCCGGCTTTTCGTTCTGCGCAGGAGAGCTTAGGCTTTGCGCAGGATTTTTGATTCATTGGGCAAAGGCTTCGGCCGGAGGTAGATCAGGTGAGCTGTGTTGCCATTATTACCGCAAGGGGCGGAAGCAGGAGGATCCCGGGAAAGAATATCCGGGAGTTCTGCGGAAAGCCGATCATAGCATATTCGATAGAAGCGGCCATTGAAAGCGGCGTCTTTGACGAGGTGATGGTCTCGACGGATTCGGATGAGATCGCCCGGATCGCAGAAGAGTACGGAGCATCTGTTCCGTTTAAAAGAAGTGCCGGAAATGCCGGAGATACGGCCTCCACGGCGGATGTGATCAAAGAGGTCCTTACGGATTACCGGAAAGCGGGAAAAGAGTTCGACAGCTTTGTCTGTCTGTATCCCACGGCGCCGTTCATTACGGCAGAGCGGCTGAAGGAAGCGGCAGACCTTCTTTCTTCGTCCGGTGCAGACGCGGTGGTCCCCATTGTGCGCTATTCCTTCCCGGTGCAGCGGAGCTTTATCATCGAGGACGGCAGGATCGCCTACCGGTGGCCCGAATACCGCAGCGCCCGCTCCCAGGACCTTACGCCCTTCTATCACGACTGCGGGCAGTTCTATTTTGTCAGGACAGACGCCTTTGACCGGGAAGGCACGGTCGTTCCCGCGAATACGGCGCCCATGGTCCTGCCCGAAACGCAGGTACAGGATATCGACAATCCGGAAGACTGGAGCATAGCGGAAATGAAATACCGGATGCTCCGGGGAATCAGGTGATGACATGTATTATATTCGTGTAGACGCCAATGATAACATCGGGATCGGCCATATGATGCGCTGCCTTTCCATCGCCCGCGCCATGCGCAGAAGAAAGGTGGAGCTTACGTTTTTCGTTGCGGACAAGGCCAGCGCCGCCATGGTGGCGGAGGCGGGCTTTGGCTATGTCTGTCTCAATTCGGACTATGACTACCTGGACGTGGAGTCAGACAAGCTTCTGCAGAAGATGCGGGAGCGCCGCGCCGAGAACCTTCTGGTGGATTCCTATTATGTAACGGAAAGCTATCTTCGGAAGATCCGGGAGGTGGCAAACGTCACCTATATCGATGATATCAACCGTTTCATCTACCCCTGCGATCTTCTGATCAACTACAATATCTACGCAGACCAGCTCTCCTATGAGGAGCGGTACAGGAAGGCGGGGCTCGAAACGGAATTTGCCCTGGGACCGTCCTATATGCCCCTTCGGGACGAATATCTGCACATTCAGCCAAAGGCCCACGAGGGCTTCCGCGTGCTGGTCACGACAGGCGCCACCGACAGCATGGATATCCTGGGACACCTTATGGGAAAAGCCCTGGAGCAGAAGCTGAATGAATCGGTGGAATTTGTATGCATCGTCGGGCGCTACAATCATAACCGGCAGGCGCTCCGTGATGCCTTCGGAGGCAAATCGAACATCACGCTCCTGGATCCCCAGGAGACGCTGGCGGACCTGATTGCTGAGTGCGACATGGCCGTGACAGCGGGCGGCACCACGGTCTATGAGATGTGCGCGGGAGGCCTTCCTTCCGTCATGCTCACCCTCGCCGACAACCAGATGCGGGCGGCCAGGACCTTTGCGGAAAGGAATATCATTCCCTATGCAGGAGATGTCCGGACGGATATGGACGGAACGATCCTGCGCATCCTGGAAAGGATCCGGGAGTGCCGGGATGACCGCGGCCTTCTGGAAGGTATGCGCGCGGGAATGCGGAGGGTCGTGGACGGAAAAGGGGCAGACCGGCTGGCACAGCTCCTCATCGACCGCGCAAGATAAGCGCCTTCGCGATATCATAAGACACATAAGACGCATTACATGGAGAATTCATAAATATGGGAAAAACAGCGGATGAGATAGCAAGGAGACGTACCTTTGCGATCATTTCCCACCCCGATGCGGGTAAAACGACACTGACGGAGAAATTCCTTCTTTACGGCGGCGCCATCAACCAGGCGGGCTCCGTAAAGGGCAAGGCGACGGCAAAACACGCCGTTTCCGACTGGATGGAGATCGAAAAACAGAGAGGTATCTCCGTTACCTCCTCCGTGCTGCAGTTCGAATATGACGGCTGCTGCATCAATATCCTGGACACCCCCGGGCACCAGGACTTTTCCGAGGATACCTACCGTACCCTGATGGCGGCGGATTCCGCGGTCATGGTCATCGACGGATCCAAGGGCGTAGAGGCGCAGACAAGAAAGCTTTTCAAGGTCTGCACCATGCGTCATATCCCGATCTTTACCTTTATCAACAAGATGGACCGGGATGCCATGGACACCTTTGACCTTCTGGATGATATCGAAAAGAACCTGGGGATCGATACCTGCCCCGTCAACTGGCCGATCGGTTCCGGAAAAGCCTTCAAGGGAATCTTTGAGCGCAGCTCCCAGGAAGTGATCCAGTATTTTGACACGCAGAAGGGCACGAAGGAAGGCTCCGAGACCAGGATCCCCCTTTCAGAGGAAGAGACGCTGACAGGGCAGATCGGACAGGATGCCTATGAAAAGCTGTGCGGAGAGATCGAGCTTTTAGACGGTGCATCCGCGGAGTTTGACCTGGAGGAGATCCGCGCGGGGCGTCTTACGCCGGTGTTCTTCGGATCGGCGCTGCAGAATTTCGGCGTGGAGATCTTCCTGCAGAATTTCCTGCAGATGGCGCTTCCACCGACATCCCGGCAGAGCGACAAGGGAGAGATCGATCCCTATGAGAATGATTTTTCCGCCTTTGTATTCAAGATCCAGGCGAATATGAACAAGGCCCACAGGGACCGTGTCGCCTTCATGCGCATCTGCTCCGGCCGCTATGAAGCGGGCATGGAGGTGCGGCATGTGCAGAGCGGAAGGATCCAGCGCCTTTCCCAGCCGCAGCAGCTGATGGCCAGCGACAGGAAGGTCCTGGAAGAGGCCTATGCCGGCGACATCATGGGCGTATTCGATCCCGGCATCTATTCCATCGGGGACACGCTCTGCATGCCCGGAAAGGATTTCCGGTATGAAGGGATCCCGACGTTCGCGCCGGAGCACTTTGCGAGGGTCCGCCAGATCGATACGATGAAGCGGGACCAGTTCGTAAAGGGAATCCGCCAGATCGCCCAGGAGGGCGCGATCCAGGTCTTCCAGGAATACAATACCGGCATGGAGGAGATCATTGCGGGCGTCGTGGGCGTCCTGCAGTTCGATGTCCTGCAGTTCCGCTTAAAGAGCGAGTATAACGTGGAGATCCGCCTCGAGCAGCTTCCCTACGAGCATATCCGCTGGATCACGGCGACCGGCGGCAGAGATGTCAAGAAGATCGTCGGGACGACGGACATGAAACTGATCAAGGACATGAAGGACAATCCGCTCCTTCTGTTCATCAACGAGTGGTCGCCCCAGATGGTCCTGGACAGGAACGAGGGACTGGAGCTGGCGGAGTTCTCGAGAAATTGAAGTATGCAGAAGCGCATTAATCTGATACAATAATGTGGGTCCAGGCAGTGCGGACCCGCATTGTTTTAGGAAGATTTATTCAGCACAGGAGGATCAGTGACCAATGGCTGAAAATGAGAAGAGAGAAATCAGGGAAAATGATATAGATCTCGGATCTGTCAAGATCGCGGACGAGGTAGTTGCCATGATCGCCGTCTATGCGGCCAGGGAAGTGGAAGGCGTTGCGGACATGAGCGTTGGCTCCACCTCCAGCTTCCTGAAGAGAACGGGCGTGAAGATGCCGGCTTCCAAGGGCGTCAAGGTGGAAGTGGAGAACGGGATCGTAAAGGTAGATGCGGCCGTCATCATGGATTACGGCTACAACATCCCCGCCACCAGCGGCAAGATCCAGACCAGGATCAAGCAGGCGATCGAGAACATGACCGGTCTTTCCGTTGCGGATGTCAATATCCGGATCGCCGGGATCAGGATGCCTGAAACAGAGGAGTGATACCGGCACTATGAAGAGAAGCAGCATACGAGAACAGATCTTCAAGATCCTTTTCCGGGCGGAGTTCAATTCCCCGGAGGAAATGAAGGAACAGGCGGATCTGTTCCTGGACAGCGGTGATATCGTGGTCACCGACAAGGACAGGGAATATATCACGGAGAAATGCAGCAGGATCGTGGAGATGATCCCGGAGCTGGACAAAGAGCTCTCAGCCGGTATGAAGGGCTGGACGCTGGACAGGATCGGGCGCGTGGAGCTTGCGGTCCTTCGCCTTGGCCTGTATGAGATCAGGTACGATGACGATATACCCGCCGGCGTTGCGATCTCGGAGGCAGTGGAACTGGCCAAGAGGTTCGGGGCGGACAACGCGGGTTCATTCATCAACGGGATCCTTGCCCGGTTCGCGCCGGAG
>CAMNCY010000119.1 GCA_946534785.1 uncultured Lachnospiraceae bacterium | reverse complement strand
CTTCTGCATCTGGCGGAACAGGTCGTCGATGTTCTTCGTCTCCGGAATAAAGACCGCATCCCTAAGGATCTCGTCGATCCGCATGATCGGCCTTGTGACCTCGCCCGGGTGTTCCTCTCTGTAGCGGACCGCATCACGGAAATGCACGATCCCGATAATCGTATCGATATTGTCCGTATAAACGGGAAAACGGGAATTCCGCTGCTGCAGCATGAAACGGATCGCTTCCTGCAGCGTATCGTTGCCGTCGATCGCGACCATATCATTCCGATGGGTCATGATATTCCCGGCTTCCTTATCGGAAAACTCGATGATGTTCGTGATCATCTCCGCTTCCGACTGCTGGATGACGCCCTGCTCATGGCCCTCGTTGACGAGGGAGCGGATCTCCGCTTCCGTCACGTCCTCACGGGTGCCCTTTCTGCGTACCACAGCGGTATACAGCAGGAACAGTATGATCACTGAAATCAATAAAAACAATATGCCCATAGTGAGTTCATTATGCTACAAATTCACGTTTCTGGCAACAGAAAAGAGAACAGGGGTTCTTATAAAAACTTCCTGCAGAAGATATGCGCAGGGAAGCATTTACTCCGTAAAGGTCCTGGGCACGCGGGGAGAAATATCGCAGACAAGCTCATAATTGAATCTCCCGGAAAGAGCGCCCAGCTCTTCTGCCGTGATCTCTTCCTCTCCCATTCGGCCCATGAGGATCACTTCATCATCCTCTCTTGCCTCCGGGATATCGTCCACATCGACCATGAACTGGTCCATGCAGATCCTGCCGATGACGGGTGCTTTTTTTCCGCGGATGATGACGTGCGCCTTACCTGTCAGGAGCCTGGGATAACCGTCCGCATAGCCCACCGGGACAGTCGCGACCCGCATGTCATGATCTGCCGTGAACAGCCCGCCGTAGCTTACGCGGGATCCCGCCTTCAGCGTCTTGATATAGACGATGTGGGAAACAAGGGACATGGCAGGCTCGATCTTCACCAGGTCCTGGGATACCTCATTCGAGGGAAGAAGGCCGTACATGGAAATACCGGCACGGACCATGTCCAGCTGGTACTCCGGCTTCGTCATGATCGCGGCGGAATTTGCGCAGTGGCGGATCGGAATATGGTAATGCAGTTTTTCCTGCACCTCATCCGTAAAACGGACGAATTTCTCATACTGGTTCCTGGTAAATTCGACGCCTTCCGTCTCGTCTGCCTTGGAAAAATGGGTAAAGACGCCTTCGATCTCCAGATACTCGCAGCCAAGGGCCAGCTCGAAGAAATGGAGTCCTTCTTCATCCGGCGTAACGCCGATCCGGGACATGCCGGTATCCACCGCGATGTGGATCTTCATCTTCTTTCCCGCGCGCTGCGCAGCCGTGTTAAGCTGGAACAGAGTATCCTTCCGGAAAACGGCGGGACGGATGTCCATCCTGGCAAGGTCTTCATAGCAATATGGAAAAGTATACCCGAGGATCAGGATCGGCTTCTGGATCCACTTCATCCGAAGCTCATGCGCCTCCTCAAAGGTCGCCACACAGAATCCCCAGAGATTTTCCGGACCTTTCTCTTCCAGATACTGTGCGATCCTGCAGCTGCCGTGCCCGTAGCCGTCCGCCTTGATCACGGCGGCCATTTTCGTTTCAGGCCGGATGACGTCGGCCATATGCTGCATATTGCGGCCGATCGCGGCAAGATCGATCTTTGCGTTGATGCGTAAATTCTGACTCATAGTATTCCTCCCTGTCATGCTTTTCTGATGCTGCTGTCCATGACTTTTATAAGATCCGTGGCAATGAGGCTCCGCAGTGTTCCCTGGCAGGCCTCTGACGTAAGAAGCTCCGCTGCCTTTCCGTGGAGCCAGGAAGCCGCGCATGCGGCCGGAAAAGCTTCCATGCCCTGGGAAAGGAACGCCGCGCACATGCCAGCGAGCACATCCCCGGAGCCTGCCTTGGCAAGCCCCGAATTCCCGGATACGTTCAGGTACATGGGAAGGATCCCCGGACCTGCGGCAACGCTTCTTGCGTCTTTACAAAGTATAACGCAGTGATGCCGGTCTGCGAAATCTTTTACATAAGACGGAAGGTTCTTTGCAAGCTCCCGGACGGGAACGCCGGAGAGCGCGGAGAACTCCGCAAGGTGGGGCGTTAAGATCACCGGCATGCGAAGCCCCGCTTCTTTTAAAAGACCGTAGAGATCCTCTTCCGCGATCAGGCGGATGGCATCCGCGTCCATGACAAGTCCCCGGATCCTGTCAGAAGTAAGCACCGTCTTCAGGATGCCGGCCATCCGTTTTGTTTTTCCGATTCCGGGACCAATGAGGGCGATATCCGCCCATGCAAGATCCGCATCCAGGCGCCCGGAAGGATCCTCTTCTTCCGTCCAGGTGTCCATCATCGCTTCCGGAAGGGCAGTCTGTATGATACTGCGGTTTCCTTCTTCCGTAAAGACCTTGACCATCCCGGCGCCGCACCGCAGCGCCGACTCCGCGCACATAAGCGCCGCGCCCGCCACATTGACGCTGCCCGCAATGACCAGGAGCTTTCCGAAGGTCCCCTTGTTCCCGGATGCCTTCCTTGCGGGAAGAAGGTCTTCTGCTTTTTCCGTATCATAAATAAAGAGGGACGGCGTATCTTCCAGGGACCGCTCCGTGATCCCGATCTTCCGGAGGACGGTATTTCCGCAGTATTCACAGCCGGGATACAGGAAGTGTCCCTTTTTGTAAAAGGCAAAAGTCACGGTAAGATCGGCACGGACCGCCTCTCCCATGACCTGCCCCGTGCTTCCGCTGATGCCGGAGGGAATATCGACGCTGACGACAAAAGCGCCGTTTTCCTTAAGCCGGTTGATATCCCGGACGGCCTCTGCATAGCGTCCTGTCACCTCCCGGCCAAGTCCAGTTCCGAAAAGGCCGTCGATCACAACGATGCCGGCCGCCCGGCCGGTGCTTTCCACGGCTTTCGGATCACTCTCGTCTCCTGCTGCAATGCCGGACCGTACAGGCTCCGTAAGCCGTGCTTCCTCATAGGGAAGGACCTTCGCATCCAGCCGGGAAAGGATCGAGCGCTGGACCTTGCTGCTTCCTTTCGGCTCTTTTACATCCATCACAATGTAGATGACACGGCATCCCCGCTCTTCCAGGATCCTGCCTGCCGCCAGGGCATCCGCGCCGTTATTGCCGCTTCCCGCAAAGGCGATGGCCAGACGAACTTCGTTCTGGACTTCGTTCTTTTCAAAATGATCGGATACGGCATCGGCAACGGCAAGGGCGGCCCGTTCCATCAGGACCAGGGACGGGATCCCGATCACCTCCTGTGTATACAGATCGGCGCGGGACATTTCTTCAGATGACAAAAGGTACTGCATGATAACCTCCGGGCAGAAAACGGACCGGAACAGCTATTGTTCCGATCCGCAGTCCAGTGCAAATATTCAGGTCAGTTTTTCTTGTTTTCCCTGGTCTCGCTTCTGGAGATCTCATAGGACAAACGCATAAGGGAATCCGAAAGATGGACGTTTTCCACCTTGATGTGCGGAGGAAGACGAAGGTCCGTATGCGCAAAATTCCAGATCGCCCTGATCGGACACCCGGCGACGATCTCCGCGACCTTGACCGCTTCCGCCTTCGGGATCGTCAGTACGACGATGTCCACGTCGTTGGATTTCAAAAACCCGGTGATCTGCTCCAGAGGCAGGACCGGAAGCCCTGCGATCTTCTTTCCGTGAAGCTGCGGGTCCACATCAAAAGCGGCCTTGAAAAAGAATCCCCTGTTCCGGAAATTCATGTATTTGATCAGTGCGGAGCCGAGATTTCCGGCGCCTACAAGGATCATGCTGTGTTCCTGGTCAAGACCGAGGATCTTGCCGATTTCTTCATAAAGATAGGTCGTATTGTAACCGTAACCCTGCTGTCCGAATCCTCCGAAATGATTGAAATCCTGCCGGATCTGCGATGCCGTCACATGCATCATTCTGCTCAGTTCCTGCGAGGAGATCCTTTCAACGCCCTGTTCTTTTAATTCACCCAGATATCTGTAGTAGCGAGGCAGTCGGGAAATGACCGCCTGAGAGATTTCTCTGTTTTCCACTGCTGCAACCCCAGACCGGATATCCCATCCGGAACCTTTCCTGTTTTAGTGTATCGTGAAATGTACATTTCACGTTATGAATGCTTATGCAGTCATTATAATATTATATTGATATGATATTTTCATGTCAATTGACAGGTTCAGACCAATTTAATAAGATGGACAGGCAAGATTGCGGCTGTTTCATCCGTAGTAAGGGAGTTGAGTTTCGATATGATCCTATCCTGTCACCATATTTCAAAAGCATTTCTGGAGGAGCAGATCCTCAGCGACGTCACATTTCATCTGGAAAAAGGCGATAAGGCGGCCATTGTCGGCATCAACGGCGCCGGAAAAACGACCCTTCTCCGGATCATGACAGGTGAGCTTGCTCCCGACGAGGGGCAGGTCTCTTTTTCCAGAGATACGACCCTCGGATACCTTGCCCAGAACCAGGGACTGGATTCCGAAAAAACCATCTTTGAAGAGATGCTGGACGTGAAAAAGGAAGCCGTTGAGATGGAGGAACGGATCCGGCGCTGCGAGCGGCTCATGGAAGAGCTGACGGGGCCGGAACTGGAAAAGATCATCATCCAGTATAACGACCTGATGACCAGGTTCAGGGAAAACGGCGGCTACTCCTACCGCGGCGAGATCACCGGGATCCTCAGGGGGCTCGGTTTTTCCGACGATGAATTCGAAAAGTCCGTAGCCATCCTCTCCGGCGGCCAGAAAACACGAGTCGCCCTGGCAAAACTCCTTCTGGAAAATCCCGACATCATCATGCTCGATGAGCCAACGAACCACCTGGATATCGGTGCGATCCGCTGGCTGGAAGGCTATATTGCCAATTACAGGGGCACGGTCCTCATCGTCTCCCACGACCGGTATTTTCTCGACCGCGCGGTCAGCAAGATCATCGAGATCGACAATACGAAGGCGACCCTCTTCAACGGGAACTACTCTGCCTATGCGGAGCGGAAGAAAGCCCTCCGCGAGGAAATGCAGCACCGCTACCTGAACAATCAGGCCCAGATCCGCCATCAGGAAGAGGTCATCAGAAAACTGAAGCAGTTCAACCGGGAAAAATCGATCAAGCGGGCGGAAAGCCGGGAAAAGATGCTCTCCCGCATGGAAGTGGTCCAGCGCCCCGTCACCATCCGGGACGACATGAAACTCATTCTGACGCCCTGCATCCGTTCGGGAAGGGACGTCTGCGAGGTGCGCCACCTGGCCAAATCCTTTGACGAGACGGTCCTTTACCATGATATTACCTTTGACATCCGCCGCGGCGAGCATGTCGCGATCCTCGGCAATAACGGAACGGGCAAATCCACGCTGTTAAAGATCATCATCGGACAGCTGCAGGCCGACGAAGGAACCGTGCGGTTCGGCACGAACGTCCATATCGGCTATTACGACCAGGAACACCACGTCCTGGATGATGACAATACTGTATTCGAAGAGATCGGCAGTGCTTTTCCGGACATGACCAATACGGAGATCCGGAGCCTTCTTGCTTCCTTCCTCTTTACCGGGGAGGATGTCTTAAAGCTGATCCGGGATCTTTCCGGCGGTGAAAAGGGCCGCGTTTCCCTGGCAAAACTCATGCTCTCGGAAGCAAACTTCCTGATCCTCGACGAGCCGACCAACCATCTGGACATGGTCTCCAAGGAAGTCCTGGAGAACGCCCTCAATTCCTACGAAGGGACCGTTCTCTACGTCTCCCACGACCGGTATTTCATCAACAAGACGGCCAGCCGCATCCTGAACCTGACCCAGAACCTGATGCTGGACTATCCGGGAAACAACGCCGACAAGGCGCCCGAATGCTACATGGGCAACTACGACTTCTTCCTCGAGAAATCGGCACAGGTGGAGGATGCCCTCGTCCGCGACGAGCTGATGCGGATCGGCCGCGAGAACGAAGCGTTTGCTTCAATGTCCGAAGAAAAGCGCTCTTCCATCC
>CAMNCY010000118.1 GCA_946534785.1 uncultured Lachnospiraceae bacterium | reverse complement strand
TAGGCGCGGTGCGCATCCGTCACCCGGCCGTCTTTGCCCTGCGCCGTGTCCGTGGGCGCCATGACAAGGCGGTTCGAAAGCTCCAGGGAGCCGATCGTGATCTTCTGTTCCAGCATGTTTTTCCTCCTTATGCGGCGGCAGGGCTGCAGCGGCGGTACTTCAGCCGCAGCCTTGAGCCGGAAGCCGGCGCAAACCGCCGCCGGCGCAGGCTAATCCGAAAGAAAGCTCAGATACTCGTCGAATACATTGAACAGCATATTCCCGGAAACGACCGGGACCTCGGCGTCCGAGCCTCCCAGCGGTTCATATACATACAGATCCTGCGCCCTTGTCAGGACCAGGGCCGAGATCACGTCATAGGAAGGGCCGAACACGACCTCCAGGTATTCGTTGTACTTGGCCGCCTGGGCGACCTCCGATGGCTCGATGACATCCTTAATCTTGAATTCCAGGGAAAACACCTTGTCCTCCGTAATCACGAGGACGTCCGCGTAGATCCGGATGTACCTTGCGCGGTTGATGCGAAGTTCGAAGGCGATCTCCCAGTCATCCGTATCGATCTCCCGGATATCCTCGAAAAGCCCCCTCATGACCTGGCGGCAGTCTTTGAAGGAATGGAACAGGCCTCTCGTATCGTTCAGGTTCCGCCCGATCCTGCGGCAGCCTTCGGTAAGCTCCGCAAACCATGCGTCCTCCGGAAGGGCCATGAACTCCCCGACGCTCCCGTACCAGCCGCAGAAATCGGAAAGGCCCGTATGGGGCCTTCCCTGGCGGATGAGCCCGTGCCAGAGGTACTCCTTATCCACATAGCAGAGCTCTTTCATGAACGGTGAACCGTACAGATAGTGGTTGACCGTATGCCGGTCCGCGCCGGTGATTTTTCCGATCTCTTTTGCCTTGATCCCGTCGTGTCCGCAGATCGCGGCATAGATGTCTCTTTCTATAATGTCCAATGCTTCTTTCCCCTGTTTTTCCGGGTGGGGCGTGCCCTGCCGGGCGGGTCATGTTTTACCGGGCGGGTCATGTTTTACCGGACAGGCCATGTTTTACCGAGCGGGTCATGTTTTACCAGACGGACGTGTAGGCGGGGTTCATGATTCCCTGCAGTTCTTCATAGGAAACGCCCTCGGTGTGGTAGAAATCCGTCTCCTCATCCGGCGTATCAAAGGCCCTTTCCGGGAAAATAAACTGTACCTCGCCGGCGCCGATCCACATGTCCACGTGTCCTTTTTTGACCTTGTCGTAGAGCTGCTTGCGGAAGGCCTCGCTCTGGAAATATCCCGCATAGCGTTTGTTCGTGAACATGTCAAAACGGGACTTTAAGATCTCATATACCCGGTCCGTATCCGTGAACAGGTCGCGGCATTCCAGGCTTTGGCCCGTCTGCGGGTCGATGCAGTAATAGGTGTGCACGTCCTGCGGCCCGTCCTGCACGAAGGTCTCCCAGAAGCCGCGGTCAATGCTGAAGCAGAACAGGAGCGGATCGTTTTTCAGGATCCGGATACTGTTCCAGTGGGAGGAGAAGATCACTTCGTCCTTCTTTTTCCGGTATCCCTCCATGCCTGCCTCGAGCCTTCCGAAGGCTGCATCGAGGCCGGCCTGGGCATCTTTTTCCAGACTGCTGCTGCACTCCTTCAGGTATGCCGCAAACGGCGCCGGCACGTTCTCCCCGGTCACAAAACCGTTGTAGCGGGAGGTCGTGCTTTGCCCGAAGCGCGTGCTCACCTTCACGAGCTTTGTTTCCTCCGCGAGGGACACATCGTAGGTGCCGCCCGCCGGGTTCTTTTCGGGATCCGTGCCAAAGCGCGCCATGCTGATCCAGGGATGGAATTCATGGTAGGACGGATCATAGCCTGCATCCGTAAATACCGAGAAAAGCCGTTCGCTGAACTGTTTCGTGAACGTCGCCATTTCCGGTGTGATGTCCTTCCAGTTGGCGGTCATGGAAAAACCATCCGCCTCGCCGTCAGCCTCTTCGCCGTAGGAAACGGTAAAGGTAAGATCCTCGATGTCCGGTGGCGTGTCCGCCGTCCGGATGTCATACCCGTTCAGTTCTTCGATCGCGTAGTACTCTGCGTAGTCAATGATGTCCTGCAGAAGCGTCTCATCGGGCACTACGGACGCCGGCTCCCCGTTCTGCAGCTCCTCCGGAACATAGGGGAAGTAATTCACGTAGAATTCGTCGTCCTCGTAGGCGTCCTCAAATACCGGCTCGTCTTCCCCGCGGATCCGGCAGTAGTTGGAGGTCACGGATACGGCCTTGCCGTCTTTGATTTCGATTGCATAGTCATACCTGCCGGGGGCAGGAAGATACGCCGTGTTCACGGTATAGCCACGGTAATTCGGATGGATGAAGAAGCTTGCATGGATCGACTGCGCATCCTCCCAGCGGATCGTCTTCTCCGCATCGGGGTCACTGTTGTCGACCCTCTCCCCGTAGACCGGCTCCGGCGGAGGTGTGTAGGGTGTCCTTCTGAACTCCGCTCCCTCGTCTCCCAGGTCCATCACAAAGACCGATGTCCGGATACAGTCCTCCTGACTGTCATAATAAAAGTCATCCAGATAGAGGCTGTCTTTTTTGGACAGGGAGATCTCCCTGCGTCTTGCCCCCTCCTTCAGTGTAAAGCTGCCGTCATATCCGATATTGTCCCAGGTCGCGCCTTCCGGCACTTCAAAGCCGTAGGTGTAGGTAAGATGGTTCCCGCGGATCGAAATGGTATCCGGCCGTTCCGCCGTCTGCTCGTACCACATGCCTTCCAGAGGGCCTGCCTCTTCCGAGCCGCACCCGGCCAGGGCGCAGCCGATCATCAATACCGGAAGAATCCATAAAAGCTGCCTCATATGATGCCTCCTCTCATGTCATAGGTGAGTCGGGGTGATCCGGGGTGAGTCAGGGGGACAGGTCCGGTGACTCACCCTGGCTTACATCTAAACTGACAAATCTGCTGATTTTTGCTATTCTTTTATCGCATAAACACACATATCCCCGGAGGAACAGCATGTCGAACATACATAACACGGACGAAAAATGCCAGGAGATCATTGACCGCCTTCTTACCATCAGCAGGCAGGTCCCGGAAGGAAATATCAACCGGTTCTTCGACAAAGAGGTGATCGGTTTCGATCTTCAGGAACAGTGGATGGACTTCCGGTTCCTTGCGGACGAGACCAAACTCAATGTCATCGGCACGGTACACGGCGGAATCATGGCCGGCATTGCCGATGAATGCATGGGCTTCGGCGCCGCCGCTCTCATAGGCCTGGAGAACGAAGTCCTGACGACGGCCGACATGCAGTTCAACTGCCTGAAGGCGATCCGGAAAGGCGACGAACTCCGGATCCGCGTGCGTGTCCGCCACGCCGGCAAAAGAACACTGATCACAACTGCGGAGATCTTCCGCGATGATGTCCTGGTCTTTATGGCAACGGAGAACCTGGCACGTATTCCCAAGTCCGTTGTGGATCCCTCTTCGGCCGTATTCGGATGAGCCAGCGTACCTGTCCCCGTGACTCTTACATCGATTTTATCATACCGGACGCACTCAAATTGCATATTTCACAAACAATAACGTGCTATGAAAGCAGGCTCCCCGGACGGACCGCCCCCGCTTTCTACGGAAGGGCAGCAAAACCAAAACTATGCTATTATAGATGTATTGGAAGAACCCGTACCGGAAAAGGAAAAACTCTTATGAACTCACTGCATCTTTCGCAAAGCATGAAGCTCCGGCAGACGATCTCCCAGAAGATGATCCAGTCTGTCAGCATCCTGCAGATGAATGCACAGGAGCTGTCTGATTATATATCCGAACTGTCGGTGGAAAACCCGCTTGTGGAGCTCTCCCGGGAGGTACCCTCCAGCGAGGAGGAAATGCGCCTTCGAAAGCTGGAATGGCTCTCGAACCTGGACGAGCAGAACCGCGCCTATTACCGGTATGACCGGGAAGACGCCGAGGATACCGGTTTCCTGAATAATGTCAGCGGAAAAAGAGCGGAAACGCTGGCGGATGTCCTCCGCCTGCAGCTTCTTGGCGGTCACTATGCCCCGGAAGAAATGGAGATCTTCGACTATATCATCGGCTCCCTCGATGAACGCGGATATTTCATCCTCCCCGCTTCCCATCTGGCCGAAGTCTTCGGGATCACCGAAGAGGACGCCGCTTTCTATCTGGATATCATGCGCGGCCTCGAGCCTGACGGTGTCTGTGCGGCAGGCCTGCGGGAATGTCTTCTCCGCCAGATCGATAAGAAGAAGGACCCTTCGTGGGATGTGGAGCGTGCGATAGTCGACCGCTACATGGAACCGCTTGCCCGCAACAAGCTTCCCGAGATCGCCCAGTGCCTGAAACAGCCTCTGGAGCGGATCACCAGGGCCCTGGAAAACATCCGCACCCTCAATCCCATCCCCTCGCAGGGATTCGATTCCGGAGAGGCCCTGCACTATGTGACGCCGGACATCACCATCGTCAAGTTCGAGGACCACTTCGAGATCCTGCTGAACCAGTACAACTATCCGGAGATCAAGGTCAACAAATACTACCTGAAGCTCCTTCGTTCGGACTGCGACCAGGAGACCAAGTCCTACCTGAACGCCAAGTTAAAACAGGTGGAGGAAGTGCGCGACCACATCGCACGCCGCGGAAGCACCCTCATGTCGCTCGCAGAATACCTGCTCAAGCAGCAGAAGGACTTCTTCCTCTACGGAGAAAGCTCCCTTGCTCCCTCCCGGATGAAGGATGCCGCCGCCGCGATCGGTGTCCACGAGTCAACGATCAGCCGCGCGGTCCGCGATAAATACCTGCAATGTCCCTGGGGGATCTTCCCCTTAAGCTACTTCTTCTCCGTCGGAATCTCCGGCGGAAACTCCGGCGAGAGCGAGGAACAGATCTCCACAAGAAGAGTCAAGGCAGCACTGCGCAAGCTCGTGGAAGAGGAAGACACCGCCCATCCTTTAAGCGACCAGAAGCTCTGCGAACTCCTGCAGGAGAAAGGAATGGCCGTCTCCCGAAGGACCATCGCAAAATACCGCGACGAGATGGGCATCGGCAGCACACGGGAAAGGAAGACCTGGAAATGAGACGGGCCTGAGTCAGGGGGACAGGTACGCTGACTCAGCAAATGTGGTGGCAAAATCCGCAAGGCGCGGTTTTACCGGCCTCGCGGGTTTTTAATTGCTCACAATGAGTCACCGTACCTGTCTCCGCGACTCAACGCTACTCAGAGCGACACACAGCAGCTCAGCGCAATTCAAGGAGGAACAAATGAAAACAAAGAAAGAAAACGCAGCACTTATCATCGCCATCATCGCTCTGTGCCTGTCTGTCCTTGCCATTTGCAGTGCCGACCGGACAAGTATTCCCGAAAAGGTACAGGAATCCGGAGACGTCCAGTATGTGATGTACCTGGGCACTAACGATAAGGATACCAATGAACCGGTATGCAGTCCTGAGGAGGCAAAAGAAAAAGCAGCCGATATCCTGGTAGATCATTTCGGCGGCTATACGATCCAGGAAGCAAACGGCGGATGGAAAGACGGCGATACTCTGTACAGGGAGTACACCCTCGTGATCTGTCTGAGCGACACAACGTCTGAAGATGTCCATGCCGCGGCAGATGATCTGATCGAAGCGTTTAACCAGAGCTCCGTCCTGATCCAGGAGAACAAGACCGTCACGGAATTCTATTCCGGCAATTGACGCGAATGTCTCCATAACAATTCACACCTAAGTACAGCAGCAGCACAAAGGAGACCGCAAATGAAAAAAGAAAAGATCGTACAGACAGCAGGAAGAAATGCCCTTGGGGAATTCAGCCCTATGTTCGCGCATCTCAATGATGATGTGCTCTTCGGCGAAGTATGGAATGATGATGCCATCTCCGTCAAACAGCGCTGCATTATCACCATTGTATCGCTCATGGCTTCCGGTATTACCGATTCATCCCTTGTCTATCATCTGCAGAATGCAAAGAACAACGGCGTCAGCAAAAAAGAGATCGCAGCCATAATCACACACGCCACCATGTACTGCGGCTGGCC
>CAMNCY010000117.1 GCA_946534785.1 uncultured Lachnospiraceae bacterium | reverse complement strand
GGGATACAGATCGCGCAGATGATGATGAACATGATCGGCACGGAGTTGTCACGAAGAAAACTGCCAAAGGTTTTCTTCATTTTGTCGCCTCCGTCTTTCTTGTCAAAGCGTACAGGATCATACCGTTGGAGGCGATCACGCGGATCACTTCACTCATATCCATGTGGATCATGGAATTCATGACCGTTGGTGTCATGGTAACGATGCCCTGGAACAGGAACGTACCGATAATGACGTTGGGGATGGACGCCTTGTTGACCGTTGCGCCGCCGATGAGGATGGCGGAAACGGCGGGAAGCGCCATGTTGAAGGGTGCCATGTACAGCTGCACGAAGCCAAAGCCCTGCTCATAGACCAGGATTCCGACGGCAGCAAGCCACGTCGACATGATGACGGAAAGAAGACGCATCTTGTCCACGTTGACGCCGGCGGCCTTTGCGAACTCCGGATTGGAGCCGACGGCCGTCATGGCCGTGCCGGTCTTGGTGTGGAGGAACGCCCACATGAGGAATGCCAGGATGGCGAAGAACAGGAGCGTTCCGACCGGGATGGACAGGTTGCCGATGTTGATCTGCAGGAAGTTGGCCAGTACTTTGTCATAGTAGCCTTCCAGGGAGATCGTGGTACGAAGTCCCTTGCCGGCAAGGCCCCAGACCATGTTCGGGCTGTGGTACGGAAGGAGCAGCCACATCATGCACATGAAGGAGACGGAGGAGAAGCCGACGTAGGTCGCGATCATCATCTCGCCGCCTTTGATCTTGTTGAGGAGCCATCCGTAGAAGGTGCCGAACACGAGGGCAAAGGGCGTTGCGATCAGGATCGCGGCAAAGAAGGTCAGCCCGCCGGTGATGCCAAGTTCAATGGCGATGGTAGCGCCCAGGAGCCCGGAAATGATGCCGAGGGGCAGGCCGAAGTTCAGGCCGCACCCGGAGTGGATCATGGGCACCATGGCAAGGACCATGACCGCGTTCCAGCTGAAGCGGTTCACGGTGTTGGTAAGCTGTGTGAAGAAGTCCGCTCCCACGACAGGAGCCATGACAAACAGCAGTAAAAGGAAGCCCGCAATGATCAGTCTCGGCAGGCCGAAGCTCTGGACGAAACCGTGGAGGGTCTCCCCGAAGGATTGAGTTTTTTTAGCTTGTTCGTTCATCCTGCCTCCCTTATTTCACCTGGCTGATCATCAGCATACCGAAGTCTTCCGATGATGCAGTTGCAGGAAGTATGCCGGCGATCTTACCGCCGGACACGATGGCGATCCTGTCGCAGGTCTGTCTGAGTTCTTCCAGTTCCGAGGAAATGATGACGACGGTAACGCCGCTCTCCCGGTTGAACTTCTTTAAGGCCTCCAGGACCAGGGACTTCGCGCCTACGTCGATGCCTCGTGTAGGCTCGGATACGAACAGGAACTTGGGTTCCAGTGCGAATGCTTTTGCCAGGCAGACCTTCTGCTGGTTGCCGCCGGAAAGTTCTTTCGCATCCTGGCGGGAGCTGGTGCACTTGATCTGGAACTCATCGATGTATTTCTGGGTGATCTCATGGATCGCCTTTTCGTCTCTCCACTTGATCAGGCCGCCGAGGTAGCTCTTGAGGAACTTGTTCTGGACCTGCATGGCCGGGAAGGCCACGTTCCATTCCAGGGATTCGCCAAGAAGGAGTCCCACTCCTCTTCTGTCTTCGGAAACGAAAGCGATGTTCTTGTCGAGGCAGCTGCGGGGACTGTTAAGCGGGATCTTCTCTCCGTCGAATTCCACGGTGCCGCCTGCGTCGCAAAGTCCCATGATGCCGTTGGGGATGCCGAGTTTTCCCTGGCCGGCAAGGCCGCCGATGCCGAGGATCTCGCCCTCCTTAATATCAAGATTGACGTTCCGCACGATCTCGCCGGGCATATCGACCCAGAGTTTGCGGATGGACATGATGGTCTTTGCGTCCTTCTTATCTCTTGCGTCGGTATTCACGGAGCCTGCATTTACGCTGCGGCCGACCATCCATCTGGTGATCTCTTCCACTGTCGTGTCCTTGGCCGGGACGTCGCTGACGACCAGTCCGTCACGCATGACAACGACTTTGTTGCATACGGAGAGGATCTCATGAAGACGGTGAGTGATGAATACAACGGCGATACCCTTGGCGGACATGGCCCGGATGGAATCCAAAAGGGCTTCCGCTTCTTTCTCCGTAAGGACGGCTGTAGGCTCGTCGAGGATCAGGAGGCGGAGCTGTTTCTTACTGAGCTCGCGGGCGATCTCGGTGAACTGCTTGTGACCGACGGGCATGTTCGAGATCGTCATGTTCTGGTCGATCTTGAAGCCCATCCGTTCGATGGAGTTCTCCGCGATGCCGCTCATCTCCTTGCGGTCAAGGGTGTTCATGCGGTCGCTGAAGATCTCGGACAGGACGTTCTTCTTCATCGGCTCGCGGTTCAGGACGATGTTCTCTGTCGCGGTAAAGCCGGGAATCAGGGAGAATTCCTGGTGCACCATGCCGATGCCGGCTTCAAGGGCTTCGAAGGGGGTGCTGAAATTGACCTTTTCCCCGTTCAGCAGGATGTCGCCGCTGTAACCGCCGGTCTCGCGGATGACGTCCATACCGAAAAGGATCTTCATGAGGGTACTCTTTCCTGCGCCGTTTTCGCCGCAAAGACCGAGGACGTCGCCCTCCTGAAGCGTGAGGTTAATATCATTCAGGACCTGGTTTCCGAAGAAGTCTTTTTTGATATTTCGCATCTCCAATAAGGGAGCTTTTGCTTTTTCCATAGAGTGTTTGTTCTCCTGATACGGCTTGGCATACCTCAGACGTGAAAGAGGCGGCGCGGGGCGGGGGCGGGCGTTTTGTCTGCGCCGGTGCGCTGCCGCGCACGCTGTCGCTTTAGCGCTTTCAGCGGCTGAAGTATGCCGGGCCTCAAAAATGGGGAGGAACCAGGTCCTCCCCACTTCCGATTTACTGTTATTGTTCTGGTGCCTGATGTGTGAGTTCCGGTGGATCCGGGTTCATCACGTCATGCAATTACTTTGTTGTGAAGTATTTCTCGGGAACTTCGACTTCCGTGGAGCCCATGTATTTGCCGGGATCGCCCATGATGTAGGTATCCTGGTAAACAAGGAAGGTGTTGTCAGCCTTTACGCCGGTCTCCGCATTGGTGTAGTTGGAGCCGTTCCATGCTGCCTTGGGGGAGAATACTTCGTATGCCTTCGCGATATCGTCGATGTCGCAAAGTTCGCTCTCGCCGTTGATGACGTTCATAGCGTGCTGTGCAAGACCTGCGGAAACGGTGTAGCCGTAGGAGTATGCCCATGTGCCGAAACGGCCTGCGCCGCCCTTTTCCACGACTGCGGATTCAACCTTTGCAAGGATCTTCTCGAAATCGCCGGCTTCTTCGGTCAGGTCAAGACCAAGAGCTCCGGGATAGCCCATAAGGGGTGAAGGAAGGTCTGCTTCGATGAAGTATCCGCCGTACTCGAGGAGCTGCTTGAGCAGGGGCTCTGTGTGAGCGTCGTTGGTGCAGAAGTATGCAGCGTTCTTGCCGTATTTTTCCACCCATTCCGGAACCTTCTCAAGGATGTAAGCCTGTGCGCCTGCAACACCTACGTCGGATGTCGGGTCGGGAGCTGTCTCAAGGACGAATTTCATGCCGAACTCTTCGCAGGCTGCCTTCATGATGGCAACACGGCGGCTCATGGTCTCATAAGCCATATGTCTCGGGAAGGAGATGTGAACGAAGGTATCGCAGCCCAGTTCGTGAGCGGTCCTGATGATCAGGTATCCTCTTGCAACGAAGTCGTTGTTGCAGACAAGGTCAGCTGCGCTTCCGATCTCGGGAAGGTCTTCGTGGCTCTCACCTGCGATGCAGAGGATGTCGGGTCTTCTCTCTTTGATCTTACGGAAAGCTTCTGTCGTTCCGGGAACTGCCTGGTTGACGATGATGGCTTTCATCTTGGGATCATCGGAAAGGTTTACGATGGTCTGGACAGTGGTCTCGAGCTCTTCCGTGAAGTTATCGGGATAGATGGCAAGGGTAACTCTGTCTTCGCCGTACATTTCCTGGAAAGCTTCTGCGCCGCGTCTGTCATCTTCAGACTGGGAAACGGAACCTGTAACGATACCGATGTGGAAATCGTCGCCGGCTTCCTCAGCAGCTTCTTCAGCCTCTTCAGCCTCTTCTGTTTCTTCCTTAGCTTCTTCAGCAGGAGCCTCTTCTTTGGTCTCCTCGGCTGCAGGCGTTACGACTGTGGTCTGGGGAGTGGAGCTTCCGCAGGCTACAAGGGCAGCTGCCATGGCCATGCTGAGGAAAATTCCTAACATCTTTTTCATACTATTTCCTCCTTTGTATGAATAAAAATTTACAATATAGTATCACATTTTTATGAGAATTGGTAGTTGCAGGGCGGATTTTTCTTTTTTCCTTTAAAGCTTCAGTTGGTTAAATCGGCGGGCCGGGGGACTTTAGCTTCAGAAGATCAGGTGGTGGTCCTTTGCGGTCTGGAGCAGCTCATCGCGGAAGTCGGGATGGGCGAGGCTGATGACGGCGCGGATCCTGTCCTGCATGGAAAGGCTCTGGAGGTTGATGCAGCCGTATTCCGTGGCGATGTACTGGACGTCTTCCCGGGCCGTGGTGGTGACGGTAAAGGGCGGGAAGTACGGGACGATGCGGCTGGATATTTTTCCATTTTTATCGGTCCTGGTGGAAGGGATCGCGATGATGCTCTTTCCGCCTTTGGAGAGCTGGGCACCGCGGACGTAGTCCACCTGTCCGCCGGAGCCGCTGAACTGGCGGCCGGCCATGTTTTCCGCAGCGACCTGTCCGTAGAAGTCGATGGCCATGGCGGTGTTCACGGAAATGAAGTTGTCGTTCTGGCTGATCAGGTAGGGATTGTTGACGTAGTAATAGGGCGCCATGTAGATGCCTTCGTTATGGTCGGTGAAGTCATAGAGTTCCCGGTCTCCCATGATGAAGGACGCGACGGATTTGCCGGGGTGGGTCTTCTTGCGGGCATTGGTGATGACGCCGCGCTTTGTGAGGTACATCATGGAGTTGGTGTACATTTCGGAATGGACGCCGAGGTCATTCTTGTCCTTGAGGCCGTAGCCGATCGCGGAGGAAAGGCCGCCGATCCCGAGCTGGATCGTGGCACCGTCAGGCACTTCGTCGACGATGAGGTCGGCGATTTTTTTCTGGACTTCGTTCTCTTTCTGGTCCGGCACCGCGCGGAGTTCTCCGTCCATCTCGACGATGTAATCCGCTTCGGAGACGTGGATCAGGTTCTCCCGTCCGTACTGGTAGGTCTCGCGGCGGTTGACCTGCAGGACGATCCTGGAGGCGATGTCGCAGGCAAAGCGCGCCGAGCTGCAGCCGCTGGTGCCGAAGCTCATGTAGCCGTTCTCATCGGGAGGGGAGACCTGGACGAAGGCGACGCCGCCCGCCATGAAATCGGTGGCGAACTGTTGGTATCGGGAAAGATGGAGGCTGGAGTAATCTCCTCTGGGTGTCTGGATGGCGCAGCGCTCGCCGTCGCCCACGAAGAAGGACATGACGCGGAAGTGGCTGTCGGGTTCGGTGTAGGCGCGGAGGTTTCTTTTGCAGCTGACGGAGGTGATTGTCACGTCGCATAATTCGTCGTTGCGGTCATAGAGGACTTCTGCCAGTTCTTCCGCAATGGAGGGCTCGGAGCCGATGAAGACGGTGTCGCCGTCATGGACGATGCGGACGGCTTCCTGCGGGGTGACGAGTTTTTCCTGATAGATCTTTTCCCAGTCTTTCATATAGAATGTACTCCTGTTGATGCGGGGGGCTTTTGGGGGCTTTTTTGTGTGGGTGTGAGTTTAGTCGCTGGCGAGAGTGCCTTTTGGGGACGTTTGTCTCAAATCATGATGCTTACAGCCTCATGATAGACTTGGATATCCGCTTCCTTCAGGCTTCCGCCGAACTCGCCGTCGATGGTCCAGTCGACCGGGCGGCTGCAGGAAAAGTGCACGTGTCTGGTCTTGAAGCAGCGGACGCACTCGTGCTCGGTGCTGCCGGAGGCAAGGACGACCGCGATGTCATTAATGTCCATGAGG
>CAMNCY010000116.1 GCA_946534785.1 uncultured Lachnospiraceae bacterium | reverse complement strand
GTACCGAATACTTTTTTCTTCATGGCTCAGTCCTCCTCTCCCGCTGCAGGCTGCGCGGCAAAATCCGCAAAACTTTCCACAGGCATCAGCTGCTGCGTGTTTCCGTCGGTAATGACGACCTTCAGGTCCGGAAGGACGTCCTCAATGGCTTCATAGAACATTCTCTGGCGCGTGATCAGAGGATACTTTCTGTACTGCTCGTAGATCTGGCCGAAGCGCTCCGCCTGGCCCTCTGCTTCTGCGATACGGGCTGCCTTTGCGGCTTCTGCCTGCTGCAGGATCTTATCCGCGTTGGCCTCCGCCTCGGGAATCTTCTCGCTCTGATACTTCCGGGCGTTGTTGACGGCGGTCTCCTTGCCCTGTTTTGCCGTTTCGACTGCCTTGAAGGCCTGTACGATCTCCGGCGTCGGCGGCTCCGCATCCTGGATGGACAGGTTCACGGCCTGAAGTCCGATGTCATAGGTCTGGAGTTCTTTAGTCAGCTTTTCTCTTACTTCTGCCTGGATCTGGCTCTTTCCCGTGGTAATGACTTCATCCACCGGATAGTCGATGACGGTGGAACGGATGCAGGCCAGGGTGATGTTTTTCATCGCTTCCTCCGGCTCCCGGCTGTTATACAGATATGCCACCGGATCGCTCACCTTGTATTCCAGATAGAAATCGATATTGACGAAATTGAAGTCCGAGGTGATCATGACGCCCTCGTCCTCAACGGTGATATTCTGGCCGTATCCGTCGACGGCATATCCGATCCCGATGCCGTGGGTGGTCATGTCGACCTTATGCACCTGCTGGATCACAGGCAGCTTGAAATACAGGCCCGCCGTATCCGTACGGACGACCTTCCCGAACATGGTCAGGACCGCCTGTTCCTGTTCGCTGACATTGTAATAGCAGTCATTGATGAACATGAGAACAAATGCGATCACCAGTATGATGGCGACCCTCGCGAAGATCTTCTTCAGGCTGCCTCCGTTTCCGGCGCCCGCCTTCCTGTACTTTCTTCCTTTTCCGGACTTTCCGCCATCCTGCGTGCCGTCCGCGCCTGCATTTCCGGACGCTTCACCCCCGTCCCGGGCACCCGTATTGCTGGAATCCGTATGGTGCCATACGAACGGTCCGTCGTCCTGATCCTTTTTCCGGTTAAAGCCGTTAAAGCCTGCCATATGCCATCCTTTCTCTGCCGCAGGAGCCTGCGCGGCGCGCTGCTTATTTTATGGGATCGATCCTGTACTTTCTGCAAAGATCGTTGATCTCCTTTGTAAAGACCTCCAGTTCCTTGTTCGGAAGCCCTTTCCCCGCATCCACGACCTGGTTCAGCCGTTTTAGTGCAATCTTCAGCTTCGTGTAGGAATCCGATACACTTCGTTCGACCGATGCCTTTTCGATCCGGACGCCTTTCGCGATCCTGATGAATTCTCCCGCGATCAGATCATAGCTGGTGCCGGAGAAGGGCGCCATCGCCTTATAGTCGAGTTCTTTATCCAGATGCTCCGCAAATGCGGTCGCGACCTCGTCGTCTCCGTGCACTACGAAGACCTGCCTGGGTTTCTCCTTAAAGGCGCCGATCCATTCCAGAAGTCCGTTTCTGTCCGCATGGCCGGAAAGTCCGTCCATCTGCGCGACTCTTGCCCGGACTTTATAGGAATCGCCGAAGATCTTGATCTCCTCTGCACCGTCCAGGATCCGTCGTCCGAGACTCCCTTCCGTCTGGTATCCCACGAACAGGATCGTGGAATCGGGACGGTTGATATTGTTCTTCAGATGATGCTTGATGCGTCCCGCATCGCACATGCCGGAAGCCGAAAGGATGACCTTCGGCGTCTCATCGTAGTTAATGGCGATGGATTCCTCACTCGTGACCGTAAGGTGCAGTCCGTGGAAGGCAATGGGGTTAATGCCCTTTTTCAGAAGCGCGGAGGCCTCCTCGTCATAACAGTCATACTCGTTATCCTCGAAAATACTCGTCGCCGACACGGCCATGGGGGAATCCACATAGACGGGAAAATCCGGGAAGTCCGGCACAAGATTCTGCTCCTTGATCTTCCGGATGAAATACAGCAGGACCTGTGTCCTGCCTACGGCAAATGCCGGGATGACCACATTTCCTCCTTTTTCCAGGGTCGAGGAAATGATATCGGCAAGCTGCTCCACATGGTTCCCACGGGGCTTTTCATGGAGCCGGTCTCCGTAGGTGGACTCCATCACGACGTAATCGGCCTCCTCCGTATACTTCGGATCTCTCAGGAGAGGCTGGTTCTTATTGCCGATATCCCCGGAGAAAACGATCTTCCTCTCTTCTCCCCTCTCGCTCAGCCACAGCTCGATGGAGGCCGAGCCCAGAAGATGTCCCACGTCGGTAAAACGGAAGCGGATGCCTTCGCACAGCTCGTGGACCTTGTCATACTCATAGGGCTCGATGAGCCGCATGACATTGATGGCGTCCTCCAGTGTGTAGACGGGCTCATATTTTTCCTGTGTCCCGCGCTTTGCCGCCTTATTGTTGCGAACCTGCGCTTCCTGCTGCTGGATGTGTGCCGAATCCCGCAGCATGATATCGCAAAGGTCCCGGGTCGCGTGGGTGCACAGGATCCTGCCCCGGAAGCCGTCCCGGTACAGCTTCGGGATCATGCCCGTATGATCGATGTGGGCATGGGTCAGGAAAACAAAATCAATGTTTTCCGGCTTTACGGGCAGCGCGGCATTTTCATATACATCGCGTCCCTGTTCCATGCCGCAGTCGATGAGAACGTTGCTGCTTCCTACCCTTAGATAGTGACAGCTCCCTGTCACCTCATGATCGGCGCCGACAAACACAAGCTGCATAAGTCCCTCCGTTTCCGTAAAACAAAATCAGCGTTCTGTTCCACATTAATTGTAAAACAAAACGCTGATCAGGTACACTGAAATCTGTGCGGACGACCCCCGGGACACACTGCCCGGGCCTTCAAAGATCGTATGCTTCAGGCGTGCAAAAGCTTTTGCTCCTCCTCTTTTTCCATCAGATCCGTCATGGACTGGAGTCCGATGAAGATCGTGGAGGTATTGTGCAGAAGGGAGGACAGTGCGGGTGTCAGGACACCTGCCACGCCGAGGGCTATGAGCATCATGTTGAAGGAAATGATCGTCCTGTAATTGCGGCCTATCCTCTTCATCATCAGATCGGAAAGTCTCCGAAGGATGAGCAGCTGGTACAGGCTGTCGGATGCGATCGTGATGTCCGCGACCTCTCTTGCGATCGCGGCGCCGTCGCTGATGGCGATCCCGGCATCCGCCTCGGAAAGGGCCGGCGTATCATTCACACCGTCTCCCACCATGATGACCTTCCTGCCGAGTTCATGCTCTTTTCTGATAAAAGCGGCCTTGTCGGCGGGAAGGACCTCCGCATGGAACTCATCGATATTAAGGCCCTTTGCGATGACGCGCGCCGTCCTCTCATTGTCGCCCGTCATCATGCAGATCCTGGAAATGCCCATTGCATGGAGGCAATCGATGACTTCCGCCGCTTCCTCCCGCAGAGGATCGAAGATCAGGATCACGGCGGCCAGGACACCGTCCACTGCCAGGTACAGGTGGGAATACTCATCCGGGATATTCCGGAATTTCTCCTCCTCTCCTTCGGGGATGCTGCATTTTTCGTCCTCAAAGACAAAGTGGTAGCTGCCGATGACCGTCTTTTTCCCGCCTACATGGCTGGAGATCCCGTGGGCCACGATATATTCGACCCTGGAGTGCATCTCGTCGTGCCGCACGTTCCGAACCAGCGCCTCCTCGACCACCGCATTGGCAATGGAATGGGGAAAATGCTCTTCCAGGCAGGCCGCCAGACGAAGCACTTCTGTTTCGTCGTTTTCCCCGAAGGGAATGACAGATGCGACCCTGGGCGAAGCATGAGTAAGAGTCCCTGTCTTATCAAATACGATCGTATCCGCCTGGGAAACGGCTTCCAGGAATTTGCCGCCCTTGACCGATATGTCGCGGGTGCCGGCTTCCCGGATCGCCGAAAGTACGGTAAGCGGCATGGAAAGCTTGAGCGCACAGGAAAAATCGACCATAAGGAAGGCCAGTGCCCGGTTGACATTCCTTGTAAGAAGGTAAGTCAGAAGTGTCCCGCCGAGGCTGTAGGGAACAAGCCGGTCGGCCAGGTGGAACGCACGGGTCTCGGTGCCGGACTTTAATTTCTCCGACTCTTCGATCATCCGCACGATCTGGTCGTACTTACCGCTTCCCGCCGTCTTCGTGACGCGGATCACGCACTCGCCTTCTTCCACCACTGTTCCCGCAAAAACAGGGCTTCCGTGATGTTTTTCCACCGGTGCCGATTCTCCCGTCATAGAGGACTGGTTCACCGTCATCTCGCCCTCATCCACGATGCCGTCAAGGGGTATGACGTTGGAGGTGTGGACGATGATCCGGTCTCCCTCCTTAACGCTCTTTACGGGGACCAGAACGTCCTCTCCCTCTGTTTTCATCCAGACGCGGTCGACCTTCAGCGACATGGATCTTGCCAGGTCGTCCACGGATTTCTTATGGGTCCACTCCTCCAGGATCTCTCCCACGCGGAGCAGGAACATGACCGATGCGGCCGTTTTGAAATCGCCCCGCAGCATGGACGCCGTGATCGCCGCGGCATCCAGTACGGAGACCTCCAGTTTTCCCTTCAGAAGACACTGAAGGCCCGCCGCGATAAAGCGAACGGATGCAGCCGCTGTCCATACCATCCTAAGGGGCGCCGGGAAGAACAGCTGCCTGAAGCCCCTTCCCAGGACTGCCGCGACGAGCTTTTCTTCATATACCTTTCCGACCTCCCGGCCCGTATGGTCCGGTACCAGCGCACGTTCTTCCTCCGTTTCGTAATCGAAACGGGACAGTGCTCCGCAGACTCTGTCCCTGCAGCCTTTCTCGAAAAGAATGACCGCATCGCCGGTCCTGTCATACACCTTCACGTCCCGGATGAAAGCCAGGTCCCGCAGATAATACTCCAGAAGATCCGCCTGATGAGGGCTCATCCGGTAAGCCGACATATGGACGCGCATGCGCCCGGCGGATTCATGTAATATCCTGCATTTCATTACGCTTCTTTGTTGTCCTCGTCTTCTGCTTCTTCGGCGCTGTCCTTTGCATTCTTTTCAAGTCTTTCGATCTTTGCCTGCGCCTCTTCGATCGTGCGCTTTGCATCCTCGATCTGCCTTGCTTCTTCCTCTGCGTAGCGCTTCTCGTTGATATCCATCGCATCCGCATAGATATCATCGCAGTTCTCACGGATCGTAGTGCTGGTCTTCATGACGCAGTCCTTCCCGCGAAGTACCGCCGCCGTGCAGTGTGTGTACGCCTTCTTGGCATCCTGACTCTTTAATACCGCAATGCCGGCTGTCCCGAACAGAACACCGCCTGCAAATAATCCGAGTTTCTTCCAGTCACATCTGAACATTTCATACCTCCTGCTGCCTGCTGCCTTTTATGTCGATTCCCGAAATATTCATCCGGAACAGGAAACTTTCTTTCCACAGCAATTCGTTTTCCGTAATGGGAACCAGGTGCTCCGGACCCTTTAAACGTATTATATACAGGGTTTTTCAATAGTAACAACTAATTTTTGTTTGCGAAATTTAACTTCTGATAGAAGCATTGTATGTTTCCGTTTTTTGTCGTATACTGACATTAAAAACAAGAAACCGGAGGGCGATGTATTATGATGTTCACATATCCCGCCGTTTTCCGTAAGCTGGAGAACGGCTCCTATGAAGGGTATTTTCCGGATCTGGACGGCTGCGTATTCGGCGGCGCCGACCTGGATGAAGCCATTAACAGCGCGATCGAGGAGGAAAGAGCCTGGATCACGGTAGAACTTGAAGAAGAGCAGGTCCTTCCCTTCATCTCCGACAGGGAAGACATCGTCCTCGCGGAGAACGAACATCTCCGGGATATCGCCGTTATCGTGCGGCTGATGGATGGCTTTGACGAATGAAAAAAGAGGCGCTGTGCGCCTCTTTTTTGTTTGGAAATATATTCGTTTCTCAGTTATTGCAATAAACGCCGGGATGAGTCTTCTCCGGCAGATACATTTGCCTGAAACGGGCATTGTATATGCCCGCCTTTCAGTCGGCTGAGTGCTTTGGCATACACATTTGATCATTTCAGCTGTTGTAGTTGCCTTCTGCGGACCTC
>CAMNCY010000115.1 GCA_946534785.1 uncultured Lachnospiraceae bacterium | reverse complement strand
ATCGGACTTCGTGGCCTTTTTACTTCATCGGGCGAGTCAGCGTACCTGTCCCCGTGACTCATCTGCCGATCTTCTCCTTCATGGAAGACTGGAGGGTGGCGCCGTAGACGCCGTCGCCGGTCTTGATCTCTTCCGGAGCGTCGGGGATGTTGCCGAAGGGCTCATTTTTTTCCGAATACATCTGTTCCGCAACTGCCTGGATATCGAAGCCGTCCAGGTCTTCTGCCGCTACGGAAAGGGAATAGGAAATGCCGATCTCGACGTCATACCAGGTGATCAGGTCGATATAGCCGGTGTCGTTTACGGAGCGGTATATTTTGCCCTGCATGTGGCCGCCGCCCCAGTTGGCAAGTGTGACGTCCTCGGGGCCTTCGGTCCATTCGGTGTAGATGCCGGAAATGTCCTCGTCCTCGGAGATGCCCTGCTGTGCCCGTGCGGTGAAGTTCATGTCCTGCATGGAAAAACTGAGCTGGACCATGGGGCTGATGTATTTTGCCGGATCGCCGAGGGACTCGCACTTAAGCCATGCCTGGACCTCTGCGCCGTAGGGTGACGTGAAGAGGCGGTCGACCAGGGTGACTGCTTCTTCCTCGGTGATCTCCACCCAGGGATTGGCCATGCCGACGCCGCCTGCGGGAGCTTCCTGACCGGCAGCCGCGTCACCGGCTGCGGCTCCTTCAGCGGCTCCGGCGATTTCGCCGGACGCACCGCCTGCTGCCGCGGTTTCGGCTGCGGCGGCTTCGGCGGTCTCAGCGGTCTCTTTTGCTGCTGTGCCGGATTCGGCAGATGCCTCGGCGGTGTCTTGTTTTTCCAAATCTTCTTTTAATGCATCCGCTGCGGCGGCTTCTTTTCCGGCCGAAGCAGGAGCTTTTCCGCCGCATCCTGCAAGCATGCCTGTCACGAGGACGGATGCGCATAAAAATGCGATGATCTTGTTTTTCAAATTGATGTTCCTCCTACTGATGTTGATGCATTAAAGGATAGCGCGGAAATCACTTTTTTTTAAATGTGACCCAGTCGCCGTCGAGGTTGAGCACCAGGGAGTCGCCTTCGATCGTGTACTCATAGGAGGTGAAGGGCGGGGTCGTGTGAAGCAGCGCAATGCTGCCCCAAAGGATGTCGGACTCTTCCTCCAGGCGGATGGTGCCGGTGTGGTCCTCATTCAGGGTGATGGAGTACTCGGTGGCGGGGGCCTTGCCGTCGATCTCGCCGGTCAGGACGTAGGTGCCGGGGACGTACTCGTACATCTTCTGGGGGCCGAAGTTCTCATAGGTGATGGAGTTGATGAGTTCGGACAGGGCGTCGCTGATGGTCGTGCCTTCGCCCTCGCCGGGGACCTGGGCGAAGTCGAACAGGAGCACGCCGTCGTGGTACTCGCCCGCGATGGCGCTGCGGATGATCTTCTTATTCTCGAAGCTGCGCCAGTAGCCCCACTTGTCGCTGGTTCCGGGGAAGAAGCCTTCGATCCTGTCAATGGCGTCGGGATCGGTGGGATCGGCTTCCCAGGACTGCGTGAGGTTGTAGAGAGCTTCCTCCGGCTGTTTTTCCGGGATGAAGGAGATTTTTACCAGGTTGGCGCCGGGCGTTCCTTCTTTGAAGAGGAAGGAGGTGCCGTCCTCTTCTTCCTTCACTTCGAATTCGGCCGGATCGAAGATGACGGACCAGCCGTCTTTCCCCTTGTAGGAAACGACTTCCGCGGCGCCGGTTGCGTCTGCACTGTTGAAGGTGTCGGGGTCGGCGCCCTCGACGGGCTCGAAGACGAGTTCCGGATTGCGGGTGGTGGCTTCGGTCTTAAATGTGCCGGTCACGACGCCGTTCTCTGCGGAAGTTACGGTCAGGATCTGCGGCTCTTCCTCCGCGCTGCCGAAGCGGAAGGCAACCTCTCCGTCTTTCTGCTCCACGCTGAAGGGGGCGCCGATGCCGCCCTGTGACGCATCTTCTGTGTGGCCGTTGTTGTTATCCGTGAAGATGTAGAAGTGGGTCTTGGGCGGGTCCTCTGCTTCCTTTGCATAGCTGACGTACACGCCCTTAGAGAAGTAGAGGCCTTTCTCGGCGGCGTCTTTTTCCCCGGAGGCGGCTGCCTGGGCGTCGGGGGTTTTGGCGTCTTCTGCTTTGGTTGCTTCTTTGGATGCTTCGGTTGCTTCCGACGCGGCGGGGGAGGTGGTTTCTGTAGCTTCTCCGGACTTTCCGGCTTCCTCGGATTCCTTAGCGTCTGCTGCGGGTTGTTCTTTAGTCTCTTCTGCAGGCTTCTCCTGATTCTGCTCTGCGGCAGTAGCTGCAGGGGCGGATGCCGGTGCCGTGGAAGCGGCGCCGCCGCAGCCGGCGAGGAGTGCTGTGATCAGTGCTATGGAAATGAATGTTGCTGCTTTTCTTTTCATATTCGTTTCATCCTCCGTGATATCAACGGAATCATTATGTTCCTATACTGATAACTATAGACTGTTGAGGGCGGATTTGCCACTGCGGATTGCGGGAGCGAGGCGGGCGAGCCGGGGGTGAGCCGGGAGTGAGTCGCGGCTGAGCCGCGGGGACAGGTACGCTGACTCGTTGGGTACAATCGAAAAGCCACGAAGCCGTTTTAATAACGAGCTTCGTGGCCTGTTTTCTTTGATCGGGCGAGTCAGCGTACCTGTCCCCCTGACTCAGCGGAGCCGAGATTCACTCAATGATTTAGCCTCTTCTGACTCCTTTGGAACAAAGGTCACGTTCAATATCATTCCCATTCCGTCGGCAAGCCTTTGAAGCAGCTTAATGCTGGGATTTCTCAGTCCGTTTTCCAAACGGCTGATCTCTGTCTGCGCGATACCGGTTTTTTCAGACAATTCCTTTTGAGTCAGATTCCGGGAAATTCTGGCGTCAACCATTGCACGTATTACATTCAGCTCCGGCTGGATTTCCTCATAGGCTTTGCTGAACTCCGGATCCTGCATTTTTTTCTCTTTATAGTCTTTGAGTTTCATTTTTAATTTCCCCTATACATGTGTACCGGCAGATCCGGTTGACGAGTTGAACCGTTTAATCCAATCTTTTCGTCTTTCTTTTGCGAGTTTGATTTCTCTCACCGGTGTCTTGCGGGTCTTCTTTACAAATCCATTAGTGCCCACAATACGTTTCATATTGTATGAGATATATCTCATATAGTCAATTGGCGTTTTTGCGCGGCTGAGTCGCGGGGACAGGTACGCTGACTCGTTGGGTACAATCGAAAAGCCACGAAGCCGTTTTAACAACGTGCTTCGTGGCCAGTTTTCTTTGAGCGGGCGAGTCAGTGTACCTGTCCCCCTGACTCAATTGCTGCCACATACTCTGTGTTATTCTTTATCATATATTCGCAGTGGTTATATCCCTGACGGACTTCCACGTGCACGAGCGGATAAAGGTGTTTTACGATCTTGGGGCTCGTTTTGGCGTACTCTTCACTGCTCCCCCACTCCATTACGGTGTGTTTCTGTAGTTCTTCCGGAATTGTGACCATGTTGCCCTGCACGCATGCTTTTGCGATGTTGCGGATGCTGTTATCGGAGAATCGGATGAAGTTCTCCCGCATGTGATCGTTCAGTTCATCGCCCCATCTTTCTATGAATTCAGCCAGTTTTTTCCGGTCGTTTTTCTCGTAGATTCCGCGCTGCCAGATGAGGACTGGTGCGAATACTCTTGTCATTATGGGGCCGAGTTTTGCGACCGGTGCGCCGTCCAGATACATGCTCCTGACGGGGATGTCTGTACGGGAGAGGAGCTGCAGTGCGACCGCGGCGCCCATGGATGCACCGTAAAGCAGTGAGATCTCGGTGATTCCGTTGTCCTTGAGGTAAGCGGCCAGGTTTTCCGCTTCATTTTCCGCGGAGATGAATTCTGACGGTTCCATACCGTGATTGCCCATATCGGGTATCAGGAGGTACCGGCTGCCGGAAAGCCTGCTGCCGATGATCTCATATACTTTTTCTGCGGTGATGCCCATCGGATGAAGAAGGATTGTGGCAGATGAGGATTGGGTTCCGTAGGTGTGCATATACATGGTTGTTTTCCTCCTGAATTGCCGCAGATGCCGGGAAGTTGTGGGAGGCTTCCGGGGGGACAGTGCCCCGGAACTCATTTGCGCTTATTTACGGTTATATGCGCTTATAGCCGCAGTCGCAGTAGGGGCCGCCGGATGCGATGGTGTACTCTCTTACGAATTCAGACGCGCCGCCGGCTTCGCTCATGGTATAGTCCAGCCGGCACATGGCGGGGATCAGGTCTTCCAGTCCCAGTTCTTTCATCAGTGTGCAGATCCCGCACTTCGTGAAGCGGGCTTCGTATCCGCTTCCGTCCTCATAGGGAAGGTAGTCCATATTCCAGGAATAGGGGTTGCGGTCTGCTGCCCGGAGCGCTGCTGTTTCCTTCATGCCGCGGATGTCCTTCTCCGTGAATTTCTTTTTCCCGCTCATGCGGCAGAACCAGCGCATGGGTTTTGTCATCATGGACTTTTTATAATATTCCGCTGCTTTGTCTGCGGATGGCCTTTCCGGGAGGTTTTGCAGGAACGCGGAGAGCATCGCGCAGTTGACGATATTCATTTTGAAGCGGTCCTTCTGTTCAAACTCGGGAAGGTATGCGATCAGCTTCCGGTAGAGGTGTTCCGCTTTTTCCGTGACGGATTTTGCTGTGGTTGTGTCGTAGCCGAGGGTGTCTGTCAGTTGCTTTCGGAAAGAGCTGCTGAACAGAAGCCACATGCCGGCCGGCATTCCGAAGTATTTCATAGAGATTCCTTTCCGGGGAGTTGCAGGAGCCGCGAGAGTCGCGGGGGTGAGTCGCGGGGGTGGCTGAGCCACGGGGACAGGTACGCTGACTCGGGAGATTTGGAGAGTCTGGCCGCGAGGCGCGGTTTTGCCGGCCTCGCGGCGTTTAGATTTTGCACAACGAGTCAGCGTACCTGTCCCCATGGCTCACCCCATGGCTCGATCCCCCGGCTCTGCCCGGCCCCGCAGCTCACCACTGCGCCAGTGTCTCTTTCAGCCGCCTGTCGATGTCGATCCGGGTCGTCCGGCATTCTTTCGGATGCTCTTTTCCGGCCCTGAACATGAGGGAAACGGCGAGGTCCGAGCCGAAAGGCAGCATCATGTTCATGAGGGACTGGGGAAAGACGAAGTGTGTCCCGTGGCGGTAGATCCAGCTTTCACAGACGGAATCATGCGGCAGTACCTTGAGGCGGTTCTCCATGCGGCGTATGTATTTTGCCGTGTTCCAGAGGGCGTCGTCCTCTGCGCCAATGAAGATAAGCTTTCCGTGTATGTTCTCGACTTTGATCTTTTCTTCCTCCCGGACAGGATGTCTCCGTTCGGATTCCTCGAACATTTCACGGCTGGCGATCCTGTCTCCGCCGGCTTTGGATTCTTCCATGATCTTCTGCCAGTATTCGGGATGGCGGTAGGCATAGGGCAGGTACGGAAGGGGCTTTCCCTGCCAGGTGACAGTGGATTCATCGTCGCCGGGGCGTTCCCTGGCCCCGTCCTTTCCGTCGCAGTAGAAGCCCTCCATGACAAAGTCGGGCGGCGAAATGGCGATCGTGAGGCTGAACTCCGGGTAACAGGAGGCGGCAAGGAGGGCCATCATCCCGGTGGTGGAGGCGCCGATAACGCCGAGCTTTTCACAGCCATGTTTCTGCATGAATCCGATCGCGCTGCCGAAGCGTTCCAGAGGGTAGCTGTGATGGCCGTAGTCTTTTTCGTCAGGGGACATCGTCATTGCGTGGATGCCCTGGCGGTTCACCCATTTGGCACCGGTGCGTGCAAGGAAATCCTTGGAACTGTCGCCCAGCATGAGGATGAGACCTTTGCGGCATGTATCGTCTGCTGCCGGGAACCAGACACCGTGAAAGCCGTCTTTTTCCGGAGTGAAGAACTGTTTTTGCATGGTTGATCTCCCAGTGAGGAATCGTTATATGTCTTATCCCGCCTGTCTTTACGGGCCGCAGCCTGCGGACCTGTGGCTTCTTTGCAGCCGTTCGGAGGATGCCCCGGGGCCGTTTGGCGAATGCTCAGCGGCCTTTGACGGATGCTCAGCGGCCGCGCTGTGTTTGTTAAAGCTAACCTACGACTATATTTTAACTTCCTCCGGGCAATTATCAAGCCCTTTCCTTATCTCTCTGCCATTGACATTTTTTCACGTTCCAGCATTCCGGCCCTCCGCGGTTTCGGCAGGCGCGGGGTGAGTCAGGGGGACAGGTACGCTGACTCCTGAGATTGGGAGATCCGGGCCGCGAGGCGCGGTTTTGCCGGCCTCGCGGCCTTTCG
>CAMNCY010000114.1 GCA_946534785.1 uncultured Lachnospiraceae bacterium | reverse complement strand
CGGCGTGTTTGCAGCAGGGATCACTTTACGAGATCGTAGGTCTCGCGGGCAATGGCGAGCTCTTCGTTGGTGGGGAATACGAAGACCCTGACCTTGCTGGAAGGTGTGGAAAGCTCTGCGATTTCGCCTCTTGTGGAATCGTTCACCGCGTCGTCGATCTCAACGCCGAGGTAGCCGAGGTTCTTGTAGATCAGCTTGCGGGACTTGGTATCGTTCTCGCCGACACCTGCCGTGAAGCAGATAACGTCAACGCCGTTCATGGCTGCCGCATAGGCGCCGATATACTTGACAACTCTGTAAGCCCATGCATCCAGTGCAAGTGCTGCATCCTGATTGCCGTCCTCTCTTGCTTTCCAGAGATCACGGAAGTCGGAGGAAAGGCCGTCGGAAAGGCCCAGGACACCGGATTCCTTGTTCAGGATGGAAAGAACGCCTGCAGCGTCTGTATTTTCCTTGCCGGCAATGTACTCGACAACAGCGGGATCAAGGTCGCCGGATCTGGTTCCCATGATCAGGCCTTCCAGAGGGGTAAGGCCCATGGAGGTGTCGATGCACTTTCCGTACTCAACAGCGGAAACGGAAGCGCCGTTGCCCAGGTGGCAGACGATGGTCTTAAGCTCTTTGGCATCCTTGCCGAGGACCTTTGCGATCTCACTGGAAACGAATGCGTGGCTGGTGCCGTGGAAGCCGTAGCGGCGGATCTTGTAATCGGTGTACAGTCTCTTCGGGATGGCATAACGGTATGCCTTCTCCGGCATGGTCTGATGGAAAGCCGTATCGAATACAGCGACCATGGGTGTGTTGGGCATCAGGGCCTGGCAGGCCTGGATACCGGTCAGGTTTGCCGGGTTGTGAAGAGGTGCCAGATCGGAAACTTCACGGATGGCTGCGATGACTTCGGGCGTAACGACAACGGACTTGGTGAACTTCTCACCGCCGTGGACGATACGGTGGCCTACCGCGCCGATCTCGGAAAGGTTGCGGATAACGCCCGTCTTGACGTCTGTAAGAGCATCCAGGACAAGGCTGATGGCCTTCTTGTGATCTTCGATCTGTGTATCTTCTTTGATCTTGCCGGATTTATCACGGACATTCTCGTAGGTAATGGATCCGTCGATGCCGATTCTCTCGCAGAGGCCCTTTGCAAGGACGTTGCTGGTCTCGGTGTCGATGACCTGGAATTTCAGTGATGAACTGCCGCAGTTGATAACTAAAATATTCATATGTCAGTATCCCTCCAAAAAAGTTAAACTCAACGCCAAAATTATATATTCTTTTGCGCTTCAAAACAACCGCACAGGGGCGGCGCAGCAAAAGTTATTTTTATAACAAACGGTCTGATGTACAATAAACCTATGAAAGCGATCGCGATCACGGCGGAGTGCAATCCGCTTCACAACGGACACAGATATCTTTTTGATACGGCGCGCCGGATGACGGGCGCCGATTACCTTATCGTGGTCTTAAGCGGCGACTTCGTCCAGAGGGGCGAGCCGGCCGTTTATTCCAAGGAGCTGCGGACCCGGATGGTCCTGGAGGCCGGGGCGGACCTGGTGCTGGAGCTGCCGGTATTCTATGCCTGCGCCGGTGCGGAATATTTTGCCAGGGGCGCCGCAGCCCTCATTGAAAAGCTGCATACCGCGGACACCGTATGCTTCGGCTCCGAATCCGGAGACGCCGCACGGATCCTGGAGGCGGCCCGTTTCTATGAAAACGAGCCGGAAGACTACCGCGCCGCCCTGAAGGAAGCACTGGCAGCAGGCCTTTCCTACCCCGCGGCCATGTCCTTGGCAGCAAAAAAACTGGGATTTGCACAGGTCATTCCGGAAGGCCCCAACGACCTCCTGGGGATCCTCTATACAAGGACGCTCCTTTCCCTTTCCGGAACGGCACGGATCCTCCCCGTAAAAAGGATCGCGTCTGAAAGCGCCTCCGACCTTCGAAAGCGCCTTCTTTCCGAGGCGGATAACCGTGATCTTCCGGAAGTGCCCGTATCCTGCATGGATTTTTCCCTCCCCCTGGAGATGGAGCTGCAGAAGGTCCTGCGCGCAGGCAAAGACGGCGGAGACGCCTTTCTGGACGTTTCCCGGGATCTCATGAACCGGATCCGGAACTGTTTTTCCGGCTACGAAGACTACGACTCCTTCCGTCTTCTCTTAAAGACGAAGGATATGACCTACACCGGCATCTCCCGGGCGCTCCTGCACATTCTTCTCGGCATCCGGCAGAGGGACGTCCTTGACTGCGCCGGTGCCGGCACCATCGGGTATGCCCGGGTCCTCGGCATGAAAAAAGAGGCCGGCCCCCTGATGGAAAAGCTCCGGGAAAACAGCACGATCCCCCTTATTACAAGACCCGCCAGGGAAGCCGGCACGATCCCCGCACCCTTTGACAGGATGCTTGCTGCGGACATCACCGCATCCGAATTTTATGACATGATAAAACGGCATACCGCAGGGAACGGATCCTCCGCTTCCCGCAATATGCCGCATTCTGAATTCAGCAAACCGCTTATCGTTATTTAGCTTCCGGCTGTGTCATGGCTGCCAGGGATTCCTTCGGGATCATCAGGCCGCACCCTGCCGGATTGATGATGACGCCGTCCAGGGGCGCGCTGATATTGACCGCGCCGGCAAAGGAGATCGGGACCGGTGCTGCTTTTCCGTCCTTCATTCTCTGCAGGTGCTTTCTGTACTCGCTGATATCGGTGAACATGGGAAGGTAATGCTTCTTCCCTGCCGTGATCGCAATCAGCTTGAGCTCTTTCTTCGCTTCTTCTCCTTCCGGCACCGCGCCCGCTTCCTGCGGCTCTGCGGGAAGAATGAAGCTTGCCTTCTTCATAAGACGGAAGACCCTGTCCTGTTTCTTCTGCAGTACCTGCGGCCGGTTGTCATATTTTACCTGCCACCTCTGTTCGCCTGCCAGATCCGTGAGCGCAAATAAAAGCGCCGGCGTATAGGGCAGCGTTTTGGTTTTGTCCTCGAACAGGTTCGGCGGAGCGGCCAGGTCGCTCCGGTTAATGTAAGCCTTATACCATCCGTTATCCAGGATCAGGCGTTCTGCGCCGAAATAGAAAAGATAGTCGAACAGGGAGGTCTTTTTCTCATCTGTCCTGTACTTTTCTCCTGGGAACACCATGATCTTTGTCTTCCGGAGCTGGCTCGCGTAAAGCTTCGCCGCCGTTTCCGCGTGCTCCTTCTCCAGATAGACGGGCACGCCCGTGCCGTCGATCAGGGGATACTCCGTATTCAGGTCAAAAAGGACATAGTATTCTTTCGCCTCGCGGATCCTACGGAGGACCTCGTTATACAGCGCCCTGTGGGTCTTCTCATACCCTTCGAGCGGCGCATGCTTATGGAACATCTCTTCCGCGGTCAGTACGAAGATGACCTCCTGGAGCGTCATTCCCTGGAGTGTCTCCTGCGGGATCTCAGGCTCGTAGATCAGCTGTCCCAGCTCTTCCCTGCGCTCCGGCGACACTTCCGGCTCCGCCACTGCCTGCGCCTTGCCGGAGGAAAAAATATTCAGCCGCGGCATTTCCGGCCAGGCAAGGCCCTCGTGCTCGCGCTTCTGTTTTTCCAGAAGGTCCTCATGCGCCTGTTCTTCCCTCTGGCGCCGGAGAATTTCTTCCTCTTCCTCTCTCTTTTTTCTTCCGAAAAGATCAAATAGACTCATATACGATCCTCATGATGAAACCGTTAAAAACATCATACAAGGATACAGTATATCGTAAGAATACGGGTTTTACAAACCCTTTGCGGAAAGGGCGGCGCGTCACGCCTTCTCAGGAGGCCCTGCCCACGTGCTCGTCCAGGATGTTCTTTAAGGCACTGGCGGAGCTGGAGCGGCAGAAGGCAACGCGGGTGCCGCATCCCTTGATCTCGTTCTTTGCAAGGTTCAGCATCTTATGGGACATGGTATTGGTGAACAGGATCATCAGGTCGGGATTTCCGATCTTGCTCTTCAGCCCCGCCTTCATCTGGGTGAAGACCTTGGAATCACAGCGGTATTCGCGGCAGATATCCATGTATCTGCGGACCATGCAGTCATTTCCTCCGACAATTACGATACTCATATGGTGACCTCTCTTTCGGGAGACATAAACTTATGAAATTGCTTTCAGTTGAAGTTAGTTCCATCTAACTTATCCCGTATGATACCACTTTACGCAGTTAGAGTCAACTAACTTTATGCACATCGCGGAAACATGGTAAAATCAGAATGTTATTACGGAAAAACAGAATAAGTATTCAGATCAACAGAAAGAGGGATCCATGAAACTTCTGATCGCGGAAGACGAAAAAGATTTGAACAGCGCGCTGTGCGCCATCCTGCGGCACAGCGGTTATACCACAGACGCCGTATTCGACGGCCGGGAGGCGCTCTCCTATGCGCTGGTGGGCGGCTATGACGGGATCATCCTGGATGTCATGATGCCGGAAATGGACGGCATGGAAGTCCTGAAAAAGCTGCGAAGCGAAGGGATCTCCACGCCGGTCCTCTTCCTTACGGCAAGGAGCGCAGTCGATGACAGGATACAGGGACTGGACCTCGGTGCGGACGACTATCTGACGAAACCCTTCGACATGGGGGAGCTTCTTGCCAGGATCCGGGCCATGATCCGGAGAAAGGCGGATTTTACGCCGGCAGCCCTGAAGCTCGGCAACACCAGCCTCGACCGTGCTTCGTTAAGTCTTACAGCAGACGGCCGCGAACCCCTCCGGCTTTCCGCAAAGGAATTCCAGATCCTGGAAATGCTCCTGTCCTCTCCGGGCCGCGTCATTTCAGCCGATACCTTTATGGACCGGATCTGGTCGGATACGGATGCGGAATCCGACGTTGTCTGGGTCTATATCTCCAACCTGCGTAAGAAACTGAAATCACTGGACTCCACTGTGGAGATCCTCTCCACCAGAGGCCTCGGATACTCGGTCCGGGAGAAGAAGGACGTATGATGCCCATGGTTCATAAACTTCGAAAAAAATTTGTCGTGACCGCCCTCTCTTCCTTCCTGATCATCCTGGTCCTGGTCATCGGCTTTATCAATGTAGCGGGCCTTATCCAGACCGACAGGAGGACAGCCGGCCTGATGGAGACCCTGCTGGAAAATGACGGATATTTTCCCGATCCCGGTTTTCCCGGTCCTGCCGGAAAGCCCTCCGGACAGGATTCTTATGGGCCGCATTCCCCGTTCTCTCCCTTTGAGAAGACCCGGAGGATCGAGGCACCCTTCGAGACCCGGTATTTCTTCGTCCGCATGGATGATGCCGGCAATATAAAGGAGACGTTTCTCGAGAGGATCGCATCGGTGACGGAAGAGACCGCCGGCGAATATGCCGCATCCGTCCTTTCCGGCAGCAGGACCTCCGGTTACCTCGGGACCTTCAAATACGGTGTCCGGGACCTTCCGGAGAACGAAAAACTCCTGGTCTTCATCGACTGTTCTTCGGCTTTCTCCCAGGCCTTCTCGCTGTTTCTCTCCTCCCTCGGGATCGGGCTGGTGCTCCTTCTTCTGACTGCCGTCCTTGTTTTCGCGCTCTCCGGACGCGCCGTTTCTCCGGTCGTGGAATCCCTGGAAAAACAGAAGCGCTTCATCTCCGATGCCGGACACGAACTGAAAACACCCCTGTCGGTCATTTCCGCCAACACGGACGTCATCGAACTGACCGGCGTCAAAAACGAATGGACCGAAAGCATCCGGCGCCAGACAAAGCGTATGAGCGCCCTGGTAAACGATCTTCTCACCCTCTCCCGCATGGAGGAAGACGGCGCAGACAGAAACCGCTCCGACGTGGACTTCAGCAGGATCGTGCAGGAAAGCGCCGAGTCCTTCACCGCCGTAGCAGCGGCCGGAGGACGTATCTATGAGACACAGGTCACACCCGGCATCCATCTGACCGGAGACCCCTCCCTTCTGGAGCGCCTGTGCACGATCCTTCTGGACAACGCCATGAAATACTCCCCCGAAGGCGGCAGGATCCGGCTTATCCTGAAGAAAGACCGCAAGATCCGCCTGATCGTATCCAACACCTGCGAACGCCTGAACGAGACCGACCTGAACCGCCTCTTCGACCGCTTCTACCGGGCCGACACCTCCCGGAACAACGCCGGCGGCTTCGGCCTCGGCCTTTCCGCCGCTCTGGCGATCTGCACCTCCCACAAAGGCACCATCAAAGCCTCCCGGGAAGGTTCCGATACCATCGTCTTCGAAGCCGACTTTCCCGTGTAAGCCGCGAACCCGGGGCCCGGGCCCCGGGTTCGCGCCCTTCGCTGCGCCTTGGGTGTTTCTCGGGGCCGGGGGGTGAGTCACGGGGCTGAGTCAGGGGGACAGG
>CAMNCY010000113.1 GCA_946534785.1 uncultured Lachnospiraceae bacterium | reverse complement strand
ATGGCGTTGGATCCACCGCCGACACAGGCGATGACGGCATCCGGGAGGCGGCCTTCTTTTTCCAGCATCTGCTGTTTGATCTCCTTTGAGATCACCGCCTGGAAATCACGCACGATGGTCGGGAAGGGGTGCGGCCCCATCACGGATCCGAGGCAGTAATGGGTATCGTCGATCCGGCTCGTCCACTCGCGCATCGCCTGGGATACGGCGTCCTTGAGCGTCGCGGTCCCGGTGGTCACGGGCACGACATCCGCGCCGAGAAGTTTCATTTTATATACGTTCAGCGCCTGCCTTTCGCAGTCGACCGCGCCCATGAAGACCACGCACTCCATGCCCATCAGCGCTGCTGCCGTTGCTGTCGCAACGCCGTGCTGGCCGGCACCGGTCTCGGCAATGAGGCGGGTCTTTCCCATTTTCTTCGCAAGCAGGGCCTGGCCGAGGCAGTTGTTGATCTTATGCGCGCCCGTGTGGTTCAGGTCTTCCCGCTTCAGATAGATCTTTGCGCCGCCAAGGTCATTCGTCATCTTCTCCGCAAAGTACAGGCGGCTGGGCCGCCCCGCATATTCATTGAACAGCTCCGTCAGTTCTGCATTGAACTGCGGATCGTCCTTGTATCTGTCATAGGCTTCCTCCAGCTCTATGACCGCGTTCATCAGCGTTTCGGGAATGTACTGTCCCCCGTATTCACCGAATCTTCCTCTTGATCCTGCCATTATATCCTCCTGATCACTTCCATGAATTTCCGGATCTTCTCCGGATCTTTGCAGCCGTCCGTTTCCAGGGACGAGCTGACGTCCAGCCCCCAGGGCGCTGCCTTTTTGACCGCTTCCTCTGCGTTCCCGGCGCTGATGCCGCCTGCAAGAAGAAATTCTCTTTTGATATCCCTCAAAAGGTTCCAGTCAAAGCTCTCGCCGGTCCCTCCGGCACCGTTGTCCAGAAGGATCAGGTCTGCCGAAGATGCTTCGGCCATCCTTACATCCTGTTCCGTACAGATCCGGAAAGCCTTGATGATGAGCGGGACCTGCGCTGCGGACGCTTCTTCCATGGCCTGCCGCAGGCTCCCGATATACTCTTCCGTCTCCTGTCCGTGCAGCTGAACTGCATCCAGCCGGACGGTCTCCAGCGTGCGCAGGATCTCCTCCTGCTTCGCGTTTACGAAAACGCCGACACTCCGGATCGAGGGATCCAGGCGCCTGCGGATCTCTTCCGCTTTCTCCGGCGGTATATAGCGCTTTCTGTCCGGAGCGAAGATAAAGCCGGCATAGTCAGGCCGTACTTCATTCACGATATCCGCATCTTCCGGGCGGCGAAGGCCGCAGATCTTGACCTTTACAGTACTCTTTACGGTGCTCTTCACAGTACCTGGTACCATTAAATTTTCGTTAACAGCGTCTGGTCCGGTTAATGCTTTATTTATGGTGCCAGGTACCAATGAAGGAGGCACCAGTGCCTGTATCGCCGCCTTCTTATCTTTCGCCCGCATGAGAGTTTCGCCGATGAGCACGCCGTTGACGCCGTTCTCTGCCAGGATGCGTACGTCTTCTGCGGTCCGGATCCCGCTTTCTGCAACGAACAGGGTCCCCTCCGGCGCATAGCCGCGCAGGCGGATGCTGTTGCGGACATCGACGGTGAAGTCCTTCAGGTTCCGGTTGTTGACGCCGATGATACAGGCGCCGGCCCGGGCTGCCATCCTCACCTCTTCCTCATCGTGGGCCTCCACCAGGGCGGACATGCCGAGGCTGTCGCAGATGCCGATATATTCCCGGATCGTCTCTTCCGGAAGGACTGCGCAGATCAGAAGAACGGCTCCCGCTCCCAGCACTTTTGCCTCGTAGATCATATACGGATCGACGGTAAAGTCCTTGCGAAGGACCGGGATGGATACGTTCCGCGCGATCTCCTCCAGATATTCATTCTTTCCGAGGAACCACTTCGGCTCCGTCAGGCAGGAGATCGCGGCCGCTCCGGCGGCCTCGTATTCCTTTGCGATCAATAGGTAGGGAAAGTCCGGTGCGATCAGTCCCTTGGAAGGACTTGCCTTCTTGCATTCGCAGATAAAGTGAATGCCGGGCTTTGCCAGCTGCCTTTCAAATAAGAACCTCTTCTCCTTCGGCGTCACGGAAGCGGCGGCAATGGCCTTTTCCTTCATTTCCTCCAAAGAACAGATCCTTTTGGCGGCTTCTGTCCGCTCTCTCGCATGCGCGCAGAGCCGGTCCAGTATTGTTTCGTTGGATTCTCCCATTTCCCTGGATTCTCCCATAAGTATCCCCCTCAAATATCCGGCTTACCGGAGCAGCCTGCTCACGCCGGGGAAGCATTGGAGATCTCGACGACCTTCTCCAGTGTCTTTAATGCGGCACCGCTGTCGATCAGGTGTCCCGCCAGCTTCACGCCTTCTTCCATGGACGCTGCTGCGCCTCCGAGGTAGAGAGCAGCACCGGCATTTAACAGGACCGCGTTCCGCTTTGTCCCGCCGATCGTTCCGGAGAGGATCCCCCGGGTGATCTTCGCATTTTCCTCCGGGCTTGCACCGGTCAGTTCGTCTTTGCTTCCGCGGACAAGGCCGAAATCCTCAGGGCAGACGGAAAAACTCCTGTAGTAGCCTTCTTTTATCTCGCAGATACTGGTCGGCGCACTGGGTGAGATTTCATCCATCTTGTCCTGTCCGTATACGACGAAGCCCCTCTTAACGCCCAGGGAAGCCAGTACCTTTGCAATGGGCTCCACCAGATATTCATCATAAACGCCCAGGAGGAACATCTCCGGTTTTGCGGGATTCGTAAGGGGGCCCAGGATATTGAAGACCGTGCGGATACCCAGTTCCTTCCGGATAGCACCGACGTGTTTCATGGCCGAATGGTATTTCTGGGCGAACATGAAGCAGAAGCCTGCGTCCGCAAGGAGTTTCCGGCAAAGGTCCGGATCCTGCTGAATGTTGACGCCGAGCGCTTCCAGGCAGTCTGCCGTTCCGGAAAAAGAGGAAGCCGCACGATTCCCGTGTTTTGCCACTTTGACACCGCCGGCCGCAATGACCATGGCGGATGTTGTGGAAATATTGAAGGTATGCGCATGGTCGCCGCCCGTTCCCACGATCTCGAGGACTTCCATGCCGGGATGCTCTACAGGCGTTGCCAGGCTCCGCATGGCATAGGCGCAGCCCGAGATCTCGGGGATCGTCTCCGCCTTTGTGCTCTTTGTGGAAAGAGCCGCCAGGAATGCGGCGTTCTGCGTCGCTGTTGTTTCCCCGTTCATGATCTCGAGCATGACGGTCTTCGCTTCCTCATAGCTGAGGTCTTCCTTGCTGACGATTTTGAAAATGGCTTCCTTGATCATAACTTTCTCCCTCTCTTTTGTGTGATACTCACAAAATTGCGTAAGATGGTCTCCCCGCCCGGCGTCATGATGGATCCTGGATGAAACTGCACTCCGTAAACGGGATACTCTTTATGCGAAACAGCCATGACCTCTCCGTCATCGGCTGCTGCAATCACTTTTGGCACATCCGGCAGTGTTTTTTCATCCACTGCAGGAGAATGGCAGCGGGCGACCGGTATTTTCTCCTTAAGTCCGCAAAACAGCGGACTCGACGTGTCCGGACACCCGCTTCATTTCCTCCGGGCTCGGTCTTACCATATGTCCTCCCTTGCAGGACGTAAAAAAAGTCCCTGACAGAAAATACATTCTGTCAAGGACGATAATTATCGCGGTGCCACCTTGCTTCACGGCATACGCCGTGCTCTTAGCGGGATTCCAGCAAATCCCCGGCAACTGACGTATGCCCTCACGTCGCAGAATACTTGGGGAAAACAGGATGCTGCCGATTCACGATGTCTCCCGTTTCCGATTCCCTGTTCACTGCGCCCTCAGCGGCCCATTTGCTGACCGGTGCTGCTGCCGGCTCTCACCTTCCCGGCTCTCTGTAAGCTCCTGTATCAACGTTATTCCCGCTTCATCGGTTTTGCATATTATGCAGTTTTGTTCATCTTACTCCCGCTTAATGCAGATGTCAAGATGAATATGCAACTGTGGCTCGAAATTATGAATTATATACAGTCTTTGTTCTGCCGTATATTTTACCGTATGTTTTACCGGTTATTGTCATACGCGACGAATGCGTCGACCTTCGGCTGGGATGCGCAGCCCGGTACGAACTCGTTGGTCAGGAAGGCTTCCGTGAGCTCTTCGCGGAGCTTGCTGCCGATGGTGAAAGCGCCCATGCATGCGATGTTCGCATCATTGGAAAGGCGTGCTCTCTTTGCGGAATAGATGTCCGAGATCAGAGCCGCATACGCACCCTTTACCTTGTTGGCGGCAAGGCTGACGCCGATACCGGTACCGCAAAGAAGAATTCCCCTGTCATATTTCTTTGCCGCAACGGCTTCCGCAACGGCAATGGCTACATTTGCGTAAATGGGATCTTCGCTGCCGAAGTCCGTAACTTCTCCAAGGCCCTTCTTCTCGATAAAAGCAATGACCTCTTCCTTAGCCTGCTGTGCGTTGGGATCGCATCCGATCGCAATTTTCATTTCCTGTTCCTCCTGTCCTGAATAGGTTATTGGCTGTTTCATAAGCATATATAACTTTAATATATTTTATCATTCAATCAAAGTCTTTTTTACTGCACTATGGGTATTTGCACATATGTCCGGTTTTCCCGGAATCATCACGGCCGCTGCGCGCCGGGTGCGGAACCGTCATGGCCATGTATAAAAGAACAGATCCTCTGCCATTTTGCTGACAGAGGACCTGTTCCGGGCCTGGAATTAGGAAAGTTTTGCGATTGTATATGCCGGATAAGGTTTTTTCAGCCTTTCTTCCGGTCTTCATTGAATTCAATGATCTTTCCGGGATTGAGGATCAGCTTATCGTCGAAGGCAAGCTTGATCGCCTTATACAGCCGGATCATCCGGGGACCGACGAACTCCTCGAGGTACTCGATACGGCCGTTCCCGATGCCGTGTTCGCCGGACATCTGCCCCTTCAGCTCCTTGGCCAGGGCATAGAGCCGGCGGCTTGCTTTTTCCGTATTGATCTTCCACTCTTCATCCGTCATGCCGGGATCGCGCAGGATCTGGGTATGGATATTACCGTCGCCGCAGTGGCCGTTGGGCTCCACGCGAAGGCCCAGATCTTTGCAGATCTTCTTTGCTTCCCTGACATAGCGGGAAATATTGGAGCGGGGAATGACGATATCGCACTCTTCCGTGGATACCGAATCCGCCTTCATGGCTTCCAGAATGCCTTTTCTGACGCCCCATACCTGTGCCTGTGTTGCAGGCGTATCCGCGACAAAACAGTCGATGGCGCCGAACTCAAGCGCATCCGCAGAAGCGGCCTCGATGGCATCGTCCAGTTCCTGTCTTGTTGCCGCATCGTACTGTACCAGGATGACAGCCTCGCCGATCTTGACGGGAAGCCGTCTGTCCAGCTGCCTGTCCACGATCTCGATCAGTTCCTGCTCCAGGAACTCGATCGCCGTGGGGATCGCCTGCAGGGCAAGAAGACGCGGCACCATATCGGCGCACTCTTCCAGGGAATGGAAGGGAATGACCAGTGTGGAGGAAAGCACCGGCATGGGAAGAAGCTTTAACGTGACCTGGGTCACGACGGCAAGCGTTCCCTCGGAGCCGATGATCAGATCCTTGATATCATAGCCGGTCGTATTCTTCACAACATTGGAGGAGAAGGTCTCGATCGAGCCGTCCGGGAGCACCGCTTCGATGCAGCGGACGAAATCCCTCGTAAGACCATAGCGCACTGCCTTCATACCGCCTGCGTTCGTTACGACATTTCCTCCGATGGTCGAGAAGATCTCGCCCGGATCCGGAGGATAGAAAAGTCCCACTTCCGAGACCTTAGCCTGGATGTCCGCAAGGAGCGCACCGGGCTCCGCCGTAATTGTCACGTTCTTCTGGTCAACGGGGAAGATCTTATTCATCTTCAGGGTGGAAAGCATGATCCCGCCGTACTTGCAGGTCGCGCCGCCGGCAAGGCCGGTTCCCGCACCGCGGCATACGACCGGGATATTTTCCTTATAGGCATAGGCCATGATCGCCGATACTTCTTCTTTATTCAGGGCTTCTACAAGAAGATCCGGAGGATAGATACCGTACTCGGGCATTTCGTCATGATAATAATCTTCGCTGATTGCGGAACCCGTATAGACTCTCTCAGGAGCCGTTACGGAACGGATATATGCGATATCTTCCTCTGTGATCTTTTTGTATGGAAAGGCCATTGGTCTGATCCTCCTTGTGTAATGTCTGTATTTGTGTGGTTGATGGTCTGTCTGACATCTCAGTGCCTTCTTCTTTCGCGCTTTGACGCTTTTATGCTTCAACGCTTTTATG
>CAMNCY010000112.1 GCA_946534785.1 uncultured Lachnospiraceae bacterium | reverse complement strand
ATGATTTCTTCCAGGAGGCGGTGCTGGACCGGAGACCGCTCACCATGCGGTATGAAGAATTGCAGGATATGCGGATCCGTGAATGGACCTGACTGACCGGTGGAACCGGCGCAACCGGCCGGTAAATGGGACAGCGTGACCGGCAGGTAAACCGGCCGGGACGGAGGAGAGCGGATGATAAGACCCATTGTAAGCGATATGTTTTTCCTGGGGCAGAAGTCGGAGGAAGCTTCCCCTCAGGACCTTTCTGTCGGGCAGGATCTGCAGGATACCCTGACGGCTAACCGGGAGCGGTGCGTCGGTATGGCAGCCAACATGATCGGCGCGAAGAAGCGGATCATCATCGTCAATATGGGATTCCTGAACGTTGTGATGTACAACCCGGTGATCGTGAAGAAGGATACGCCGTACGAAACGGAAGAGGGATGCCTCTCCCTGGACGGCGTCCGCAGGACGACCAGGTACCGGAACATCGAAGTCGAATACTTCGACGGCAGCTGGAAGAAACACCGGCAGCAGTATTCCGGATGGACGGCGCAGATCATCCAGCATGAAGCGGATCATCTGGACGGGATCATTATCTGATGGAAAGTCATATGAAGATCATGGTAAGTGCCTGCCTTGCAGGCGAGAATTGCAAATATAACGGCGGAAACAACCGGAATGAAAAGGTGCTGGAGCTCTTTGCCGGAAATGAAGTCCTGACCGTCTGCCCGGAGGTGATGGGCGGACTTCCGACACCCAGGATCCCCGCGGAGATCCGGGACGGAGAGGTCGTCAACAAAGCCGGGATCAGCGTAGATCGGGAGTTCCGTCTCGGAGCGGAAAAGTGCCTGGAGATCGCCCTGCGCGAGCAGCCGGACCTTGTCATTCTCCAGTCCCGAAGCCCCAGCTGCGGCGTGAAGCAGCGCTACGACGGAAGCTTCTCGGGCACGCTGGTCGAAGGGGCCGGCGTGACGGCGCAGCTCCTGATCCAAAACGGCTTCCGGGTGGTGGATGTGGAAGATCTGTGAGCGGGTAATATTGGAAAAGCCTGTTGTAAGCGGCCCTGAGAGGGGCCGCTTTTTCTGTGGGAAGGGCATTTTAAATTTACGGGAGCAGCCTGATTTCCGGTATTGATCCGGAAAAGTAAGCTTAGAAAGCGTACGTGGCGGCATTAGGATGCCGTCGGGAACCATAGGCTGCGGAATATCATCTTTGACAGCAGAAAAGTCTTCCTAAAGATGACTTTATGAGAGGCTGCTTTGGAATGATCATCTTTAGGCAATAAACTTCTCACGCCAGGATGACTTCATCGGAAGCTATCATTTGAAAGTAATCCGGGAAATCAGGAATGCATGATTTAAGATGACACGGCAGGAGATGTTTTTCAAAATGTAAGCTCAAGGCGCAAGGAACTTCATTATAAGATGCTTTATGAGTTTCAGGATACCTCCGCAGATGGGTTTCAAAGACAGGCAGAGGTGCAAACGCTGATTTCATAACGGCCCGTGATGTAAGGTGCGGAAAATTCCGCACACCTCCCGATTGACACCATTGCCTGAGAAAACCATAATGAAAGCAGGCATACAGGCATTCACACCATCTCTTTCGAAAAACAATCCAGGAGAAAACTATGGAAAACCAGACCAAACTCCGGCTTTTTTATCTTTACCAGCACATGATCCGGAATACGGATCCGGAACACCGGCTCACCACAAATGAACTGATCAGGTACATGAAATCCGAGCACGGGATCGATGTCGACCGGACGACGATCGCAGATGATTTCGCCATCATGAAGCAGGCGGGAATCAACTGCGAAGTAAAGAAATCCAGGCAGAATCAGTACTATTATGACGACCGGCTGTTTGAACTGTCCGAGCTGAAGACGCTGGTTGATGCGGTCGCCTCCGCAAAGTTCATCACGGAGACGAGGAGCCGGCAGCTGATCCGCAAGCTCATGGAGCTGACATCGGTCTATAATGCGGAGAATCTAAGGCGTCACGTCTTCGCGGAAGGAAGGGCAAAATCGGAAAACAAGAACATCTTCATCATCAGCGACGCCATCAACGACGCGATCGATAAGGGGTATAAGATCCGCTTCCAGTACACGGATTACAGCATCCGCAAGCGCCGGGTGCTCAAGAACGGCGGCGAAAGGTATACGGTAAGTCCCTACGCGCTGATCTGGGACGGCGATTTCTACTATGTCGTCGGGTACTGTGACGACAGGAAGCACACGCGGAATTTCCGCGTCGACCGCATCTACAGCGAGGTGGAGAAGCTGGAGAATGAGCCGGCGCATCCCGCACCCCCGGACTTTGATCCCGCGTCCTATTCCAAGAAAGTCTTCCGCATGTTCGATTCGGATGAGACAGTGCCGGTCGACCTTCTCTGCGATGCATCCCTCATGAAATATGTGATCGACCAGTTCGGCAGGGACGTGAATACCGAGGTGACGGATGAAGAGCATTTCCTGGCGCATGTGACCGTGTGTCCGTCTCCGACGTTTTACCGCTGGGTATTCGGCTGGGGCGGAAAAATGAAGATCACCGGGCCGGAGAGCATTCGGAAAGAGTATCGGAAGAAGCTGAAAGAAGCTTTGGAAAATATATGATGAGATTATTTGTAGCAGTCTGCCTTTCACGGGAAATGAAGGATGAGATCTCCGGGACCATCCGCAGCCTGAAAAAGAGCGGTGTCAGGGGCAGGTATGTTCCAGTGGACAATCTTCACATGACGCTTGCTTTTATCGGTGAGACAGATGACGTGGAGAAGGTGGAGGAGGCGCTTTCGAAGGTAAAGTGGAAGCCGTTCTTTCTCTCCCTTTCCGGGATGGGGAACTTCGGCGATATTGTCTGGATCGGAAGCGGAGAAAACAAGGCGCTTTCCGCAGCGGCAGCAGGTGTCCGCACCGCACTGGAAGAAGCCGGGATTCCGTATGACCGGAAGAAATTCGTGCCCCACATCACGCTGATCCGCAGGGCGTCCGGCAACTGGCGGCAGGTATCGGAGAACCGGCAGCAGGCCCTTGCAAAACTGCCGGCATCGAAAAAGCAGATGAGAGTGAACCGTATTTCCCTTATGAAATCAGAGGAAAAAGACGGCAGGAGAGTATATACAGAGGTATTTTCAATATGAACATTCAGATTTTCGGAACAAAGAAGAGCCAGGATACGAAAAAGGCGGAGCGTTTCTTCAAGGAGCGCGGAATCAAATTTCAGTCCGTTGACATGAAGGAAAAGGGACTCAGCAAGGGTGAATTTACTTCTGTGATGCAGGCGGTCGGAGGTCTGGATGCAATGATCGACCCGGGCTGCAAGGACAAGGATCTTCTGGCGTTGATCCAATATATCGCGGAGGAAGACAAGGTGCAGAAGGTGCTGGAGAACCAGTCCGTCCTGCGGCTCCCCATCGTGCGGAACGGCCGCCAGGCAACGGTCGGATACCAGCCGGATGTCTGGAAGGGCTGGCAGTAGAAGCTGAGGAGAGATTGCCCCTCTGGCACATCAGAGGCAGCTGCGAATGCAGGCTCTGTAAGCAGGCCGAGAAGCATATACATCTATGCTTTTGGCCTGATGTATATGCTTGGAGCAAGGATCAAAATGATCTGGCAGAATCGTAAACTCTGAAATAGCATCTACAAATTCAGATTCGGTCCGGTGTATTTGCTTTCGTATGAACCGGCTGAAAAACGGGAGCAGATACATTTGCGAATATGAGGTATTGCGTTTGCCTGACAGAATGTGGCAGGCAGATACAAGTGCCGATTTGAGGCATTGTATCTGCATGTGATCAGGAATCAGAATGACCGGGCAGAAGTGTAGACTCTGATAAGGCAGACACATGAGCGAATTTGGGCTCATGTGTCTGCCTTTGTATGAACAGATCAAAAATGAGGGCAGCTACATTTACAAAAATGAGATAATGTGTTTGCTCTCGCTTTCCCGAACCGGCTCGGGATCGCACCCATGGAGGGGGCGGACTCCCTGCCGGACGGTTCTTCTTCCGAATTTACGACGACGCGGTATGTGAACGAAGCAAAGGGCGGCAGCGCCGTCATCTGGCTGGAGGCGGTCTCCATCGTTCCGGAAGGAAGGCCGGGGCACACACAGCTTCTGCTTTCCCGGGAGAATCTGGAAGCCTACAAGGTCTTCTGGCGGAACTTTCCGGGGCCTATGAAAGACCGGGCATGTATGGCGGAAGCCTGGAGAATCGCACGCGCCTTTTAAGAAACGGTATTGCAGCAGCGAGGGTCCATGAGGATAATGGTTTCATGGTCACCTGCCGGCTCGGCATTTATGACGGGGTCCCGTATCCGTACGGCTTCGGTGCTGCCGGGGACGGTTCTCTGCGCCTTCGTATCTTCGTCAGTATGCGGATCTTTTTACTGCCGGCACCGTGGAGAAGGGCATGATCGACGGAATGCTTTTCGGAAGAATGGCGTTTGCGGATCCTGATTTTGCCAACGAGATCCTGCAAAACGGCAGGATCGATGAGAAACGCGTGTGCCTGACCTGCGGCAAGTGCGGCGACCTGATCTGCGCCCACAAGCCTACCGGCTGCGTTGTCAGGAATTATCAGACGTTCGGGAAGTTTTATCAGGAGTTCATGGAGGAGAAAAAGGACCTCCCGGCGAACTTCAGGGGATGAATCATGATCTATATCGGCTGTCATCTGTCCATCACAGACGGATATCTGGCAATGGGAAAAACAATGAGCCGTTTCGGCGGGAATACTTTTGCATGGTTCACGCGCAACCCCCGGGGCGGCAGGACGAAGCCGGTCATTCCGGAGGATGTGGCGGGGCTTCTCGGGCATCTTTCGAAGGAAGGCTTCGGGCCGCTGGTGGCCCACGGCAGCTATACGATGAACCTGTGCTCCGCAAAAGAAGAGACCCGTGCCAACGGTCTGGATATGCTGACCCAGGACCTTGCGCGGATGGAGCTCCTTCCGGGAAATTTCTATAATTTCCATCCGGGCGCCCATACCGGGCAGGGCGAAGAGACGGGCATTCGGCAGATCGCGGATGCTTTGAACCGGGTGATGCGGCCGGACATGAAGACCACGGTGCTTCTGGAGACCATGGCCGGGAAAGGCTCCGAGATCGGCGGCACCTTCGAGCAGCTGCGGGAAATCATCGACCGGGTAGAATGCAGGGAGCACATCGGCGTATGTTTTGACACCTGCCATGTCTGGGACGGCGGCTATGACATCGTGCACGACCCGGACGGCGTGCTGCAGCATTTTGACGACGTCATCGGACTGGAGCGTCTGAAGGCCGTCCACTTCAACGACAGCAAGAACGTGTGCGGCTCGCATAAGGACCGGCATGAAAAGCTGGGGCAGGGCTTCCTTGGCATGGAAGCAATGAAACGGATCGCACTGCACCCCGCCCTGCAGGGCAGGCCGTTCATCCTGGAGACGCCGAACGATGACGAGGGATATATCGCGGAGATCCACACAGTGCTGGAGTGGATGGAAGCTGATCAGGGCTGATTTGATAGGGCTCGGATGAGAGACTGGCAGTTTCTCATTCGGGCTCTTTTTCTTTTCATTTTGGCAGGGAGCGACGCTGACGATCCGAAAATATCGGATCCACCTCCGCCCGGAACGGATTTCCGGGAGCCATGGGAAGCATCCAATCCGTACAGCGAACGCAAATCACCCCCGAAAGACAAATTGAAAATTGCCGGAAGCGAGTTACAATACTAACGGAAGGTTAGATGAAACTAACACAAGGAACGAAAGCAACCACAGGAAGATGCAGCACAGGAACAAGCACATGAATCCACTTAACAGGCAATGGTTCTACAGGAAGTTCAGGAAGAAGCTCCGGGAGATGTATGGCAGCGACAAAGCCGGAAGAATCTGGGAAGCAGCCGGGAAAGAGTACGAGAGCATGCTGCAGGCGCAGCCGGACCTTCCGCAGCATAAGGGAAGCATGGTGCTGCCTGCGGTCGCATTGTACCGGGCAATGACGGCAGGCGGAGCAGGCAGCAAAGAGGCCGGACAGCTTCTGAACAGCTATGGCGATGAAATGGGGAAGACTTTTGCCGGGATCGTGCATGCCATTACCAGCATTCCCGGGGTCAGCCGCATCCTCTGGAAGCACATAGAAAGCATCATGGACAGGATGAGCGGTGAGGCTCTTGGATATAAGCGAAGGCTGGTCTCCCGGCCGCCGGAGATGTACGGAGTGGATATCCTCTCGTGCCCGTATCATGAGCTTGCAAAAGATTTGGGAAATGAAGAAGCGGTACTCTGCATCTGCCATATGGATAAGGCGTATATGAAAGGCTTCCACCATATCCGGTACGAAAGGACCACGGCAGTATCGGAAGGCGCGGAGGCCTGCGATTACAGACTGCGGTATGATCCGCAGAA
>CAMNCY010000111.1 GCA_946534785.1 uncultured Lachnospiraceae bacterium | reverse complement strand
GGCTGAAAAGGTCTCCGATTTCATGGCGGAATGGCTTTCGGAGCATAAGGATCTTGCGGACCACCGGGGAGAAGCGGGATACGAAAACTGGGAGGAGCTTGCGGAGGAATTCAGGAACAGCCAGGAGGATATGGCACTCGGCCAGGAAAACCTGTATACCCAGCTCATGATGCTGGCGCGGAGCGACCGGAGTTATATCCTGTATATTGCCGGAGATTCCTATGTCTATGCCGACCATAAGATCGGCCGGCTTCTCGGACAGCTGAGCGGGACGGCAGTGCCCGGTGTCGCTGCCGAAGGAGATCTTCCCTATTTCCTTATGAATGACCACGGAGGGATCTACGAGTGGGCGGGAACTGCCGAGGCGGCGCAGATACCGTCTTCGGCCGGCGTCCTGGAGTACTATCCGCTCATGAATGATTTTGCAATGCTGACCCTTGAATCGGACAAGGAGGAGAATCTGCTGTATTCATCGAAGTATCCGGAAGCGGTGGTACACCTGCTGTTCTTTGATGAGGACGGGGAAGGTTTTTCCGGGCACCAGATCTATATCGGGGAGGAATCGCCGTACATATACAGAGATCTCTGAAACAGGGCACCGCGGTAACGCTTTACTTTGTTAAATAATTGTTTTATCTTGACAGAGTAAAAGCAATAAATATACCATATTAGGTAATTTTAATCATATGTGCGGAACAGCACCGTGCGGTCCCGCAGAAATATGAAAGGAGTACATATGAAAAAGTTTAAAACGATTGTCAGTGTAACAATGGCAGCAGCTATGTCCATGGCACTTCTGACCGGCTGCGGCGGATCCTCCGCTCCCGCGGCACCCGCAGCATCCGCTCCCGCAGAGGCTAAGGAAGAAGCAGCAAAGGAAGAGGCTCCCGCAGCATCCTCCGATGCGACATTCAAGATCGGTATGATCGGACCCCTGACCGGCGGTGCGGCAGCATACGGCCAGGCAGTTCAGTGGGCAGCCGAGATCGCAGTCGATGAGATCAACGCCAACGGCGGTATCAACGGCTACCAGGTAGAACTCAAGTGCGAAGACGACGAACTCGATGCACAGAAGTCCGTCAACGCTTACAACACCCTGAAGGACTGGGGCATGCAGTTCCTGAACGGCTCCGTCACCAGCGCATGCTCGATCGCCGTTTCCGAAGAGACCAAGATCGACAACATGTTCCAGATCACACCTTCCGGATCCGCACAGGACTGCACGAATTATGACAACGTATTCCGTGTATGCTTCTCCGATCCCGCACAGGGAACCGCATCCGCGCAGTACATCGGCCAGAACAAGGTCGCTTCCACTGTCGGCATCATCTATGACAGCTCCGACGTTTATTCTTCCGGTATCATGGAGAACTTCGTAAAGGAAGCAGCCAACCAGGATTTCGAGATCGTTTCCTCCGAGGCTTTCACGGCTGACTCCAAGACCGATTTCTCCGTACAGCTCCAGAAGGCAAAGGATGCGGGCGCTGAGCTTGTTTTCCTGCCCATCTACTATACAGAGGCTTCCCTGATCCTGCAGCAGGCTGATGCTATGGGTTATGATCCCATCTTCTTCGGGTGCGACGGCATGGACGGTATCCTTACGGTCGAGAACTTCGATACCTCCCTTGCAGAGGGCCTGATGCTCCTGACACCTTTCTCCGCAGACGCAGAGGATGAGCTGACCCAGAACTTCGTCAAGACCTTCCAGGAGAAGAACAGCATCGTTCCCAACCAGTTCGGCGCTGACTCCTACGATGCGGTCTATGCGATCAAGGCTGCCTGCGAGAAGGCAAACATCACACCTGACATGAGCGTTTCCGATATCTGCGAAGCCATGAAGACCGCTATGACCGAGATCACCGTTGACGGTCTTACCTCTGTCGGCATGACATGGGAAGCAAGCGGCGAGCCCACAAAGACTCCCAAGGCTGTCATCATCGAGAACGGCGCATATGTAACGGCTGAGTAAGCTGAATAAGCCAAAGAGCAGACAGAAGCAGCAAGCTGAAAAAAATGGCGGAATCACCGCTTAGTTCCGGAGAGGGAATGGATATTCCCTCTCCGGTTTTGTATAATAGAACGGAATATATTTTTCTGGAAATACCTGAAACAGGTAAATCAACAGTGGAAAGAGGGGATAATTTATGCTGAGTTTTCTTCAGTATCTGATCAGCGGACTGAGCCTTGGCAGCATCTATGCGATCATTGCCCTGGGCTACACCATGGTCTACGGTATCGCCAAGATGCTGAACTTCGCGCACGGAGATTTCATCATGATCGGCAGCTATGTGATCTTCACGGTGGTCACGACGCTGAGCGGGGGCTCGATTCCGGGACTTCTCGTCGCGATCGTCTGCTGCACGCTCATCGGTGTGACAACGGAAAGGATCGCCTACCGGCCCCTGAGGGGCGCGGCTTCCCCCCTTGCCGTCCTGATCACGGCGATCGGCGTCAGCTACTTCCTTGAAAATCTTGCCCTTCTGGTGTTCGGCTCGGATACGAAGTCCTTTACGCCGGTGGTTTCCTGGAGCGGCCTTGTGCTGGCGGACGGGAAGCTCAGGATCCAGGGCGTTACGATCATCACGATCATCGTCAGTATCGTGATCCTCATCGCACTCCAGACCTTCGTCAATAAGACCAGGGAAGGCCAGGCCATGCTGGCCGTTGCGCAGGATAAGGGCGCGGCGACCCTGATGGGCATCAACGTCAACCGGACCATTTCGATCACCTTCGCCATCGGCTCCGCCCTTGCGGCAGTGGCGGGCGCGCTCCTTTGCAGCGCCTATCCGTCGCTTACGCCTTACACCGGCGCCATGCCCGGCATCAAGGCCTTTGTCGCGGCGGTCCTCGGCGGCATCGGTTCCATTCCCGGCGCCATGATCGGCGGCCTCTGTCTCGGGATCGTGGAGATCCTGAGCAAGACCTACATTTCTTCCCAGCTCTCGGATGCGATCGTATTCGGCATCCTGATCATCGTGCTCCTGGTAAGGCCTACCGGCATCCTCGGCAAGAACATCCAGGAAAAAGTCTGAGGGAGGTGGAAAGATGAAAAAAGGATTATCGAAAACTTCACTTAACCAGCTGATCACCTACGGAATCGTGATCGCTGCCTATATCATCCTCCAGGCTCTCCGCAGCGCGGGCATGATGACGAGCCACCTGGCAGGCCTTCTGGTCCCCATGACCTACTACGCCATCGCGGCAGTCGCCCTCAACTTCTGCGTCGGTATCCTGGGCGAGCTGAGCCTGGGACACGCGGGCTTCATGTGCGTGGGCGCTTTTTCCAGCGCGATCTTCTCCAACGTATTCAAGGAGACGCTCCCCGGCGGGCTCCGCTTTTTCCTGGCGTTCGTAATCGGCATCGCAGTCGCGGCACTGTTCGGGTTCCTCATCGGCATTCCCGTACTTCGCCTCAAGGGCGACTATCTGGCGATCGTCACCCTGGCCTTCGGCGAGATCATCAAGAACGTCCTGAACGCGGTCTATCTGGGGAAGGACTCCAAAGGCTTCCATGTTTCCATGACCAATTCCATGGCTCTGGGAATGGAAGAGGACGGCAAGGTCATCATCAACGGCGCCATGGGCATCAACGGAACGCCGCGTGATGCGAATTTCACGATCGCGGTGATCGTCCTTCTGATCGTGCTCTTCATCGTGCAGAACATGATCAATTCCCGCGACGGGCGCGCGATCATGGCGATCCGCGACAACCGCATCGCCGCGGAATCGGTCGGTATCAACATCACCAGGTACAAGATGCTTGCCTTTACCATCTCCGCCGCCATGGCGGGTGCGGCGGGCGTCCTGTTTTCCCATAATATCTCCACGCTCCAGTCGACCTCCCAGTATTTCGGCTACAACGTGTCCATCCTGATCCTGGTCTACGTCGTCCTGGGCGGCATCGGCAGCATCCGGGGCTCGGTCATCGCGGCCTGCATCCTTTACCTGCTGCCGGAAATGCTCCGGAGTCTGAACAAGTACAGGATGCTGATCTACGCCATCGTCCTGATCGCCATGATGATCATTAACTGGGCACCCGCGGCAAGAGAGATGCGGGAGCGGTTCTTTGCAAAATTCAGGAAGGAGGCTGTCTGATATGGCACTGCTGGAAGTAAGGAATCTCAGCATTAATTTCGGCGGCCTTCGCGCCGTGGACGAATTCAATCTCGATATCGAAAAGGGCGAGCTCTACGGCCTGATCGGGCCCAACGGCGCCGGAAAGACGACGGTATTCAACCTGCTTACGGGAGTCTACAAGCCGACGGAGGGCATCATCACCCTGGACGGTAAGGACATCACGGGACACAGGACGGAAGAGATCAACAAGGCCGGCATTGCCAGGACCTTCCAGAACATCCGCCTGTTCCGGCTGCAGTCGGTCATCGACAACGTCAAGATCGGTCTCCAGAACCAGTACCACTATTCCACGATCTCCGGCATCCTTCACACCCCGGACTACCGGAAGGTGGAGAAGGAGATCGACGAGAGAGCCATGGAGCTTCTGAAGGTCTTCGGCATGGACGGACAGCGGGATTATCTTTCCTCGAACCTTCCCTACGGCGCCCAGAGAAAGCTGGAGATCGCAAGGGCCATGGCCACCAATCCCAAGCTCCTTCTTCTGGACGAGCCCGCGGCCGGCATGAACCCGAACGAGACGGCGGAGCTGATGGAGACGATCCAGCTGATCCGGGATAAGTTCGATATGACGATCCTTCTGATCGAGCATGATATGAAGCTGGTCGGCGGCATCTGCGAAAAGCTTACGGTACTGAACTTCGGCAGGATCCTCACCCAGGGCGATACGAAGACGGTCTTAAGCGATCCGGAAGTCATCAAGGCGTATATCGGGGAATAAGAAAGGCAGGGACCATGGCATTACTGGAAGTGAAAGATTTAAAAGTATATTACGGGGTCATCCAGGCCCTCAAGGGGATCTCCTTTCATGTGGATAAGGGCGAGATCGTTGCCCTGATCGGCTCTAACGGCGCGGGCAAGACGACGACCCTGCACACGCTGTCCGGACTTCTCCAGCCCAGGAGCGGCGAGATCCTCTATAACGGGAAAAACATCACAAAGGTGCCGGGGCACAAGATCGTCTCCATGGGCATGGCACAGGTGCCGGAGGGAAGGCGTGTTTTTCCGGACCTGACGGTTGCGCAGAACCTGCGGCTGGGAGCCTATTCCCGGAAGGACCAGGCGGAGACGGAAGCCTCCTTTGAATATGTGTACAAGAGGTTCCCGCGTCTGAAGGAAAGACAGAACCAGGCGGCCGGCACGCTTTCGGGCGGCGAGCAGCAGATGCTGGCAATGGGCAGGGCCCTGATGTCGCATCCGGACATCATTTTAATGGACGAGCCTTCGATGGGACTTTCTCCCATCCTGGTCAATGAGATCTTTGATATTATCCGCGAAGTCCACGAGGACGGTACAACGGTCCTTCTCGTCGAACAGAATGCGAAAAAGGCCCTGGCGATCGCGGACAGGGCGTACGTCCTTGAGACGGGCACCATTTCGACGGAAGGAAAAGCTTCTGATCTTCTTGGGGATGAATCGATCAGAAAGGCATATCTGGGGGAGTAGCATCATGAAAAGAAATATTGTTTTTACGATCGCAAGGCAGTACGGGAGCGGCGGAAGGACCATGGCCCAGATGCTCTCGGAGGACCTGGGGATCAATTATTATGACAGGGACCTGATCAAGATGGCTTCGGAGGAGAGCGGCATTTCGGAAGCGCTGTTCTTAAAGGCGGACGAGAGCGTTTCCTCGAAGAACCCGCTGATCGTAAAGCTTTCCAAAAGCGTTTACAACGGGAAGATGATCCCGCCGGACAGCGACGACTTCGTATCCATGGAAAACCTCTTCAATTACCAGGCCGCCGTGATCAAGCGCCTGGCGGAAACGGAAAGCTGCGTCATCGTCGGCAGGGCCGCCGACTACGTGCTGAAGGACTATGAGAACGCCGTGCGCGTCTTCGTCCATGCGCCAAGGGACTTCCTCGTCGAGCAGGCAGAAAAGAAGATCAGCCTCCGCGGAAAGGAACTGGATAAGTTCATGGAGAAGACCGACAAACAGAAGGCGGACTACTACACCTATTACACCGGAAAACGCTGGAGCGAGGCGCTGAACTACGACCTTTGCCTCGACAGCTCCAAACTGGGCTTTGAAAAGTGCATGGAAGCCATCAAGGCCTACACCAGAGTCCGCTTCGGTGATGATATTTTTGACTGAAGACTGCGTCACGGGTGAGTGACTGAGTCACGGGGACAGGTACGCTGACTCACGGTCGAAGAATCAATAAACCCGCCAATATAGTATAAACAGCTTCGGGCCCTTACCGACCGCCGGCACTTGGCGGCGTCCTTTGACGCCTTAGTGCCGCTGCTGCGGAGACGCATCGCTCCGCGA
>CAMNCY010000110.1 GCA_946534785.1 uncultured Lachnospiraceae bacterium | reverse complement strand
CGCGGCGCATCCCGTCAGGGAAACGGCCAGGAGGAGCAGCGTAAGTATCGGGAACAGTATCCTTGGATATTTCTTCATCGTAATTCCTTTCCGGGATTCTCCAGCAACGGGTTCTGACTTTACGCCATGATAACATCTCCCTGTATTCACGGCAATCCGGGCGCCTTTTCGGCTCCGGGCCGTGTTTTTCCATCTAAATCATGCCGCGGCATGGCGCAGTCGCGCGCACTTGTGCGATAATAAAAGGGCGTATAGGCAATTACTCTGTAAATTTACGGGAGAAAAATATGATGATAAGAAAACAGGTGACCCGTCTGCCGGCGATCCTGGTGTCGCTCCTTCTGGCGGTTTCCCTTACCGCGTGCGGAGAAGGCGAGGTCGTAAGCTCGGTCCTTGGCAGTACCAATCCCTGGGTCGATTCCGATATCATCGGGTCGGTTCCCGAAGGTGCCGATATCCGGGTGCAGGACGATTTTGCCGCGGCTGTGAACGGGCCGTGGAAGCAGGAGATGGGGGACACCTATTACGACACCTTTCAGGAGGTGACGGACGCCATCCTGGTCAGGAAAAAGACGATCGCAGAGGATGAATCCATTCCGGGCGTAACAGCGGAGCGCCTGCGGGACTATTACGATCTTGCGTCGGACTGGGAGAAGCGCAACAAAGACGGCGCAGAGCCCCTGCGGCCGTATATCGAGGACATCGCCTCCATCGGCAGCATGGAGGAAATGTATGATTTCTTTGCGGATCCCGAACGGAATCCTCTGTATCTTGCGCCTGTTTTCACGGAAAGCAGCAGCATCATGCGGATGGAAACGAACCGGGACCGGTATGCCGCGCTTCTCACCGCGCCGGAGCTGTCCATGGCCGAGTACGGGGATAATGAATATTATTTTCACATGCAGACCGGGTCCGCCCTGGAAAAATATGAAATGGTCCGGAATGAAGCCGTCTACCTTCTTTCGGAGCTCGGTTATTCCGAGGAGGAGGCAAAAAAGCTTGTCCGGATGTGCATGACCTGGGAAAAGAAGGTCGCCGCGGCGGATAATTCGGCGGCGATCACCTCGATCGAGGAGATCACCTTTGCCCGTGAAGATCTTCTGCCCCTGGCAAAGGGCTTCCCCCTGGACAGGATCCTCCGCGGCTGGGGTTTTGAGGATACGGAATATTTTCTCATGAACCCGCTCTATGCAGAAAGCCTGGAGAAACTCTGCCGCGACTCCGAGCTTGAGAATATCAAGGCGTTCCTGATCGTGAATTACTGTCGTCACTGCGCCCTGTATCTGGACAGGGATACCCTCGATAAGATGGAGGCGTTCAGCGAGCCCCGCCTTACGGTGCCGGAGGACTACGGCGAGAGTAAGGAGCAGAAGGAAGATGCGCTGATGTTCGATTATTATATCGGCGCATCGCCCATGGTGGGCGCCATGAACCGCATCTATGCGGAGAACTTTTTCGACGAGTCCCAAGTCGCGGAGCTGAACAGTCTCACACAGGATGTGATCGACGGCTTCCGCGAGATCTTCATGGAAGAGGAGTGGCTCTCGGAGGAAGGAAAGAAGCGGTGCATCGAAAAGCTGGACGCCCTTACGGTCCACATCGCCTACCAGGATTTCGACTCCGTGGATTACGGTGAGCTGGAGTTTCTGCCGGAAGAAGAGGGCGGGAATTTCCTGGAGGCATATTTTGCCGCCAAGCGTTTTGAGATGGACCATGTGGTGTGGCTTGCGCAGCAGACCTATGATCCCACCTACTGGGATCCTCTGAACCAGGAATTCTCCACGACGATCACCAACGCCTTCTATATGCCGATGACCAACGGAATCTATATTTTTGCAGGCGTATGCGAGGCGCCTCTGTATGCGCCGGAGCTCTCCTATGAGGAAAAACTGGCGGGCCTTTTCGCGATCGTGGGGCATGAGATCACCCACGGTTTTGACAAGACGGGCGCCCAGTATGACAGGGACGGCATGAATGAATCCTGGCTCCCCATGGAGGACCAGATCGCCTTCACCGACAGGAGCGAGGATGTCAGCCGGTATTACACGCTGCTCTCGCCCTATGAAGGTTCGGGCCTGTACGTTGGATCGAACGTGAACGGAGAGGCGACGGCGGACATGGGCGGCCTTCGGGCAGTGCTGCATCTTGCGGAGAAGGTGCCCGATTTTGACTACGACAGGTTCTTCCGGGCCTATGCAAATGTCTGGAAGATGAACATTCCCCTGGAGGAGGAGAAGTTCATGTTCCGGGCGGATGTGCATCCCCTTCCGTTCTACCGCGTGAATGTGGGGCTGCAGCAGTTCGATGAGTTCTATGAGACCTATGACGTAAAAGAGGGCGACGGTATGTACTTGGCACCCGGAGAGAGGATAAAGGTATGGTAGAAGTAAACGGAACCGTGATCACTGTCACTGTCGGGCCTTCGGAAAAAACAGCCGCTGTCGGGACGGTGGAAAACATGACCGCTGCCGAAACTGCCGGTGCGGCAGAAAACACGGCCGCTGCGGCTGAGAAGAAGGAGCCGGTGATCCGGCTTGAGAATGTCCGGAAGTCCTACGGGAATCACGAGGTCTTAAAGGGCGTCAGCATGCAGGTGAACCGCGGGGACATCTACGGTCTGATCGGCAGGAACGGCGCCGGCAAAACAACGATCTTCAAGATGATCCTGGGACTTTCGAGTGTGAACGAAGGCAAGGTCTCGATCCTGGGGTCATCGACGGAAAAACAGCTCCAGGCGAACCGGTCCCGCGTCGGTTTCCTCGTCGGCGCAAGGTTCTACGGGTACCTGAACGCCTACAGGAATCTGCGCTACAGCGCGACCTTCAAGGGGATCCCCCGGAAAAAACAGAAGGCCGAGATCGAGCGTGTGCTGGAGCTTGTGGGCCTGAAGGGCGTGAAAAAGCCGGTCAGGACCTTCTCCCTCGGCATGATGCAGCGCCTCGGCATCGCCAACGCCATTCTCGGAAACCCGGAGATCCTGATCCTGGACGAGCCGGCCAACGGGCTGGATCCCCAGGGAATCGCGGACGTGCGTCACCTGATCCGCCGCCTTCGGGACGAGTATCAGATGACGGAGATCGTTTCCAGCCACATCCTGGGCGAGCTGGAAAACACGGCCGACCGCTTCGGCATCGTCAATGAAGGAATCATCGTAAAAGAGATCACCCAGCAGGATCTGCAGGAAAACCAGCAGGCGGTGGAGATCTCCGTTTCGGATGCGGCGCGGGCAAAAGAGATCCTGGAAGCAAACGGGATCCGTGTCCTGCGGGAGATCACGGAAAAATCCTCCCTGGAGGATTTCTATTTCCGTCTTGTCGGAGGTTCGGAAGAATGAGAAGACTGATTCGCGCGGACCTCAAAAGAGTGTTCCGGAAACGCGGCTTTTTCGTGCTGATGATACTGGCGATCGTCATCATCCTCGTCCGCCCGATGTCGGATACCGCGGCGGAGCAGGTGGAAGCCGAGAAGAGCTTTTTTGCCATCGTGGCGCTCCTTGCGGCGTGCATCCCCATCTATTCGGCCATATTTACGGATGATATCAGGAGCGGTACCCTGATCGGTGTGATCGGAAGAGGGATCTCCCGGAAAAAGATCCTTCTCGCCAAGATGATCGAATCGGCCATCGTCCTTGTCCTGTTCTATGCGGTCATCTTCGGCATTGCCGCTTTCATACACAACGCCATGGAGATCGGGGTCACGCCCCGGCAGGATTCGCTCCTTGCCCTGTACTGTGTTTTTACGGTCATAAAAGGTCTGGGGTTCCTTGCCGTGGCTGCGCTGGTCGTATTTTCCACATGGAATACGGCGTTCGGAATGATCGTCCTTGCGCTGGGCATCCCGTTCTTTGCCCTGATCCTGCGGGTCGCACAGGACCGTCTGCACCTGCCGTTCTACGATCTCAGCTTCGAGGGGCTCCTTGAGGCCTCCTACGCGTGGTTCTCCGCCGGAAGGTTCGGATGGCAGATCATTCCCGCGATCGCGATCCTGTGGGCCGTAACAGCCTTTGCCGTCTATCTGTTCAACAGGAAGGAGATCGAGCTATGAGAAAACTGATCCGTGCAGACATCGGCCGCATCCTCCGGAAAGCAAACGTATGGATCGTCCTTGCGATCATCCTGGCCATCACGGCGTTCACGGTCCTTCGCGGCATCCGGGAAGCGCCGGATGTGGATTTCGCCTTCGCCGTACACGCCTACGAAGGCCTCGGCTATGCGGGCATCTTTACCGGACTTCTCCTTGTGCTGAACATCTACCGCGACGACTTCCGGTCCATGGTCTTCGTCAACGTGATCGGCCGGGGAATCTCCCGGAGAAAACTGATCCTCGCAAGATTCATCGAAACACTGCTCCTCCTTCTTGCGATCTATGCTGCCGGGGGCATCCTTATCACGGTCCTGAAATTCGTGACGGGCGCCTCGCTGACCGCCGACATGGTCCTGTATATCGTCCTCGGGTGCTTCGGAGACATCCTGATCACCTCGACCGGCATCGCTGCCGCCGCCGTGATCTTCTACCTGACGGGCAATACCGCTCTGGGCGTTCTTGGCTTTATCACAGCGGACGTTTTGATCCCGGTCGCACTTTCGATGATCAACACCATCCCCATCGTCGCAAGACTCCACCTGGAGAGACTGTATTTCAACGGACTTGCCTTCTCCATCATGTCAGACTTCATGATCGGCTCCAGAGCCGCCGGCGTCCTGAAACTCCTGTGCTATGCAGGCGTGTACCTCGCCGGCCTGGTGCTGGTGTCGTTTCTGGTATTCAGGAAGAAGGAACTGGATTTCTGAGTTGGGGGCCGAGTCAGGGGACCTTGGCTGGGCCGGGGCCTTGGGTCTAGGGCTGAGCCGGGGCCTTGGCTGGGGCCGGGGCCCTGGGCTGAGCTGGGGGCCTTGGGCTGAGCTGGGGGCTGAGCCAGGGGGACAGGTACACTGACTCACCCGGCCCCGGACCGGCCATATAGAATAAACGCCTCGGGCACGCTCTCGCTCCGTACCTCGGCGCAGCGGCACTAGGGCGCCAAAGGACGGCGCCCAAGGGCCGGCGCTCGGTAAGGGCCCTCGGCTGTTTATCCTCTATGGCCGGTCTGTCTTTGCTTGAGAGAGTCACCGGACCTGTCCCTCTGACTCACGTGATGCTTATGACTGTACGACATATCTCAGCGGAAAATCTCCGCAAAATCATATCGCTCCGGCATCTTCTGCACAAGAGGCCGGATCTTTCCATGCAGGAGGCAGGGACCATCGGGATCCTGCAGAAGTTCCTGCGTGAAAATACAAAATCGCTTTCAATCGTGGACCGGAACGGCTGGTTTTATGCGGTAAAAAGGGGGACGGCAGACGGATCTGAAATCGGCAGCGCACATTCCCCGATTGCCTTCCGTGCGGATATGGATGCGCTTCCCATGGAGGAGAGTATTTCCCTTCCCCATGTTTCATGCCATCCCGGCACTGCGCACAAATGCGGGCATGACGGGCATATGGCAGCCCTGTGCGGCCTTGCGCTGGAGTTGGACAGGATGGAAACGGAGCGGACAGTATATCTGATTTTCCAGCCTGCGGAAGAGACCGGGCAGGGAGCACTTCTTTGCAGGGAACTCTTGAAGGAAAAGGGAATCGGCGAGATTTATGCATTCCATAACCTCGGCGGCTTTCCGGAGAACAGCATTGTATTCCGAAGAGGCCTGACGCAGCCCACATCAGAGGGGCTGACGATCCGGATGCACGGACAGCCTTCCCATGCGAGCGCACCGGAAAAGGGACGGAATCCTTCCGCTGCCATTGCGGAGCTTGCGCTGTATGCGCAGCACCTGCCGGCAGAAGCGGAAGAGAAGAGCGTGGCGGAGCGCGGTATGGCGCTTTGCACCGTCGTCGGTATGAAATGCGGCGAAGGAGACTTCGGGATTTCTGCAGGAGAGGGGAGTTTAAGCGTTACGCTGCGGGCTGAAAAAGAGCAGGTGATGCGGCAGATGGAAAGAAAGCTCCTGATGCTTGCAGACCGGCTGGCTGCGCGCGATGGTCTGGAAACGGAGCATGAGATCCGGGACGCATTTCCCGAGACGCGGAACGACGATGCCGCCCTGGAGCGCGTGATCCGGCAGGCGGAGAGCCTGCTGCTTCCCGTCATCGAAATGAAGGAAATCTGGAGGGCATCCGAGGATTTCGGGCACTACCTGAAGATCTGCCCGGGAGCGATGTTCTATATCGGTAATGGAGAGGATTATCCCGCCCTGCATACGGGGGCGTATGATTTCAATGACAGGATCCTGGGAACGGCAGTGGATATGTTCCTGGAGCTGGTCTGAGCCGGTGTGGGCCGGTCTGAGTCGCGGGGACAGGTACGCTGACTCGTTGAATACAGTTTAAAAGGCCGCAAAGCCCATAAAAGCGGGCTTTGCGGCCATATTCTTT
>CAMNCY010000109.1 GCA_946534785.1 uncultured Lachnospiraceae bacterium | reverse complement strand
AAAATGGAATTCAAGATGGAACGCCCCGGCCTTCTGAAGGAGGGCGACCATGTGACAGTATCGGAAGGACTCCTTCCCAGCAACTATTACTATACGATCGACCCGTCCCTTGCCATGAGCGGCAACATTCCCTTCAACCGGCGCCTGAAATCGCGTGAGGGTGTTGTGGAATCCGTGGTAAAAAATGAAAGAGGCTTTTATGTGACAGCCGTGTTCGAGGAGGATGAAAATGCCGGTTAAGAACGCACTTCTCTGCTTTCTGGCCGCATTCATCTGGGGGACGGCATTTGTCGCGCAGAGGATCGGAGGCGAAGCCCTCGGTCCCTATACCATGAACGGCGTCCGTTTCCTGTTCGGCTTTGCAGCGCTCCTTCCCGTGATCTTCATCCGGCGGAAGGCCGGGATCACGCGGAAAGAAAACGGTGAGAACAGCGGTTTTGCGGGAACGGCATTTGCGGGCTTTTGCTGCGGGTGCTGTCTTCTTCTTGCCTCCACGCTGCAGCAGGTCGCGATCATGCACACGGACGTCGGCAAAGCGGGATTCCTGACGGCACTTTATATCGTGATCGTTCCCGTGATGTCCCTGGCGATCGGCCGCAGATCGGAAATAAAAATATGGATTTCCGTTGCAATTGCGCTTGCGGGACTGTATTTTCTATGTATGAGCGAAACGCTTCGTCTGTCGGTGCCGGATCTTCTCCTGATCGCGTGTGCGGCGGTGTTTTCCCTGCATATCATGGTCATCGACCACTTTACGGAAAAGTGCGATCCGGTCGAGATGTCCTGCATCCAGTTCCTGACGGCAGGGACCCTCGGGACCATACTGTGTATCGTCCTGGAGCATCCGGACTTTACGGCGCTTCCGCCGGATGGGCTGTTCGCCCTCATCTATGCGGGCGTTTTCTCAAGCGGCATCGCCTATACGCTGCAGATCATCGGACAGAAGGGGGCGGATCCTGCGATCGCATCCCTGATCCTTTCCCTGGAGTCAGTGATCAGCGCCATAGCGGGGCTCGTGATCCTGCACCAGCGGCTTTCCGTCCGGGAGATCATCGGCTGCGCCCTGATGTTTACGGCCATCATACTGGTCCAGCTTCCCGGGAAAAAGGAGAAGCTGCAGAATACATAAAATACATGACGGGACCTTCGAAGGTCCTGTCCGGAGTATAATGAGTCAGTTGTGAAATGACAGTTTGGAACGACCGTTTAACTTCATATAAAGCAGATAAGGAAAAAGCATCTCCGAGCAGGAACGGCGGTGCGGGAAGACGCATTCCCCGCGCGCTGCTTTTGCTCTGCCTGATCGTGACGCTCCTGTCCGCGGCACTTTCCGGGTGCGGCTCGCGGGAGGAGGACGGATCCACAGCGGATGTATCCACCGGCCTGATCTACGTCCAGAACGGGCGCTATGAAGAAGCCATCGCGATGTTCCAGGAGCTGATCAGCATGGAACGCGACCTGGAGGATGCCTATAGGGGCCTCGGGATCGCCTGCATGGGATCGGGCGACCTGGAAGGCGCAGTTCAGGCTTTCGAGAACGCGCTGAAAGAGGCGGGAGCCGTTCCGGGCGAAAAGGAATACGATATCAATTATTACCTGGGTTCCTGTTATTATAAGCTCGGTGATTACAAAAGCGCGGAGGAGGTCTACGACGCCATCATTGCGCTGCGGCAGGCAGATCCCGATGTCTACGTGATGCGCGGGAGCGTCCGTCTTGCCCTGGAAGACGAAGCGGGGATGGAAGAGGACTTCAAAAAAGCGATCAGCCTCGATCCCGAAGGGTATGACCGGATCGCCGTGATCTATGAGAAGATGTCCGCGAGCGGCTATGAGGAAAAGGCCCGCTCCTTCATCGACGGCATCCTGGAGAAACAGGGCAGCTCCATGACGGATTTCGACAGGGGCAGGCTTGCGTATTATACCGGGGACTACCAGACGGCCAGGACGGCCCTGGAGAAGGTCAACAACGGCCGTGATTACGAGGTCGCACTGCTTCTCGGCCAGACCTATGAGGCCCTCGGAGATTACAATTACGCGACCAGCGTCTATGAGACCTATGTCTCCAATGACCAGACCCACGCGGAGGTCTATAACCAGCTCGGGCTCTGCAGCATGAAGATGGGGGATTACCAGGCGGCCCTTACGGCGTTCCAGACAGGCCAGAAGGTGGAGAACAACGAGATCCTCCAGAGTCTTGCCTTCAATGAGATTTCCGCTTATGAATATCTGGGGGATTTCCAGCGCGCCCTTGCGCTGATGCAGGAATATATCCGGCGCTACCCCAGCGACACCAAGGCCCAGAGAGAGTACCAGTTCCTGAAGACGAGGTGAACCGGTACGAACACAATGATCCGAAACGGAGGAATATCATGATAGCTGAACTTGTCAGGAAGATCCAGGAAAAGAACGCACCCGTTGTCGTGGGACTCGACCCGAATCTGTCGTTCATCCCCGAGCAGATCCTCCGGGAAGCTTCCCGGGCAAAGGCAGAGGGGATCTTTACCGATGACGACCTGCATACGGCGGGCGAAGCCGTATGGCGCTTCAACAAGGAGATCATCGATGCGGTTGCCGATCTCATACCGGCCGTAAAGCCGCAGATCGCCATGTATGAACAGTTCGGGACGCCCGGCATGATCGCCTACTGGAGGACGGTCCGCTATGCCCATGAAAAGGGCCTGATCGTCATCGGCGATGTGAAGAGAGGCGATATCGGATCCACTTCCGAAGCCTACGCCAGGGCGCATATAGGCCGCACTGCCGTAGCAGGCCACAACATCCGTGTCTATGATGCGGATTTTGCCACGGTCAATCCTTACCTCGGAACAGACGGCATCAAGCCCTTCATCGACGTGTGCAATGAGAACGACAGAGGAATCTTTGTGCTGGTCAAGACCTCCAATCCTTCCAGCGGAGAATTCCAGGACGTTCTGACGAAGGACGGAAGACCGATGTACGAGCTGGTGGGCGAGAAGGTCGCCGAATGGGGCAGGCTTTCCATGGACGGCCAGTACAGCAATGTCGGCGCCGTCGTTGGCGCGACCTATCCGGAACAGGCAAAGCGCCTTCGCGAGCTGATGCCGGATACCTTCATCCTGGCGCCCGGATACGGTGCGCAGGGCGCAACAGCACAGGACCTTGCCGGCTTCTTCAAGGCGGACGGGACCGGCGCCATCGTAAATTCTTCCAGGGGAATTATTGCAGCCTACCGGAAAGAAAGGTATAGTAAGTACGGCGCTGAGGGGTTTGCGGATGCCGCAAGGGCAGCGACGATCGATATGATCGAGGATCTTCGGAGCATTTTCTGATCCTCGTTCAAAATACAGGGAAAAAGGAAAAACTTATGGAACAGTACAAAAAGGATTTTATTGACTTCATGATCGACTCACACGTTCTTAAGTTCGGTGATTTCATCCTTAAGAGCGGAAGACGGTCTCCCTTCTTCATGAATGCCGGCCTTTACCAGTCCGGCTCACAGCTGATCAAGCTGGGAGAGTTCTATGCACGCGCCATCCATGCGGTCTACGGGCTGGATTTTGACATTCTTTTCGGCCCTGCCTACAAGGGGATCCCGCTTGCCGTTGCGACGACTATAGCAATCAGCAAGCTCTACGGCCGGGATGTAAGGTACTGCGCGAACCGTAAGGAGATCAAGGACCACGGGGACAAGGGAATCCTTCTGGGAAGCAAGCTCCATGACGGCGACCGCGTCGTGATCATTGAAGATGTGACCACTTCCGGTGCTTCCATGGAGGAGACCGTTCCGATCCTGCGGGCACAGGCAGACGTGGATATCCTGGGACTGATGGTCTCCCTGAACCGTCAGGAGGTCGGACAGGGGGGCGAGCTTTCCGCACTTGATGAGATCAAGGAAAAATACGGCTTCAGCACCCATGCGATCGTGACCATGCAGGAGGTCGTTGAGCATCTCACCCATCCGGCACAGGGCAAATCCCTGATCGATTCCAGGACCAGGAAAGCCATCGATGAATACTACCGCGAGTACGGTGTAAAACACTGATACGGCAAGGGGGAACATGCCGAGAAGATCGTTCTTTTCAGGGAAAAAATCCAGAAGATATCTTTTCACATCCAGGAAACAGTCCACAGGCGCGCTCATTTCCGTGAGTCTTGGACTGATTTCCGTTATTTCCACGCTCCTGATGATTTATCTGACATATCTGAACGGCGGACAGGCACAGCTCCGATACGGAGCTGTGGTTTTTGTATGCCTTATTTTTGCAGTTACCGGGCTGATCCTGGCGATCCTTTCCAGAAGGGAGCCGGACACCTGGTATTTTTTCTCCTATCTGGGAATGGTACTGAACGGGCTGGTCCTGGCAGGGTGCTTTCTGATGATGTATCTGGGGGTTTGACAGCATGAGCAGCCTTCGTTTCGAACTGGCAAGGGACAGGATCTTCGAGATCCTGCGGGAGGCGGAAGAAGAAAAAAGCCGGCACCTTCCCGGGGAGTCTAGAGAGTCCGGAGAGTCCGGAGAGCCCGGAGAGACTGGGGAGTCCGGAGAGTCCGGAGAGCCCGGACGGGATGCGGCCTTTGCCGCATATTTCCGGTATGCGGCGGGACTCCTGGTCCGCTTCCTTGATGAATATGATTTCCGAAGATCCGGCAGATGGAAGGACGCTTCCGCGGAAGAGCTTTCCCGGAGGAACCGCCTTCTTTATGAGGATATCCTGCCGGAGCATTATGAAAAAGGCTATGCAGATCCCGGCTATGCCTGCCGGCAGCTTGGCAGGGAATACGGACAGATCCTGAGCGCCCTTATCTACGAGCTCCGCAGCATGATCCGCTTCCTGTACATGGGAGAAGAGGAGGAGATGCTGATCCGCATGGAGCTTTTCCTGGAGGTCTACGGCCTCTTTTCCATCGGATCCGGGACGAAGGAGGGACTTCCTTCCCCGGGAGCGCTGAAGAAGGTCATCGGCGGGTATCTGTTTGATTATGCGGAGCAGGAAATGCTCCTGGACAGGAAGGAACTCCTCACGGGAAGAAAGGCCCTGGGAGAGACCCCGCACCCCTCCAATATGGGCGTGGTCCTGCAGGAAGCGGACCTTTCCGATCTCCGGTACCTGTACCGGTACGGGAACTATATTTCCGACAATGAGATCAAAGCGGCGGAACTTCTGAACACACTGCCGGAGGAGACGGTCCGAAAGATCGCGGATACCTATACGGAAGGCTATATCCGGGGCTTTGCCATTACCGGCAAGGATCTTTCCTCCAAGCACTATGTGGGGATCGTATGTCCCCTCGGCTTTGAGCGGATCGCAAAGGCAGCGGAAGAGAATTTCCGAAAAGCCGGTAAGGAATGTGTTTTCCCGGAACGGATCGAAACGATCTTCCTTCCCGGTGCGAACGCCTGCAGGGGGACGTCGGCGAACCCGCAGTATGAATATGACCACAGGGAGGATCTTTCCCTTTTCTTAAACGATGCGCTTTCGGAAAGGCGGATCGAGGCCCTGCGGGCAGCTTATAAACAGCTCCGTGACCACACGGTCTTATATGCAGGGCCGGCCGTGATCGAGACCTTCGGGGAAAAGCCCTTTTCACCGAAGGAACAGGAATGCAGAGCAGGCTATACGGCACTTCAGAAGAAACTCGTCTCGCGTTACCTGACTGGTGCCGGGCGCATGTATAATGAAGCCGTGATCGCAGAGAACCGCAGTTTTACCATCATTTCCTTCCCGGTTTACGACATTGCGGAAGATATGGAGCGGTACCGCGATATTTTTCATGCTATTATCAGGATAAACACACTGGAACAGGCGGAATACGAAAAGATCCAGCAAAGGCTGATCGACGTCCTGGATACGGGAGACAGGCTCCATATCACGGGACGCGGCAAAAACCGGACGGATCTTACGGTGGAGCTTTTTAAACTCCGGGATCCGGAGAAGGAGACGATCTTCGAGAACTGCCTGGCAGACGTGAATATCCCCCTCGGGGAGGTCTTCACAACGCCGGATCTTGCGGGCACCCACGGCATTCTCCATGTATCCCGGGTCTATCTGAACGGCCTGGAATTCCGGGACCTGGTCCTTCGCTTCGAAGGAGGGTGCGTTGCCGATTACAGCTGCGGCAATTTCGAGGCCGAAGGCGCCGAAGAAGCCGGCCGCAGGTACATCGAGGAGAACATCCTGTTCCACCATCCGACGCTTCCCATGGGAGAGTGCGCGATCGGGACGAATACGACGGCGTATGCGGAAGGGATCCGTTACGGGATCTCAGACAGATACTCCATCCTGATCGCGGAAAAGACCGGTCCCCATTTTGCCGTCGGGGATACCTGCTATATGGGGGAGGAGGATAATGTCTCCTTCAACCCGGACGGAAAGAGAATCGTCGCCAGGGAAAATGATTTTTCCGTGAAACGGCACACGGATCCGGAGGCAGCATATTTTTCCTGCCATACGGATATCACGATCCCCTATGATGAGCTG
>CAMNCY010000108.1 GCA_946534785.1 uncultured Lachnospiraceae bacterium | reverse complement strand
GTGATTCCCTGTATTCGATCGTGCAGATGCCGAGCGGCATTCCGGTCGCGACGGTCGCGATCGGCGGCGGAAAGAACGCGGGGATCCTGGCGGCCAAGATCCTGGCCGTTTCCGATCCGGAGCTTCTTGCAAAGATCGAAGCCTGGCTGGAAAAACAGAAGAAGGCCGTCATGGATAAGGATGCGCATCTGCAGGATGCGGGATACCGGAATTATTGAGACTGTAAGATCACGTAAACGTGAAAGCGGCGTGCTGCTGTGAAAAGCGGCAGTCCGCGGACAGAAAGGAGGCACCCGTGGGATTGGATTATAAGAGCTCCGGCGTCGATATCGAGGCCGGCTACAGATCAGTGGAACTCATGAAGGAATATGTCAGAAAGACCATGCGGCCGGAGGTCCTGGGAGGACTCGGCGGCTTTTCCGGCGCATTTTCCCTTGCCGGGATCAAAGACATGGAGGAGCCGGTCCTGCTTTCCGGGACGGACGGCGTCGGCACCAAGCTGAAGCTGGCTTTTCTGATGGACCGGCATGACACCGTCGGCATCGACTGTGTTGCCATGTGCGTCAACGACGTTGCCTGTGCGGGCGGCGAGCCGCTTTTCTTCCTGGACTATATTGCCTGCGGCAAAAACGTTCCCGAGAAGATCGCGGATATCGTAAAGGGCGTCGCGGAAGGGTGCCTGCAGAGCGATGCCGCCCTGATCGGCGGGGAAACGGCGGAAATGCCCGGCTTCTATCCGGAAGATGAATACGATCTTGCCGGTTTTGCGGTTGGCGTCGCCGACAGGAAAAACATGATCACCGGCGAGGATATCAAAGAAGGCGATGTCCTGGTGGGCGTCGCTTCCAGCGGCGTTCATTCCAACGGTTTTTCCCTGGTGAGAAAGGTCTTCGACGTCAGTAAGGAAAATCTTTCCGTTTATTATGACGAGCTGGGCGAAACGCTGGGAGAAGCGCTCCTTCGGCCCACCAAGATCTATGTGAAGACCATGAAGAGCATCCGGAATGCCGGCGTTAAGGTCAAGGGCTGCAGCCACATCACGGGCGGCGGCTTCTATGAGAACATCCCGAGAATGCTGCCCGACGGCACCGTTGCCGTCATCAGTAAGGACAGCTATCCCGTACCGCCCGTTTTCGGCCTGATCAGAAAGACGGGGAACATCGAAGAGAAGATGATGTACAACACCTTCAATATGGGAATCGGGCTCTGCCTTGCCGTCAGTGCGGAAGATGCGGACAGGACCATTGCCGCCGTCGAAGCTGCCGGCGAGAAGGCCTATGTCATCGGAAAGATCGCATCCTTCGAGAACGCAGGGAAAGATGCGCTTGCAGGCGGCAATACTTCCGAAGAGAGCCGGAAGGGAGTCGTATTATGCTGAAGCTGGTCGTATGTGTTTCCGGCGGCGGGACCAATCTGCAGGCCATCATGGACCGCATTGCAGACGGGACCATCCGCGATACGAAGATCGTTCGTGTCATCAGCAATAAGAAGGATGCCTACGCGCTGGAAAGAGCGGCCGGAGCCGGGATCGAGGGCGTGTGCATCTCTCCGAAGGATTATCCGGACCGGGAGGCGTTCAACGAGGCGCTCCTTGCGGGCATTAACGAAGCTTCACCGGATCTTGTGGTTCTGGCGGGCTTTCTTGTGGCGATCCCGCCCCAGGTCGTTGCGGCCTACCGGGGCAGGATCATCAATGTCCATCCCGCGCTGATCCCTTCCTTCTGCGGCAAGGGATATTACGGGCTGAAGGTCCACGAGAGGGCCCTGGAGCGGGGCGTCAAGGTAACGGGCGCAACGGTCCACTTTGTGGATGAGGACCTGGATTCCGGGCCCATCATCCTGCAGAAGGCCGTGGAGATCCTGGACGGCGATACGCCGGAGATCCTCCAGAAGAGGGTCATGGAACAGGCGGAGTGGATCATCCTGCCCAAAGCGATCGACCTGATCGCACAGGGAAGAGTAGAGATCACGGGAAGGACCACGAGGATCCTGTAAAGGCAGCAGGAGGACGTGCTGAAAGAGAAAGGAAGAACCCCATGAAAGTACTTCTTATCGGCGGCGGCGGCCGCGAGCATGCCATAGCGGCAGCGATCAAAAAGAGCAAAAGAGTGGATAAACTTTACTGTGCGCCGGGAAATGCCGGGATCGGAGAGATCGCGGAGTGCGTTCCCATCGGCGTGATGGAATTTGACCGGCTGATCGCCTTTGCAAAGGAAAAGGAGATCGATCTTGCCGTATGCAGCCAGGATGATCCCCTTGTCGGCGGTATCGTCGATGCTTTCGAGGAAGCCGGGATCCGGATCTTCGGTACCCGGAAGAATGCGGCGATCATTGAAGGGAGCAAGGCTTTTTCCAAGAATCTCATGAAAAAGTACGGGATCCCCACTGCAGCCTATGAGACCTTTACGGATGCCAATGAGGCCATGGAATACCTGAAAACGGCGAAAATGCCCATCGTCCTGAAGGCGGACGGACTGGCTCTGGGCAAGGGCGTCCTGATCTGTCAGGATCTGCAGGAAGCGCTGGACGGCGTCCGCGAGATCATGCTGGACAAGAAATTCGGCAGCGCCGGAAACGAGCTTGTCATCGAGGAATTCATGACGGGCCGTGAAGTCTCTGCCCTGGCCTTTGTCGACGGAAAGAATTATAAACTGATGAGCTCCTCCCAGGACCATAAGAGGGCGGGAGACGGCGATACGGGCCTGAATACCGGCGGCATGGGGACCTTCTCCCCGAGCCCGTTCTATACGCCCGAGATTGACAGGATCTGCCGCGAGACGATCTACCAGAAGACCGTGGATGCCATGGCGGCGGAGGGGCGTCCCTTCAAGGGCGTTCTGTACTTCGGTCTGATGCTGACGAAGGACGGGCCCCGCGTCGTGGAATACAATACCCGTTTCGGCGATCCCGAGACCCAGGTCGTTCTTCCCCGGATGGAAACGGATATCATCGACGTGATGGATGCCTGCATTGACGGAACTCTTGATCAGACGGAACTGGTCTTTTCCGATAATGCGGCCGTATGTGTCGTCATTGCCAGCGGAGGGTATCCTGTCTCCTACGAGAAGGGCAAAATTATTACCGGTCTGGAGAAGCTCGCGGCCGAAAAGGATGTTTTCTGCTTCCATGCGGGCACGAAGACGGACGCGGACGGAAATGTCGTCACGAGCGGCGGCAGGGTCCTGGGCGTTACGGCCCTTGCGCCGGATCTGAAAGCGGCCAGGGCGCGGGCGTACGAAGCCGCAAAGCTCATCCATTTTGACAAAATGTACATGAGAAGCGACATCGGAAAGGCGATCGACGAAAAGGCCTGACGATCCGCAGGGCTCCGCAAGGGACATAAGAAGCCATAATTCATTGACTAATCGGGTCTGTGTCTGTAAAATGTTACTTAGGTGTTTTATGTTCAAAGCTATGCCGGATATGGGCATGTTTTATGGAAATCTTAAAAAACATAGGAGTATACATCATGTTTAGAAACCGGGGTATCAAAACAGTAACGGCAGCCTGCGCGCTTTCTGTTATTCTTGGCCTTGCGGCTCCGCTTGCGGGCTTTGCGGCAACAGGCGCGGTCACAGGCACGAATGTCAATGTAAGAAGCGATGCAAGCACAAGCTCCAGTATTGTCGGAACGACATCAACAGGTGACAGCTACACACTGGGAGATTCCAAGAAGGATTCTTCGGGAATGGACTGGTATCAGATCACCCTGGCGAACGGAACGACCGGTTATATCAGAAGTGATTTCCTGAATATTACGGAAGATGAGCCGCAGGAGGCACCCGTGGAAGAAGCGCCCGCAGAGGAGGCTCCCGCGGAAGAGACGGAACCGGAGTCCACCGTTTCCGACATCGTGGCTTCCGAAGACATCGGCGGTTACCAGATCGTATACGCGCCCGACGACAACGGCGAGAACACCTATTACCTTTATAACAACAATGCCGGCGAGAGAATGAAGCTTTCCGATATTCAGTCCCTGCAGCAGAGGACAACGGAAGCCGAGAAGGCTGCCAAGTCCGCAGGAAACAAATACAGGACGATCCTCATCGTGCTTGCCGTTCTCCTGGCACTTGCCCTTGCAGGCCTCGTAGCCCTCTTCTTAAAGCTCCGCGATGCGGTCAGCAACGGGATCCGGGAAAGGGATCTTGTCAGGGAGAGGCAGAAGGAAAGAAGAAGGAGCGGCACCAACGCGGATGATATCTCCTCTGTCCGCCACAGAAGCTCCGAGAGCCGTGCTTCCCGCGGCCGGAATGAAGCATATGCTTCCGGCGCATCCAGAAGGGAACGCGCTGCGGATCCGGATGCTGACGTAAGAAGAAGGCCCTCCGCTGACGAAAGACGCGAAGAGAGACGTTCGGAAGGTTATACGAGAGTCCGTTCTTCCGAAAGAACTCCCGCAAGAGAAGAAAGAAGACCGGCTTCCGATGAAACAAGAAGAAGCGCGGATTCCGTAAGAGAAAGCGCAAGACGTCCGGAAGCAAGACCGGAAAGACCGGTCCGCCAGGAAAGACCTGAGCGTACCGAGAGACCGGAAAGGACCGAGAGGCCCGAGCGTGCGGAAAGACCCGAAAGGCCGGAGAGACCGGAAAGACCGGCAAGACCCGCCGCTTCTCCCGCCAGGGCAAGCGCACGGAATATCCTGGGTGACGATGATTTTGATTATGATTTCATCTCCCTGGATGATAAGGACTGATCCCGCACAGGTACGGAAGCGTTACGGCAGGCCGGCATGAATGCACGGCCGGAAGCTTCAGGATCGAAAGTTGACGGAGCATGTCATCTGTTATATGATACGTATAACAGATGACATGCTTTTCCTGTGTCATGGACACGGAAAGCGCATGCGCTTTTTCCGGAGGTGATAGTGATGATGTATCTGGAAATTGATTTCAACAGTGATGAAGCGATCTATCAGCAGCTGTGCAACCAGATCATTCTGGGGATCGCCACAAACCGCTATACGGACGGGGAGGTGCTCCCTTCCGTGCGCGCCATGGCAGATGAGATCGGCATCAATATGCATACCGTCAACAAGGCTTATACCGTCCTGAAGCAGGAAGGCTTTGTCAAGGTAGACCGCAGGCGCGGCGCCGTGATCAGCGTGGACAGCGACAAGCAGAAGGCGCTGCAGCTGATCAGGAAGAACCTGATCTGCGTCATGGCGGAGGCAGCGTGCCGGAACCTGACACGAAAGGATATCCACGCACTGGTGGATGAAATATATGATGCATTCGGTATGGATAACGGGTGCGATTCGGAGGCATGATGGAAAAAAAATACACAGGCAGCGCTGAGGAAGTGCTGAAACTTGCAGAAAAAGCCGCACGTGAACTGGGCTCCTCCTATGTGGGGAGCGAACACCTTCTGATCGGACTGATCCGCGAGCCGGCGGGCACGGCCGGACAGGTCCTGCGCCAGAACGGCGTTACCCAGGAGAAGCTTGCGGAAATGATCGACACGCTCAGGATCGAGAAGGGCTCCACGGCCGTGAAGGACAAGGGCGGATATACGCCCCGGCTGATGGAGATCCTGGAGGCGGCGCAGGATAAGGCGGAAGAGCTGGGATCGGACCTCGTGGGCACGGAGCATATCCTGCTCACCCTGATCCTGGAAAAACAGAACGTTGCGCTGAAGCTGATCGAGGCTTCCGGCGCCAATGTCGCGAAGATCTATTTTGAAGTTCTGGCAGCGCTGGGAGAGGACGTTACACGCCACAAGGACGACCTTGGAAACATGCAGGCAGGCCAGGAGGAAGCGGGACGCTCCATGCTGGAGCAGTACAGCCGCGATCTCACGGCTCTTGCGCAGAAGGGAAAACTCGATCCCGTGATCGGACGCACGACCGAGATGCAGCGCGTCATCCAGATCCTTTCCAGAAGGACGAAGAATAACCCGTGCCTGATCGGCGAGCCCGGCGTTGGCAAAACCGCCGTGGCGGAGGGGCTGGCCCTCAGGATCGTCAAGGGCGACGTGCCGGAAAACCTGAAGGATAAGAGCATTTTCTCGCTGGATATGGGCTCGCTGGTGGCGGGCGCCAAATACCGGGGCGAATTCGAGGAGCGGCTGAAGGCCGTCCTCACCGAGGTGCAGAAATCCGACGGCAAGATCATCCTGTTCATCGACGAGCTGCACCTGATCGTGGGCGCGGGCAAGACCGACGGCGCCATGGACGCGGGCAACCTCTTAAAGCCCATGCTGGCAAGGGGCGAGCTCCACTGCATCGGCGCCACCACCCTGAACGAGTACCGCCAGTATATTGAAAAGGACGCGGCCCTCGCCCGGCGGTTCCAGCCGGTGATGATCGACCAGCCCTCCGTGGAGGACACCATCGCCATCCTGAGAGGCCTCAAAGAGCGCTACGAGGTCTATCACGGCGTGAAGATCCAGGACAGCGCTTTCATCGCGGCGGCCACCCTTTCCGACCGCTACATCTCCGACCGGTTCCTGCCGGATAAGGCCATCGACCTGGTGGACGAGGCCTGCGCCAT
>CAMNCY010000107.1 GCA_946534785.1 uncultured Lachnospiraceae bacterium | reverse complement strand
CAGACTGCTCCTCCTGTACGGATCAAATCTTCCCACTTGACACTTCCCCGGATCTGCAGTATCTTAACTGTATCATCTGTATTAGCTGCATTAATACAGTTAGCAGGTGGACAGCAAATTCGATTCAGACCATTCCAAGACAGACATGAAAGGAGTGACAAATGATTCTGCTTGATTCACGGGACCGGCGCCCGATCTATGAACAGATCATAGACAAGCTTTCCGATCTTATGATGCGCGGGATCCTTACCAAGGACTCCCCCCTTCCTTCGGTAAGGAGTCTCGCGGCAGATCTGTCCATCAATCCCAACACGGTCCAGCGGGCCTACATGGAACTGGAGCGCAGCGGCTATATCTACTCGATCAAGGCCAAAGGAAGCTTTGTCGCGGATATCACGCCCCTGAAAGAGAAGGAAGAGGACAGACTGTATGAAGAAATGAGAACACTTGCCGAAAGGGCCGCAGGGCTCGGCATTCCGAAGGAAGATTTCCTCGAAAAAGCCGGCAGGTGTTACGACGAAACGGAAAAGAAAGGAGAACGCGTATGATCGAAGCACATCAGCTTACCAAGCGTTTTGATGATATTACGGCCGTGGACCATATCGACGCGGTCATTAAGGACGGAAGCGTTTTCGGACTGATCGGGACCAACGGCGCCGGAAAGAGCACGTTCCTTCGTATGGCGGCAGGGGTCCTTCGTCCCGATGAGGGCACGATCCTCATGGACGGACAGATGATCTATGAGAATCCGGCGATAAAACAGCAGTTCTTTTATATCTCGGATGACCAGTATTATCTCTCCAATGCAACGCCCGAAGATATGAAGGATTTTTACAGGATCCTGTATCCTGCCTTCGACACGGACAGGTTCCATCATCTCCTCTCCGGTTTCGGCCTGGATAAAGACCGCAAGATCAATACTTTTTCCAAGGGCATGAAGAAACAGCTTTCCGTTATCCTGGGGCTGTCCGCAAAGACAAGGTACCTGTTCTGCGACGAGACCTTCGACGGTCTGGATCCCGTCATGCGCCAGACCGTAAAGAGCCTGTTCGCCGAGGATATGACAGACAGGGGACTGACACCGATCATCGCATCCCATAACCTCAGGGAGCTGGAAGATATCTGCGACCACGTGGGCCTTCTTCATAAGGGCGGCATCCTATTCTCCCGCGATCTGGAGGATATGAAGCTGAACATCCACAAGATCCAGTGCGTTCTTTATCCCGGGATGTCCATCAGCAACCTGAAGGACCTCGACATCGTGCTTTCCGAGCAGACGGGCAGCATCATCACGATGACCGTCCGCGGCAGCGAAGAAGAGATCCTGGAGAAAATGAAACGCTACGAAACGATCTTCTTTGAACTCGTTCCGCTCTCACTGGAAGAGATCTTTATCAGCGAAACGGAGGTAAAAGGCTATGACATCAAAAAACTTGTTCTTTAAATTAATGCTCGAGGATATGAAGACAAGGCTCTGGAGCATCGCGCTCTCGCTTCTGGGCTACTTTGTCCTGTTCCCCGTGGCCGCGGCCTTCCTGATCACGCGCAAGACTTACCATATCAACCAGAATCTTGATCCCGCAACGGTACAGTATCTGGCGAACCGCTGGGCAGCTACCCGGTATACCGCATGGCTCACGGACCAGGGGGTCTTCAGTATGATCATGCTCTTTACTGCCGTGATCATGGCTGTCACCGGTTTTTCCTGGCTGTTCAATTCCAAAACGACAGACTTCTATCACAGCATTCCCGTTAAACGGCAGACACGCTTCTTTGTCATCTGCCTGGACAGCCTGCTGATCATCGCCGTGCCCTATTTTGTCATGAGTCTTCTGGGCGGCCTGATCGTCATGGTGAACACGAAAATGGCAGCGCCGCTCGCATCGGTGATTCCCGGCTTTCTCCTTCATATGGCACTGTTTTTCCTGTGCTATATGACGGCATGCGTCGCGGTCATGATGACAGGGAACCTGATCGTTTCCATCCTGGGTGTTGGCGTTTTCTTTATCTACGGCCCTGCAATCGTACTGCTTACGGAAGGTCTCTTCTCTCTGTTTGCGACGCACTATCCCAGCAGCCGCATGAACGACTATCTTATGCACAGCTCTCCCATGATGTACAGTTTCCTGCCGGCCGGTCCCCTTCAGATCCTGTGGGCACTGCTCTTCGGCTGCATTCTGGCGGCGGTCGCCCTGAAGATCTATCTGATGCGTCCCTCCGAAGCCGCCGGAAAAGCCATGGCCTTTAAGCGGACCGAATTTCCCATCCGCTTCCTGATCATGGTCCCGGTCACCCTCATCGGCGCCCTTGCCTGCCGCGAAGCGATGGGGCACGACGGCTGGATGATCTTCGGCTTCCTCTTCACCCTGATTGCCGGAAGCTGCATCATGGAGATCATCTACCACTTTGATTTCAAAAAACTGTTCGACCGCAGAAAATGCCTCGTCCTTACCGGAGTCGCTGCAGCACTGATCCTTGCCGTCTTCCGCTTCGACTGGATCGGTTATGACCTGTATATGCCCGCCCGCGACAAGCTGGTGGGTGCCGGGATCACCACAGATGATTTCGAAAGCAATCTCTACAGCTTTAACAGCCGGCTGGAACTGGAAGAGAACCAGTATGACGGGACCATGCAAGCCGTTCAGAGAAATGACGACGATGTCCAGCTTGCTCTTACACGCAAAATGGAATTCACGGACCTGGATGTCATATACCGGATTGCGACCCGCGGGATCACGGACTCGCTGGCGCTTCGGAAAAATAACGGCAGCACCGATGACAACGGCTGGTATTCGAACGTTGTCGTCACATATCATCTGAAGAACGGAAAAACAAAGACCCGCTCCTACATGATGAATCTTTCCGCTCTTCGCGACGATATGGATGCCGTTTACAACAGCAGTGAATTCAAAACAGCGGCCTACCCCGTTTTTTCCATGGACGGCAATGATATCGCAGGCATCAACTATAAAGGGATCCGGGGTCTCGATCATCTGCAGGTCACCACTCCGGAAAGCAAAAAGCTTCTCTGGGAGACCTACTGCCGCGAGTTCATGGCACTGACCGCAGACGACAGAAGGAAGGAAGCTCCCATAGCCAGCCTGCAGTTCAAGACCGCCCATTTCCAGGAAATGGCGGATACTATCAGGAACCAGCCGGACGGATACCTCGGGATCTTCAACGATTTCGGCTACTATCCCGTGTATCCCTCCTTTACGGACACACTGGCCCTTCTGAAAGAAGCAGGCTTTGATGCCGCCGGACAGCTGTCCGCCGACAACTTCCGCTCCATCATGATCCAGGACGTCCGCAGCTATAAGAACAGTGAAATGATGCCTTATGAGAATCACATGGCACCCGTAACGATAACGGATAAAGAAGAACTCGCGGAAATTCTGAAAGCGGCCATTCCCGATGTCGGATACTACGACCAGCTCAACCGTAATTACTACGGTCTTGAACTGACCTGTGATCCTGTTTCTCCTCTTACGGCGGAAGAGATGAGCACCGGTTATGCGAATTTCTACATCCAGCTGAAGGCTGATGAAATCCCGAAGTTCCTCCTCGAGAAGTTCGGCATTACCGAAGAGGACATTGCGCTGGAAAGCAGCCACGGCTACTGATACGCCGCATCCTGTACCAACAACACCGGCCGCTCTCCTGCAGAAAGGTCCCGGCCGGTTTCCCATTATCACTCAATCACGGTAAAAGGGCTGCACCCCGAAGAGGTACAGCCCTTTAGCCGTTTACAGGATCCGTATTACCGCACGATCCTTTATTTCATCATGTTCATCAGAAGGCCCAGGAGTGCCGTTCCGTCCATGCCCCCCGCGGGCTTGCTCTGCTCTATGGGAGCCGCGCCGCCCAGCATTCCCATCAGATCGGAAAGGTCAAGACTGTCTGCACTGATGCCGGAATTTGCCGCCTGCTGGGTCTGCGCCGTCTGTGTTGCCGCAGAAAGACCGCTTAAAAGCGCCGGAGCAATGCTGCTGAGGACCGACATGACCTGGTCGGAATTCATGCCGCTGTCCTGGGAAAGGCTCTGCACGACCTGCCCCTCGTTCTCTCCGAAGATATGGCCCAGGATCGCACTTCCGTCCGCCGTATCGGCCGACATGATCTGGTCCGTAATGGAAGCCGTGTTCGTATGCTGTGAAAGAGCTCCCAGAAGGGACTGTGCGCCGGACTGGGAAGACGCGTTACTGGTCAGGGACTGCATCAGAAGAGGCATCGCAAGATCAATGAGGCCGGATACCTGGTCAGAGGATCCGCCGGATGCATTCGACAGGGAACTGATTACTTTCTTAGCTTTCATGGCGCCTGTAAGCATGTTCAGTAAGTTCATAATTAAACCTCCCATTCAATTTCGTTGCTGTAAATCCGGTTTTCAGGCGAAACGGCCGCCTTCAGCTGCTGTAAAAGGCCGCTTCAATTATGATTATACGTTATTTATCCTTAATTTGTGCAACAAACCTTGAAAGTTCTACCCATTTTCCTTCCATATGGTGTAAAATTGAGGGCATGAAAACTAAATCTTTTAACTTCAAATCTGTAGCAATCATACTTGCTCTGACTACTGTCATGGCTTTAGGCGGCTGCGGCGATAAGGAGGCCGCGGAAGAACCTGAGAAGTCCGTTTTCGAACCCATTCCTCAGGATGCTGTCGTTCCGAAGCATGAAGAAGCAGAAGAGCCCGAAGAAGAGGCCAAGCCTGAAGAAGAGACCAAGGAAGTTCCCGAAGGCATGTACCTCTCCGAACTTACCGGCCTTCCCATCAGTGAGGATATCAAGGAGCAGCGCCCGATCGCGGTCATGATCGATAACGATGAGCGTGCCCTCCCCCACTTCGGCACCGCCGATGCGGACATCGTCTATGAGATGATGAACAGCCTTGCCAACAACCGCGTTACAAGGCTTATGTGTGTCATGAAGGACTGGGGCAGCATCAAGCAGATGGGCAGTATCCGAAGCACAAGACCCACCAATATTCCGCTCTGCGCAGAATACAATGCGGTCCTTTGCCACGACGGCGGTCCTTTCTACATCAACGACTGGCTGGCAAAACCCTATGCCGCACATTTCTCCGGGACCTTCTCCCGCGTGAAGAACGGCAAGGACTGGGAGTTCACGGAATACATCCTTCCCGGCGATCTTGACAAGAACTTCAGCAGCTCCGGCTACTCCAAGAATTACAACTCCTACCGTCCTTCCAGAGATTCCCATTTCCTGTTCGCGGATTACGGTACAGAGGTCGACCTTACGAAGTACAGCAGCTGCCAGGACGTAAGCCAGATCTCGCTTCCGTTCCCTCACAACAGCTCCACGCTGAAGTACAACTCTTCTACGGGTCTGTATGATTATTATGAGTACGGCTCCCAGCATCTGGACGGTGATACGAATGCGCCTCTTTCCTTCACCAACGTCCTGCTGCAGGATATGACCTTTGCGAAGCTGGATGACAACGGCTACCTGATCTACAACATGATCGACGGAACCAGCCGCCGCGGCCTGTATATCTCCGGCGGAAAGGCAGTCGGCGTTACATGGAACAAGATGGGCGACCAGAACATCACCCAGTTCTTCGATGAGAACGGCGATGAGCTTGTCATCAATCCCGGAAAGACCTACATCGGCCTGATTCCTTCCGATACCTACGATCAGATCTCCATCACCCACTGATCCCGGTCCGTTCCGGCATCGTATGTACTCTGATATCGATTCATAAACCACTCCCTCCGGCAGCTGCCGGAGGGAGTTTTCTACAACAGGCGGTAATATGTTATGAACAAAAGAAGTATCGGATCCCTCACAGTCACTGCTCTCCTTCTGATTGCCATGACACTTGGTGCCTGCGGGAGTGCGGGGAGCGGCGCCGGCAGCGGTGCAGGAAGCAGTGCCGGCAGCAGTGCCGGAAGCAGCGGTGAAAATGCCGGCCAGGCAGCCGCAGGCGAGACTACCGCAGGCAAAGCTTCTGCAGGCGAGACCACCGCAGGCGAAGCTGCCGCCCATGATGAGAAAGCCGAGGAAGAAGCGGCTGAGGAACCAGCACCGGAGGAGGTTCCTGCTTTTACAGGCGAGCCTATTGACGTTCCGGAGGGCATGTACCTCTCCGAGCTCACCGGCCTTCCCATTCCGGAAGAGCTGAAGGAGCAGCGGCCCATTGCCGTCATGGTCGACAATGAGAGCAAAGCACTCCCCCACTTCGGGACTTCAGAATGCGATATCGTCTACGAACTCATGAACAGCACTGCCAATGACCGGATCACACGCCTTATGTGCATCATGAAGGACTGGGGCAGTATCAGACAGCTGGGAAGCATCCGCAGCACCCGGCCGACGAATATCCCGCTCTGCGCCGAATATAACGCGGTCCTGTGCCACGATGGCGGCCCCTACTACATCAACAGCTGGCTTTCCAGAGACTACGCCGCCCATTTTTCCGGCACCTTCTCGCGGGTAAAGAACGGCAAGGCCTGGGAATTCACGGAATACATCCTGCCCGGCGACCTGGAACGGAATTTCCGCAATTCCGGATGCGGGGCATGCAGCCCGACTGCATCCTCCGTAC
>CAMNCY010000106.1 GCA_946534785.1 uncultured Lachnospiraceae bacterium | reverse complement strand
GGTTGTAGGAGGTCATGATGGACCAGGGCCGTGCTTCCTTGACGATGATCTCGAAGGGCTTTAAGTAGATCTCGCGGATCGCCCTTTCGCTGCAGCGGGAATCGGATTCCTTCCGGTTGGTCTCCTTGTTGTTCAGGGCAAAATGCTTGACGGTCGCGGCGATGTTGTTGTCCTGGATGCCGCGGACCATGGCTGCAGCCTGCCGGCCTGCAAGGAGCGGATCCTCGGAGTAGTATTCGAAGTTTCGGCCGCAGAGGGGGCTTCGGTGAATGTTGACGGCAGGTGTCAGCCAGATGCCGATGTTGTTTTCCTTGACTTCGCTTCCGCCGGCAGCGCCGACTGCGCCCACGATATCAGGATCCCAGGTGCAGGCAAGGAGCGTCGAGCAGGGGAAGGCGGTCGTTTCCACGCCGGCTTCCGGAAGGATGCGAAGGCCTGCAGGGCCGTCGGCTGTCATGACGGCGGGAATGCCGTGCTCGGGCTGGCCGCCCCAGCCATAGGTGTTGGCACAGCCGGTATTGGGAATGCCGGACACAAGATAGGCAAGATCCTCATCGGAGAGAGTGGCAATAAACTCCTTCATGGTGATCTTTCCGTCGGCAACGTCGATGAGCTGCGGAGGCGCCTGCACGCCTTCCATGAACTCCTTTACAATATGATGATGACTCCTTGCGCGGACGGAAGGCGTCGTGCCTTCAAATTCCGTTTCATCCAGAGGCGTAATGGCGCTGGCATCAAAGTCGCGGAGCTGCGTCTTTGGAAGATCCTCATAGGTGCCGTCTGCGCGAAGACGCTTTGTAAGGAGCGAGGGCGCAAGGTGAGAGGTCAGCTGCTCCATGACCGCATCCTGGGGAAGGGTGAAGGAATAACCGGCCTTTCTGGCACTGCGCACGTCAGTCCCGATGTAGAAGGAATAGGTTCCTTTTTCCAGGACCCATGCTGACTTGCATACGGCGCCGGTGTCATCATAGCTTGCCATATCCGGGATATGGAGAATGAGGGTGATGTCCTCTTTTTTGCCGGGCTCAATGACATAGGTCTTCCGGTAGGAAGCAAGGACGCGGGCGGGCTTGCCCAGTTTTCCCTGGGGTGCGCTGTAGTAGAGCTGGACGACTTCGCGGCCGGGGACCGTTCCCGTATTCGTTACGGAGACGGTAAAGAGCAGGTAATCCTCGTAGGTCCGCACGAAGGGCGTCCCGAGGGTGAATTCCGTATAGGAGAGACCGTATCCGAAGGGATAGATCACCTTTTCGGCAGCACCCGGGATGGTCTCAAAATACCGGTAGCCGACATAGATGTCGTCTGTGTATTCCACGTAGTCGTCGGAGGCATGGAAGCCTTCCGTGGAGGGGTAGTCCTCCAGGCGTGCGGCAAAGGTATCCGCCAGTTTTCCGGAAGGGACATCCTTTCCGGTAAGGAGTTCCGCCGCAGCAAGACCGCCGTCCATGCCGCCCTGCCAGGCCATGAGGACGGAAGAGATCTTATCATTTGCGGCAAACCAGGAGGTGTCCACCATGCCGCCGACGTTCATGACGACAATGATCTTCGCGAATTTTTCCGTCACCTGTGCCACGAGCGCTTCCTCCTGCTCTGTCAGATAGAAGTCGCCGCGGGGGAAAAGCTGTGCGTTCCGGTCCGTAAAATCCTTGTCCCATTTGTAGAAGGGCTCTTTATTGGGGGCGCCCATGGAGGAGCTGCGGTCCCATCCTTCGCCGGAATAGCGGCTGATGGAAAGGATGGCGGTGTCGGTGTAGGCAGCCGCTTTATCCAGAAGGTCCGAAGGAAGTGCCGGCTCCGGGATCAGGCCGGGCATGCCGCCCTTTGCATACTCGCTTTCAACATAGTCCTGATAGAACTGCACGGTCTCTTGAAAAATATCGACCGCGCCGGGAAGCTCCTTCAGGCCTTCGTACAGGTTCTTCGTCCAGGCGCAGGTGACATCGCCGGAACCGCCGCCGCCCTTTACATAGTCAATGGTTCCCTTGCCAAGAAGCGCGACTTTTGTTCCTTCCTTTAGGGGAAGGAGGGAGGCGTTGTTTTTCAGGAGCACCATGCCTTCCCTTGCTGCCCGGCGGGAGAGCTCGATGTGCTCTTTGCAGGCCGTCACGCGGCGGAAGGATCCGTCCTCATTTTTCTCCAGGGGGAGATTGGGCGTATAAAGAAATCTTGTCCATTTTTTCATAGTCTGTTATTTCTCCGTCTGTTATCATTTAATAGGATGTGGGATGGATCGGCATCAAAGATGCGGATCCCGTGCTGCACATGTTAATGATAAGCATCTTTGGCGGGAAAAGAAACCCGTTTTTTCAGCGGACGCGCGGGTGTATAATATCGCTTGCGTCACATCTGACTGCGGAAAGGAATGAAAGAATACATGGAGAAAACGATCAGGCGGTTTGCCGGGAAGAGAATCCTGGTCTGGGGATACGGCAGAGAGGGAAGATCCACGGAGAAACTGCTGAAGGAATACTGCTCCCCGGAAGTCGTGGACATTTACGAAGGCTCCAGGGAAGGCGTGGAAGAGGACCTGTACGACTATGTTTTCGTAAGTCCCGGAATCAAATTCGAAGAGGACGCGCCGGATTTCAAAAATGAAAAATTCACCTCCCAGACGGAGATCTTCATGGAGGAATACGGGGCACAGACCGTGGGGATCACGGGGACAAAGGGGAAAAGCACGACCAGCGCCATGCTTGCGGCCGTACTTTCCGCCTGCACGGACCGGAAGGTCTTCCTCATGGGAAATATCGGGAAGCCGTGTTTTGACTATATGCCGGAAATGGATGAGAACAGCATCGCCGTTTTCGAGCTTTCCTGCCACCAGTGCCAGCGGCTGCAGAAGGACCCGCATACGGCGGTTTTCCTGAACCTGTATGAGGACCATCTGGACCGGTATATCACGAGAAAGCATTATTTTGAGGCGAAGCTGGGCATCACCAGGCGTCAGGCCTGGGACGACATCCTGTATTACGGGGAGGATGTGCCTGCCTTTGAGACGAAGGCGAAAAAACGCCTTGTCACCCGCAAGGAAGTGCGCGGGTTTACCCTGAAGATCCCGGGAGACCACAATCAGCTGAACGCGGAGTTCGTGTACCGGATCGCAAAAGAGGTGTACGGTTGCGACGGGACAAAGATCCGGGAGGCTTTAAGCGCCTATTCGGGACTTCCCCACAGGCTGGAGTATGCGGGCACCGTAAACGGCGTCATGTACTATGACGATTCCATCTCCACGATCCCGGAGGCTGCCATCAGCGCCGCCGAGAGCGTGAAAAACGTGAAGACCCTTCTTGTCGGCGGCATGGACCGCGGGATCGATTACGACATCCTGATCTCCTATATCAGGAAACGCCGGGACATCACCTTCCTTTTAGCCTACGCCTCCGGCGCACGGATCTATGAGGCCGTAAAGGACCTTCCGAACGTGCAGTATGTGGAGGATCTTAAGGCGCAGGTCGAAACGGCGGCAAAGATCACGCCCTCCGGCGGGGCTGTCGTCATGTCGAATGCGGCGGCATCCTACGGCTATTTCAAGAACTTCGAGGAAAGGGGCGATTTTTTCAAATCCCTTATTTCCGAAATTCGGAAAAATACAGAAGACAGATAAAACAAAACGCCGGAACCATGGTAAAATAATCTGAAATGATCAATGACCGCTCAAGGGGAACGGTACTTTTTCAAGGAGGGAAGATACATGAAGAAATTTTTCGACGAATTCAAGGAATTTATCAATCAGGGCAGCGTAATGGATATGGCAGTCGGTGTTATCATCGGCGGTGCTTTCAAGGGAATCGTCGATTCACTGGTAAATGATATCCTGAGCCCTATCCTGGGTGCTGTCGGCGGCGCGAACCTGGCAGACAAGTCCATCAGCATCGGCGGTGCAACGCTTGGCTGGGGCAATTTCATCACGTCCGTCATCAACTTCCTGATCATGGCCTTTGTGATCTTCAGCATCGTCAAGGCCCTGAACAAGGCAAAAGATCTTATGAAGAAGCCCGCTGAGGAGACCCCCGCAGCTCCTACGACCAAGATCTGCCCTTACTGCAGAAGCGAGATCGCGATCGAAGCAACAAAGTGCCCGCACTGCACATCCGACCTTTGATTTACCGGGCCGGTCAGACGCTGATCGGATCTGCCGGATGGGAGAAATGATTCCGTCAGCATGAGTTTACATCACGACGAGAAACACAATAACGAGCATTTAAACGAGCATTTACTGGAAACGCAGCTTCAGGCCTGCATTGCAGAAGGCAGGTATCCGTTTCACATGCCGGGGCACAAAAGAAGGATGGCCCCGGCGCCGGATCTTCCCTATACATGGGATCTGACGGAGATCGAGGGAACGGATGACCTACATCGTCCGGAGGGGATCCTCCGGGAGGCAATGGACCGGACTGCGTTTCTTTATCATGTCCGAACGGTCCGCTACCTTGTCGGCGGGAGCACGGCCGGGATCCTTTCCGGGATCCGGGCAGCGGCGCCGCACGGGAGCGGGATCATCGCGGCTAGGAACTGCCACCGGTCAGTCTATCATGCCATCGAGCTGGGCAACCTGAAGGTGCACTGGGCATGGCCGATACAGGTCCCGGAATTCGGGATCTGCGGCAGCATCGATCCGGAAGAAATACGGCGCCTTCTGGAGGAGCAACCCGGCGTCCGGGCGGTCATCGTGACAAGCCCGACCTATGAGGGCGTCCTGTCCGATATCCGCAGGATCGCGGAATACTGTCATGCCAAAAAGGTCCCCCTGATCGTGGACGAGGCCCACGGCGCCCACCTGATCCCGGGACTCGGGCATTTTCCGGACGGGGCAGCTGCCTGCGGCGCGGACCTGGTAATCCAGAGCCCCCACAAAACACTGCCGAGCCTGACCCAGAGCGCCTGGATCCTGAATAACTCTGACCTGATTCCGCAGAGTGCGCTGGACCGCCAGCTGGATGTGTTCGAGACCAGCTCTCCCTCCTATCCCCTGATGGCCTCCCTGGATGGCTGTACGGGAATCCTGCAGAGCAGGGGAGCGGCACTCTATGAAGCCTATGAAGAAGCTCTGGACCGGTTCGATGAAAAGGCTGCGGCGCTTTCACATCTGAAGGTCCTGGGGTACGGGAAAGACCGGAATGTCCGCCGCCCCGGAATTTATGCTCTGGACAGGGGCAAGATCCTGATAAACGGCGACGGAGCAGGCCATACAGGAGCTTCACTTGCCGGGATCCTGCGGGAAAAATACCGCATGGAAACGGAGATGTCCCTTGGCGGGAACGTTCTTGCCATGACGAGTCTTTGCGACGATCCTTCGGCGATCGCACGGCTTGCGGAAGCGCTCCTGGAAATCGACCGGAATGCTGCCGGGCCGGAAGAGACCTGTGGGACTTGGCCGGGAGAGACCTGCGGGACCGGGGCGGGAGAGACCTGCAGGGCCGGGAAGACGGACGTGCTCCCGAGGCCGGAAGAGGCTCCGCTGTCGATCGCCGCAGCATGCGATGCGCCTTCCGTGATCGCGGATGCGAAGGAGGCGGAGGGAAGGATCAGCACGGAATATGTTTACTGTTATCCGCCGGGCATTCCGCTGATCGCACCGGGAGAGCGGATCTCCCGGGAGCAGATCGAAACGCTTTCGGAACTGTCTGATAAGGGAATGCGCATACGGCATACCGTTTCTTCACGGGAAGACGGATTTGCCGTCATGGAAAAGTAAGGTATACGAGGAGGAAGTATTATGAAAAAAGGACCGGTAAAACAGCTTGCCTTAAAGCTTGCGGCTCTGATGCTGGCATGCGGGATCCTGGGCGGGTGTGCCGGAGGGGCAAAGGCGCCGGCACCTGCCGCGGATAAGAACGTGCAGGAGCTTGTGGAGATCACGGAGGAAGCCGCACAGGAGAAGGCTGCGGAAGCAGAGAAAGCAGCGGAAGAAGCGGCCGGAGAGCTCGCGGAAGCAGCGGAGGAAGCGGCCGGAGAGCTTGCGGAAGCGGCGGAGGAAGCGGCCGGAGAGCTTACGGAAGCGGCAGAAGAAGCGGCCGGCGAGACAGAACTGACGCTTGTGGAAGACGAGCCGGAAGCAGAACCGGAAAAGCCGGAAGCAGAGCCGGAGAAAACGAAGGCAGAGCCAAAGAAGCAGGAAGCAGAGCCTCCGATCGACGAGGACGGCGTCTATACATCCAAAGACGACGTTGCGCTCTATCTGTATACCTATCATAAGCTGCCGTCCAATTTCATTACGAAGAAGAAGGCCAAGAAGCTCGGCTGGGAAGGCGGAAACCTGGAGCCCTACGCACCGGGAAAATGCATCGGCGGCGATTATTTCGGGAACTATGAAGGTCTCCTCCCCGAGGATGAGGAGTATCACGAATGCGATATCGATACCCTTGGGAAAAAGAAGAGAGGCGCGAAGCGGATCATCTGGTCCGAAGACTGGGATATTTATTATACCGGCGACCATTACGAGACGTTCACGCTGCTGTATGAAGGAGAATGAGGAAAAGGGATATGAAGACTTTTTATCTGGATCTGAAAGGGGTAACGACACGGGAAGAGCTGCATGACCGCATTCAGAAGGAACTGCCTCTCCCGGAATGGTACGGCAGGAACCTGGA
>CAMNCY010000105.1 GCA_946534785.1 uncultured Lachnospiraceae bacterium | reverse complement strand
AGCGATGAAGAAGGACTACTGCCCGACGGGAGCCCTGGACGCTGTCCTTTCCCACTATGTTGCTTCCGGCAGGATGCCTCTTCTTGTCCACGGCGAAGCGGGCCTTGGAAAAACAGCCCTTCTTAACAACTATTCTCCCAAAGATCACGAGAAGATCCTGATCAACATTGCCGCGGATGATGCTTTCCGCTACTGGCCCTCCGTTGCCCGGCAGATCATCATCCGGCTGAAGGCGGCGGAGCCTTCCCTGGACTTCCCGGAGGCGGATTCGACAGCCTCCTATATGTACTGGATGACGGCGGGAAAAGAGACCGACAAGGATCCGGGCGTTAGCTTTTTCGTGACGGATGCGGAGCGCGAGGACTTCCGAAAGCGCTTTGTTTCCTGGATGGAAAGCCTTTCCCTGACCCGGGATATCGTCATTATGATCACGGGACTGGATCTTCTGGAGGATCCTATGGGTAGGAGTCTCAACTGGCTCCCCGTGACCCTCCCGGAGCACCTGCACCTTATCGCTTCGGCGGACGATGCCGCGATGGCGCAGCTTTGCCGTTCCCTGGGCTGGAACACGGCAGGCATGCCCGCTCTTACGGAAACGCAGGCGAAAATGATTCTGGAAAAATATGACGGACAGCCGGATGATCCGGATGCCGGAGCAAAACGCGCCTCTCTCCGGAAGGGCCTTACGGGACGGCAGAAGAAAACGATCCTGGCTTCTTCCTTTGCGGAAAAACCGGGCATGCTCCGGCTGATCCTACGCGGCATGGAAGAGGCGGAAGACGCTCTTGCCGGCGGGGATGCGCGGGAAGCTTTTCTGCGGAGCCTTTCGGATATGCATGACGACCGGGATCTCTGGCTCTCGATCCTGGATGAGACGCTGGACCGCGTCCCGTTGAAAGAAGCAGAACTCCTGCGCAGATGCCTTGCGCTTCTATGGGCAAAAGACGGATCCCTGACGGAAGAGGAGTGCCGCCTGCTCTCGGCCAAAGGCCCGTCAAAACAGGATGAGATCTCCGGTCCTCTCTGGGCCGGTGTATCCGGGGAACTCGAAGCCCTGGGACTTCTGTCCGCCGGCGTCTGCCGCCTGCAGGACAGGACACAGAAGGCCGCGGTGCGGATCCTTCTGGAAAAAGAATACCATGTGTGGGCCCACGACGTGCTGGGTGAGTACTGTTTTGCCGCCCTGAAGGCGCCCCGTGAGGAAGTGGCGGTCTCCCAGATCCGGAGCTGCACGGAGAATGCGAAAGAAGCCATCCGGCACTTCGCGGATGCGGAAAAATGGGAAAAACTGGCCGGTATCCTGACGGATCCGGATCTTCTGAATTATCTTGTGCGGCTTGACTGGGATCATGTCCGCGCAGGCTGGTGCCGGATCCTGCTTTCCTCCGACCTGGATGTGGTCTCCTGCCTTCTGTATCTGATGGATCAGTACCGGACGGACAGGACCAAGGAAGGACAGCTGATCCTGAAAAGAGTAACGGCGCTTGTCCGTGACCTCGGCCTGATGTTCGCCGAAGGACAGGCCATGATGCACAGCGGGCTCCCGAAGATCCCGGAGGACCTCATGACCCTTCCGGATCCCGGATATTCCGATGCGTTCCGCGAGGTGCAGGACCTGATCCGGAATGCGGACCGGCATGGAGATGCAAAGCAGGTTGAGAGACTCTGCAGGGAAGCGCTCTCCAGGACTGTATGGAATGACGGGGAAAGAACGCGGCTTTACCAGTATCTGCAGGAGAGCGAACGTTCCCTTTCCCTGTATAAGGAACTACTGGCAGATTCAGACCAGTATCTTTCCCTTGCCCTGAAAACAGGCTCCCTGCCGGATATCTCGGAAGCGGGGAGGCTGCGCGGTGCGGCGCTCCTTGGTCTTTCCAGATCTGACGAGGCGGAAGAGGCCCTGCATCTTACGGAAAAACTGAGCCTTTTCCGCGGGGATCTCACGACGCTCCTTTCCTGCCGGAATATGCGCGCATCGCTGTACCGGGAGGAAGAGAGGGAAGAGGAAGCCCTGGAGCTGTACCGGGATGCTTCCGCACTCTGGCTGCGGCTTCGGAATACGGAGGAAGCGGCGGCCGATCTCATGAATTATTATGAGACACTGCTCGTCCTGGGACGGGAAAAAGAGGCGGAGGAAGCCGGGCTTTACGCTGCTTCACTCCTTGAGAACGCAAAAAGCAGCCGCGGAAGCCTCCTTCGCTTCTGGCTGGAGAATGACCTCGGGCACCTGTATCTGGATCATAAAGACTATGAGAAGGCGGAAGATTACCTGATCCGTTCCTATGAAGACTCCAAGACGCAGCAGGCCGGAGACCTCCACCTTTTGCTCTACAGAAATCTTCTTCGCCTGTACCGGGAAACGGACAGGTCCGCGGGTGCCGTGGATATCTATGACCTGATCTATGAATTCATGCTGGAAAAACAGGACACTGAAGGCCTTGCGGACATTGCGGAGGAAGAAATCGGATATCTTTCCGAGCGGAAATACGACTGGCGCGCCCGGGAGGTGCGGGGACGCACCATCAGCATCCTGAAAGGGATCCCGGAGGCGGCAGATCTTGTGAAGCGCTTTGAAACGGAAGAGGACGCCGGAGCCTTCGGACCTGCGGGCAGCACAGATGCTGCCGCAGGATTCGGCAAAGGTGCGGCTTCCGGGTTTGATCCCGGTCAGCGCAGAAGTGCCGATATCCTGATGATCGAAAACCTGAAGGGACAGCTCAGTTTCATGGTCGATACGGGAAACCGCCAGGGCGAAGCCGACTGTCTCATGCAGCTTGCCATGGCGATGGCGCAGGAGAGCCCCGAAGAGGCGATCCGTTATTACGGCATGGCCGCACGCGTCTTCGCTTCACTGGGAAGCATTGAGTTTGTGGATATCGCAAGTGCCAGCGCGGCTGCCCTGTGCATGGAAAGCCCGCGGGATGAGCATTTCCTCGAGAACTGCATCCGGGGCATTCATGATGAAGATACGGTCGAGATCGCGGATCTTTGGCTGGATGCAAAGGATTTTGCCTACCAGGCGGAAGAGGATCCGGACTGTGAGAATGATTTTGTCGGCGTGATCATGAACCTGGCAGGCCTTATCCAGGATGATTACGAGAACGGCCGCGCATACGGCGGCTTCCGTGTCCTTTCCGGCGCAGCCCTGACAACGCTGGCGCCCGACATGCGCCGCTACCTGCGCACGGGGGAGATCTGCTCCATCCTGGATGCCGTTTCCATGACGGATTTCTACGGGGCGTTCTGCCAGACGATCAGCCGCCTGTATTCCGAAGGACTGGATGAGAGGATCCACGCCCTGACAGCTGACGTCAGCGGAAAAACATCTGCCGACAGCGCAGAAACGGCTGGAGCCGGCGATGCGGATGCGCAGACCGGTGCGGATGCGGACGCCGGTGCAGTTGCAGAAGCAGGTGCAGTTGCAGAAACCGATGCAGTTGCAATAGCCGGTGCGGACGCCGATGCCGGTGCAGTTCCGGAATCCGATGCGGGCGCAGAGGCCGCCGGTGACGGAAAAGTGCCGGATATCATGGAGGAGATCGAGGACCTGGACGGGATCATTAAGATCCTGGAGCGTTCGAATCCGTCCGCAGCCGCCGTACTTCTTTCCAGTATCGCTTCCATCCTGAGAAAATACAGGGATGAGGGCGCACTGGAATACCATGAGCAGGCCATGAAGATCTATAAAGAGCTGGAGATGGAGAACGATTACCTCATCGAAAGCATCAACATGGCGACAACGCAGAAGGAACTCAGGAGGACCCGGTCGGCAATCGAGACTCTCATGCAGGCCCTGAACAGGGCAAGGACCGTCAACAACCGGCAGCTTCAGGGCGCCATTGCCGGGAACCTTGCCGCGACTTTGATGCAGCGGGCCAACGAAGCCGACAGCCGCCAGCCGGATGCGGATAAACGTGCCCGGCAGGCAGAAGAAGCAAATATAGAGATCCGCAAATACCTCGAGATGGAAGAGCATCTCTACCGGGATCTCAATGATCCGAAGGATCTTGCGGCGGCCCTTCTGGACCAGGTCCGCTTCTACCTGGAAAGAGGCGGCTCCGCCTATGAGGATGCCGCAAAGAAGTTCGAAGAGGCGGAACAGCTGATCCGGACGAACAACATTGCCGACCTTCGCCAGCGGGCTTCCGGTATGGGTAAGCTTCTCTGGAAGATCGGACAGATCGGGAAGAACATCAGCGCAAAATGGAAGCCGCAGGAGGAAGCGGAGGAAGCGGAGGAACCGGAGAAATCTGAGAAATCGGAGGAATCGGATGAATCGGATGAACCGGAAAAGAGGATCGGAGAGCAGATCCTCCGGGCATGCCAGAAGGAACGCATGAACCTGCTGCTTTCCGGTATTGCCGGGTTTGAAGGATCTTCCCCTGAATTCGATGAGAGAGGTATCCTGTGCGCGGCACTGGTGCCGGTCTTTGAAAGCGATATTCCCCTTGTTTCGCAAAAAGCGGAGGTCTTTGTCGGCGCGGACAATATTCCGGAAATCGAAATGAAGGTCGAGATGGAACCTGCTTCTGAGGTAAGTGATGAGGCAATGGTATTCATCCGTGAATATGCGGCCTGGTGGAATGACCGGCAGGCATATCCTCTGGAGATGACGGAAGAGGGCAATGACAGCACCGGGGAAAACGCAAAAGCCGGCACGCTGACCGCCCGTGTCAGCGTCCGTACGCAGGATATGGAGCGTGCCGCGCAGGTGATGAACGCGGCGCTTCCGGAGATACACAAGGATGCCTGCATCCTGTCCGATGTACTGGGAAGCGGGCTCGATATTGAGGTCGCAAAGGCCAGAAAGCTCAGAAAAGACTGAGCCGGACTGTACATATGAAACAGCAGTAGTTTATGAATCCCCTGCCCGCCGGCAGCATCAGAAAGCCGGATGTGGCAGGGGAAATTTCAATAATTGGAAAATCCCCCGCCGGTCAGCTGGCGGGACGGCGGATTGTTAACTGGAATGTCAACTATAAAAACAATTCGGTTGACAATAAACTCGCGGATTGTTATACTTGCGTAAGCTAAAAGGTACGAAACCGTACAGATCCTGGCAGAATAAAAGTAGAAAGCAGGAAAAACAATGAACACAGAAGCAGTTAACAATTCCCCGGACAGGGTAACAACTCCGGAAAAGGCGCAGGCTCCAGAAAAGGCGGCATCTTCAGAAAAAATCAGGACAATGGCGATGATCGCGGTCATGACGGCCGTTGTATGTATCCTCGGCCCCATGTCCGTTCCGATCGGTCCCGTGCCGATCTCACTGACACCGCTGGCGGTTTTCCTGTGCGTGTATGCACTGGGAATGAAAAATGGAACACTGGCGATCTGCCTGTATCTCCTGATCGGGCTGGTCGGACTTCCTGTTTTTTCAGGTTATACGGGCGGACCCGTGAAGCTGTTCGGCCCTACGGGCGGATATCTGATCGGATTTGTGCCGATGGCGCTGATCGCGGGATGGTTCATCGATCGTTTCACGGCGAAGTGGTATCTTCATTTTGCGGGGATGTTCACAGGACTTTGGGTCCTGTACGGGATCGGGACGCTCTGGCTCTCCCGCCAGGCCGGCATGACACTGGCCGCGGCATTCGGAGCGGGCGTTGCCCCCTTCATTCTTCTGGATACCCTTAAGATCGTCGTCGGTATCCTGGTCGGAAGAGCCCTGAGAAAGAGCCTTGCGGCAGCAGGCCTGGTCAATTATCGGGATTGATCCGGGCACGGGACGATCTGTTCTTATAACTTCCTACAGGAAAAGCGTGACACTGCTCTTGTCAATGACATTGGCAGATGTCACGCTTTTTCCGTGCAACGATATTTTATGATAAAAGAGGAAAACTCTACCGTATTTGTTAATTTAAGAGAGCAGAAGGGAGAATGAACATGTTTTGTCCGAATTGCGGTGCAAAAATACCGGATGACAGCGTATTCTGCGAAAAATGCGGATACAGAATAGATGGCGGCGAGAATGAGACCTTTGTTCCGGACAGCGGAGCAGAGCAGCAGGTGTGGGAGGAAGCTCCCGAACAGTTTGGGGAAGAGGCGCCTGAACAGACCTGGGAAGAAGCCCCTGTGCAGACCTTGGAGGAAGCGCCTGAACAGACCTGGGAGGATGCCCCGGCTCAGGCGTGGGAGCAGGCGCCCGCAAAGCCCTCATATACAAAATTTATCGCGATCGGTGCAGCAGCCCTTGTGGTGATCATTGCTCTGGCCCTGCTTCTGGGACGCGGAAAGAAGGACGACAGCAAGGCCAAAGAGGGTCCGCAGGCATCCGCACAGACTCCTGCAGAGACCGAAGTAGAGAATACTTCCGAAAGAGAGGCGCCTGCCAAAGCAGAGGAACCCGCCGGATCCGAGGATGCGCAGCAGACGGAGAACAGCAGCACAGCGGAAGAGACTTCTGCGAGCACCGGTTCTCCTGAGGACCTCAGCACTGACGGCTCCGAGGGACTCAGTTATACGACCGCTGTCAATGACAGAACGGGAGGCATCGGATATGTGGTGACCGGCACGAAGAACTGCACGGACACCGATATCGTTGTGCCGCAGGCAAGACGCAGCTATGACGGCGAGCTTCAGCCATACCTATGGGATGATGCAAGCGGCTTCCGCGGCATGGAAGAAGTCCGGAGCGTAACGCTTC
>CAMNCY010000104.1 GCA_946534785.1 uncultured Lachnospiraceae bacterium | reverse complement strand
TGGTATCTGAGGTCGAGATCACGCGCCAGGATCCTTCCACGACATCCCTTACGGCGCAGGCAGGAGGAGCAGAAGACGGAAATGCAGAGGCGAGCGCCGCCGCAGCCGCCATTTCCGGCAAGACCTTCGTCGTTACGGGAAGCGTTTATCACTTTGCGAACCGGAATGAGCTGAAGGAATACATTGAGAACTTCGGCGGCACGGTCGCCGGGAGCGTCTCGAAAAAGACCGATTACCTGATCAACAATGATGCGGCAAGCGCATCTTCCAAGAATAAGAAAGCAGCTGCCCTGGGCATCCCTGTCATCACGGAGGAGGAGTTCATGGCCATGTGCAAGGCACGTCCCTGATCTTAACGAGCGTGCCGGAGCCAATGACGAAACCCGATAAGACAGCAATTTTTCCATGAAAGGAACGATAACGCCATGCCCATTAAAGTCCAGAATGATCTCCCCGTAAAAAGAAGACTTGAGGATGAGAACCTCTTTGTTTTTGATGAAGAAAGAGCGGCCCACCAGGATATCCGTCCGCTCCAGATCTGCATCCTGAACCTGATGCCGAAGAAGGAGGACACCGAGCTCCAGCTCCTCCGCATGCTCAGCAATACGCCCCTGCAGGTCGAGATCACCCTGATGCGCACCAGCACCCACAAGGCCGTCCACACCAGCGAGAACCATCTGAATAAATTCTATTATTCTTTTGAAGAACTGAAGGAAAGACGGTTCGACGGCCTGATCATCACCGGCGCGCCGGTGGAGAAGATGGAGTACGAGGAAGTGGATTACTGGCCGGAACTCTGCAGCATCATGGAGTGGAGCCGTACGAACGTCCAGTCCACCTTCCATATCTGCTGGGCGGCCCAGGCGGGCCTGTATTATCACTACGGCCTTCCGAAGGTCATGCTGGAGAAGAAGCTCTGCGGCGTCTTTTCCCATGAGGTGATCCACAGAAGAGAGCCCCTGGTGCGCGGGTGCGACGATTATTTCCTGATCCCCCACAGCCGCTATACCGAGGTCCCCGCAAAGGCCATCCACAGCTGCAGGGATCTCAAGGTCCTTGCGGAATCGCCGGAAGCGGGCGTTCTTCTCTGCATCGCAAGGGAAGGGCGCGAGGTCTACATCTTCGGACACGGGGAATACGACCGCTACACACTGGCCGAGGAGTACGACAGGGACATCAAGGCCGGGATCGATCCGGAGCTCCCCGTGGGGTATTTTCCCGATGACAACCCGGAGAAAAAGCCGGCGCTCCAGTGGCGCAGCACCAGCAGCCTTCTGTACTCCAACTGGATCAATTATTACGTCTACCAGGCTACGCCGTACGATATCAGTACGATCCGGTAAGCCCGGGAAAGGAAGTCATCATGCCCAACGGGGTCACGGCAAACGAACGCCTGATGCGGCTTAAATGGAATACTGACAGCAGGATCCGGTCCGCGAAGATCTGCAAATCCTTCGAGAAAAAGATCCCCGATTTTATGGCGGACTGCCTCGAGAACGAGGACCTGGAAGCCTTTCTGGACCATCTGGAGGAGTGCGAAAGCTGCCGCGACGAGCTTTCCATCCAGTACCTTGTGGATACGGGCATGGACCGTCTGGAGAAGGGTGAAGCCTTTCACCTGCAGAAGGACCTGAATGCCTTCATCTATACGGAGCAGGAGAGGCTCGGCAGAAGAAAGCGCCTTACGATCGCGGCCTACGGCCTGGAGGTGATCACGATATTTGCCTTTTCCGCCTCCATTGTCCTGGCCATGCTCCTTTGGGTATAAATGTAGAGGATTGACATGAGTGAAAAACTGGTACTGATCGACGGACACAGCATACTGAATCGGGCGTTCTACGGAATGCCCGATTTGACTAATGCCGCGGGCCTCCATACGGGAGCCGTTTACGGCTTCCTGAATATACTTTTCCGCATTCTCGACGAGGAGAAGGCGGACTACCTGACCGTTGCCTTCGACGTGCATGCGCCCACCTTCCGTCATGAAGCCTATGAGGCCTACAAGGGAACGCGCCATGCCATGCCGGAGGAGCTTCGGGAGCAGGTGCCCCTGATCAAAAAAGTCCTTGCTGCCATGAACATCAAGACGGTGGAACAGGCGGGCCTGGAAGCGGACGATATCCTGGGGACTCTTGCCAGGAAATCCGAAGCCCTCGGCATGGAGGTCACCCTGGTCTCCGGCGACCGGGATCTTCTGCAGATCGCATCGGATCACATCCTGATCCGGATTCCCAAGACGAAAAAGGGCGAGACCATCGTCGAGAACTACCACGCTTCGGATGTCAAAGAAGCGCTGGGCGTTACGCCCTCTGAATTCATTGAAGTCAAGGCCCTGCAGGGCGATACCTCCGATAACATCCCCGGCGTTCCCAAGGTGGGTCCCAAGACCGCAACGGAGCTGATTCAGAAATATCATTCCGTCGACGGCGTCTATGCGCATCTGGATGAGATCACCAAAAAAAGCCTCCACGAGAATCTTGCGGCAAACGAAGAGCTGGCAAGGCTTTCCCTGTTCCTGGCTACGATCAAGACGGATGCCGATGTAGAACTGGACAAGGAGAAGGCCGCGATCACGGACTTCTATACCAAAGAGGCCTTTGAGATCTTCACGGAGCTTGGCTTCAAGAACCTCCTGAAACGATTTGATACGTCGACGGCCCGGAGCGTCCGGGAAAAAGGAGCACCCCTTCAGATCGAAAAGGCAGGCGGTGCTTCGGAAGCGGAAGAGGTCTTCCGCAAAGCCCTGGCAGCGGAGGAGATCGCTGTTTTCCCGGTCTTTGATTCCTCGCTTCTTGCGGTCGCCCTCTGCATCGGCGATACTGCTTACTGGATCCCCGCGGAAAGCGGACAGCTCACCCTGGACCAGCTCCTTGGCGGCGCGTCGCAGAGGCCGGATGCCGCCTTTATTTCGGACGGCCTTGCCCGCATCCGGAAGGAAGCGAAAAAGGGCGGCCATATCATCAATGTTTTCGACATCAAGAAGCAGTACCCCGTCTGGCAGGCAGACCGCAGCGAATTCGAAGACGGGATCCGCCTGGACGGCATCTTTGACCTGCTCCTTGGCGCTTACCTTATCAATCCCCTGAAGAACGACTACGAGCCGGAAGATGTGGCCAGCGAATACCTGCAGACGGCCATCGTCGGGAAAAAGCAGCTTCTCGGAAAGCAGTCCTTTGCGGAAAAACTTGCCGAAAACGAAGAGGAGGTCATGCGCTATGCCTGCATGAGCGCCCACGCGCTCTTAAAGGCCGCGCCCCTCATCCGGGAAAAGCTCCGCGGGATGGACATGTGGGACCTGTATGAGAAAACAGAACTTCCCCTTTCCTACATTCTCTACGACATGCAGAGGCTCGGGATCCGGATCCTTCCCGACAAACTCAAGGAATACGGCGACCGCCTCGTCGGCAGGATCGATGAACTGGAAAAAGAGATCCACGAAGAAGCCGGAGTCGTTTTCAACATCGCAAGCCCGAAGCAGCTGGGCGAGATCCTGTTTGAGAAAATGGGACTTCCCGGCGGCAAAAAGACCAAGACCGGGTATTCCACGGCGGCAGACGTCCTGGAAAAGCTCTCGCCCGATTATCCCATCGTGGAGAAGATCCTGGAATACCGCGGCCTTACGAAGCTCAAGTCCACCTATGCGGACGGCCTTTCCGTCTTCATCGGGAGCGATTCGAGGATCCATACCACCTTCAACCAGACGATCACGGCAACGGGCAGGATCAGTTCCACCGATCCCAACCTCCAGAACATCCCCATGCGGACAGAGCTGGGAAGAGCCATCCGCAAGGTCTTCGTCCCGAAGGACGGTTATATTTTCACAGACGCCGACTATTCCCAGATCGAGCTTCGGATCCTCGCCTCCATGTCCGGGGACGAGGCCCTGATCGAAGCCTTCAACGAGAATAAGGACATCCACCGCATGACGGCATCCCGCGTCTTCCACACGCCCTTCGAGGAGGTCACGGACCTGCAGAGAAGAAACGCCAAGGCGGTCAACTTCGGTATCGTCTACGGCATCAGCTCCTTCGGCCTCTCCCAGGACCTTTCCATTTCAAGGAAGGAAGCCGCGAAATACATCGAGGATTATTTTGCCATGTTCCCGGGAATCAAAGGCTTCCTTGACGGCCGCGTTGAATTTGCCAGAAAGAACGGCTATTCCGTGACCCTGTTCGGAAGAAGAAGGCCCATTCCGGAGCTGAAGAGCAGCAACTTCATGCAGCGCCAGTTCGGCGAGCGCGTCGCCATGAACGCACCGATCCAGGGGACCGGGGCGGACATCATGAAGATCGCCATGATCCGCGTCTGGGAAGAGCTGCGCCGCCGCCGCATGAAGTCGGAGCTCATCCTCCAGATCCACGACGAACTCCTGATCGAAACGGCCCCCGGAGAGGAAGAGGCGGTCATCGAGGTGCTTAAGAGCGGCATGACGGGCGCCGCGGACCTGGCGGTACGGCTGGAAGCAGACGCCCACACGGGGAGCGACTGGTACGAAGCAAAATAGGAGGCAGCATGAAGCTGATCGGCATTACGGGCGGCGTTGGCTCGGGAAAATCAGAACTGTTAAAATATATCCGGGAGCACTACCGCTGCAGGATCCTCCTTTCCGACGAGGCGGCGCATGAGGTCTATGTGCCCGGCGGCCTGATCTACCGTGAACTGGTGGATCTTCTGGAAAAATATCCCACGGGCAATCCTCTTCTGGACGAAAACGGCTTTATCATCAAGAAGGAAATGGCGGCCCGGATCTTTGTCGATGAAGACCTCCTTACCAGAGTCAACGGCCTCATCCATCCCGCGGTCCGCGTGTACATCGAGAATGCGGTGGAAGAGGAGAGAAGGAAAGGCGAAGCGGATTTCTTTTTCCTGGAGTCGGCCCTTCTCATCGAAGCGGGCTATCGGAAGTACGTCGACGAGATGTGGTACATCTACTGCCGGGAGGAGGTCCGCCGCATGCGCCTGAAGGCATCGAGGGGATATTCGGACGAAAAGATCGACAGCATCATCCGCAGCCAGATCTCGGAGGAGGAGTTCCGGAAAGGCTGTGATGTTATTATTGACAATTCCGGCGAATTGGATGATGCTTACAGACAGATCGATCAGCATATGAAAGAACTGATGCAATAAAGGAAACGCATTTTTATGAGATTTCAGTGTATTGCCAGCGGAAGCAGCGGCAACTGTACCTATATCGGATCGGACGCGACCCACGTCCTGGTGGACGTCGGCGTAAGCCGCAAGCGGACGACGGAGGCCCTGCGGGACCTTGATCTTTCCCTGCAGGATATCGACGGGATCTTCATCACCCACGAACATTCCGATCACATCGCGGGCCTTTCGATGATCGCAAAAACAACACAGATGCCGATCTTCGCAACAGGCGGCACGATCCGGGAGATCCTTGCGAATCCCAAGTGCAGCGCCATCGACCCCGGCCGTTTTGTGGAGGTCCGCGCCGATGAAAAAGTAACGCTCAAGGACCTGGTCGTCGATCCCATGACCATCTCCCACGATGCGGCGCAGCCGGTGGGCTACCGCTTTTTCTACGGGAAAAAGAAAGCCTGCGTCTGCACGGACCTTGGCTGCTATACCGATTACACGGCCGAGTGCCTGAAGGATTCGGACGTGCTTCTCCTGGAAGCCAATCACGATATCAACATGCTGCAGGTGGGGCCCTACCCTTACCACTTAAAGCAGCGCATCCTCGGAAAAAGAGGACATCTTTCCAACGTCTCCAGCGGCGAGCTTTTAACGCGCGTTCTGAATGATCACATGAAGGGGATCTTCCTGGGGCACCTCAGCCAGGAAAACAACCTCCCCGAGCTTGCCTTTGAAACAGTGCGGCTGGAGATATTTTCCCATGAAGATACCACGGGCTACCGTGCCGATGAGCTCCCGATCGCCGTCGCAAGAAGGAAGGAGCCTTCCGCGGTCGTGGAATTCTGATCTGTTTTGCAGCGTGAACAACTGTTTTTACACCGGAAAGGAAACGGATATGCAGGAAAGAGCAATCATTACGGTCGTAGGTAAGGATACGGTGGGCATCATCGCCGCCGTCTGCGGATACCTGGCAAAGAACGGGATCAACATCCTGGACATTTCCCAGACGATCGTACAGGGATATTTCAACATGATGATGATCGTGGACGTTGCGGGCCTGGACAGGCCGTTCGGAGAAATGGCGGACGAGCTGGCGCGTCTTGGCGAAGATACCATCGGCGTGCAGATCAAGTGCCAGAAGGAAGAGATCTTCGACTCCATGCACCGCATCTGAGTATCGCTTCTGACAGCTGAGTATCGCATCTGACAGTGAAAGGACAGCTTTATGATCAATATTCATGAGGTCGCCGAGACCAATGCGATGATCGAGCGGGAAAACCTCGATGTCCGTACCATCACGATGGGCATCAGCCTTCTGGACTGCATCGATTCCGACCTGGAGGCGCTCAACCGCAAGATCTACGACAAGATCTACCGCTGCGCGAAGGACCTTGTCCGTACGGGCGAAGAGATCTCGAAGGATTTCGGGATCCCCATCGTCAACAAAAGAATTTCGGTCACGCCGATCGCCCTGATCGGCGCTTCCGCATGCAAGACCAGCGATGACTTTACCGCCATCGCAAAAACGCTGGATAAAGTGGCAAAAGATGTCGGCGTCAACTTCCTCGGCGGTTATTCCGCCCTGGTCTCCAAAGGCATGACGCCGGCGGACGAGCTTCTGATCCGCTCGATCCCGAAGGCGCTTTGCGAGACGGACATCGTGTGCTCCTCTGTAAACCTGGGATCGACCAAGACCGGCATCGACATGGACGCAGTC
>CAMNCY010000103.1 GCA_946534785.1 uncultured Lachnospiraceae bacterium | reverse complement strand
CGGCACGGAAAAACTGGAAGCGATCGCCGCATTTCTTGCGCAGCGTTATTCCGGAAACGGCCTTGGACAGGTCGACAACTGGATCATCGGGAACGAAGTGAATGCGCGCACGGAGTGGCATTATATGAGCGCCGCCGCGGGGCTGAATACCGACGTAAAGGCCTATGCGGATGCCGTCCGCCTGTTCTACAATACGATCCGCAGCATCAATGCAAATGCCAGGATCTATACCTCCTTCGATTTCGAATACAATGCCAGCACAAAGGGCGGCGAGCACTATCCCGCAAAGCCTTTCCTCAACCTCTTCAACGACATCGTGCGCTCTGAAGGGAACATGGAATGGCATGTCGGTATCCATCCCTACAACTGCCCCATCTACGATCCCGTGGCATGGACGAAGGATGTCTCCCATTCCCACAGCCAGGATACCGCGTACATTACGATGGAAAACATCGATGTGCTGACCGATTACCTGTGCACGCCGGCATTCCTCACGGACAGCGGCAAGGTGCGGAGCGTGATCGTCAGCGAGGTCGGTTATGATTCCTCCCGGAATGAGGCGCAGCAGGCGGCTTCGATCGTCTTCGGCTATATGCAGGCCATGAACAACCGGCATATCGACGGCTTCATCCTTTTCCGGCAGCAGGACCATCCGACCGAGGTCTCCCAGGGACTTGCCTCCGGACTGGAGCATTACAATGGCGTCCACAAGCCGTCCTATGAATTCTATAAGCACGTTGATTCCAAAGAGATCCAGGATCAGACGCTGGCCATCATGGGGGCCGCCTCCTGGAGCGATGTCCTGACACCCAGATAACACTCCTGTCAGGAACAGAATTGCGGACAAAAAAGCTGCGGCCACGGCCACAGCTTTTTTCATGCGGAAATCCTTCCGCGAATATGCTTTTATATTCTTCTACAGATGCAGGATCTGCGTCGCCAGCGTGAAATAGGTAAGAAGCGCCAGCGCATCCACGATCGTCGTGATAAGCGGAGATGCCATTACGGCCGGGTCAAAGCCGAGCTTTGCGGCAAGAAGCGGCAGGAAGCATCCGATCGTCTTGGCGATGAGAACGACTACGACAAGCGTCAGGCAGACGACTGCTGCCACCAGGAGCGGTATCCTGTCCAGGGTGATCAGCTTGAGGAAGTTCACGCAGGAAAGCGTGATGCCGCACATACAGGCCACCCTGATCTCTTTCCAAAGCGCCTTTAAAACATCTCCGAATTCGATCTCTCCCAGTGAAATACCACGGATGATCGAGACCGATGCCTGGGAGCCGGCGTTGCCGCCCGTATCCATCAGCATGGGGATGTACGCCGTCAGGATCACATACGAAGAAAGAGCGTCTTCAAAACGCGTGATGATGGCGCCGGTGAAGGTCGCGGAGATCATCAGGAGAAGGAGCCAGGGCATCCGGTTCTTATAGGTCTCCAGAATGCTCATCTTGAAATAGGACTTGTCGGAAGGCAGGATAGCCGCCATCTTTTCGATATCTTCCGTTGCCTCTTCTTCAATGATATCGACAACGTCATCGATGGTGATGATACCGACCATACGGTCTTCCTGGTCTACGACCGGCATCGCCGTGAAGTCATATTTCTGGAGCATCCTTGCAGCTTCTTCCTGGTCTGTGTTCGTCCGTATGCTGATGACCTTTTCGTTCATGAAATCGCCGATCAGCTCATCCTGGCGCTTGATCAGGAGATACCGCAGGGCTACGGTGCCGACCAGTACCCTTTCCTTCGTCAGGACGTAACAGATATTGACTGTCTCACTGTCCAGGCCGACCTTGCGGATCCTTTCGATGGCATCCGCGACTGTCATGTATTCCCGAAGGTCCACGAACTCGACCGTCATGATGGAACCGGCCGAATCCTCCGGATACTGCAGCAGATGATTGATATCCGCCCTCGTATCGGGCCGCGCGTTCGCCAGGATCTTCTTCACGACGTTGGCGGGCATCTCTTCCAGGAAATCCGCCGCGTCATCGGCCATCAGGTTGTCGATGATGCTGGACGCTTCCTTATCGGACATGGAAGCTATGATGTACTGCTGGTCGTCGATCTCCAGGTTGGCAAAAACATCCGCCGCCATGTTCTTGGGAAGAAGGCGGAAGATCTTCAGGGAATCCTCATCCTCCATGTCATCCATGACCGCAGCGATATCCGCCGCCTGCATGTCGTCGCATGCCTGACGCAGTTTGGTATACTGTTTTGATTTCAGAAGATCGAGCAGTGTTTTCTTATATTCCAGCTCGAGTTCTTCGTTTTCCAGATTTTCCATAGCTCACCTCCTGTCTTCGAGGTCACCATTAGTTTAGCTTTGCGAATTGTCAAAGTCAAACCCGAAATATCCCCTCTCCAGAGTGGTCATTCCGATCGTCCCCGCCCCGCTCTGCAGGATCTTTTCCCTGATTTCCGCAGCCCGCATGGACGGTACCTTCAGCCGCATGACGACCTTGTCCGTATATTCCGTATCCGTTACGGCGATCTTCTCCTGCTTCAGAAGATACGATATCCTGTCGAGACACGAATATTCCATGGCAAGCTCCAGGATCTCTCCCTCTTTCAGCGTCACGATCCCCGCATCCTGCAGGGCAAGCTTTGCCGCCTGCGTATAGGCTCTTACAAGCCCCCCTGTTCCCAGGAGCGTCCCCCCGAAATACCGGGTGACGATAATAAGGACATTGGTGCAGCCGCTCCCGTCGATGACCTTCAGGATCGGAAGCCCGGCCGTACCGGAAGGCTCTCCGTCATCCGACGCTTTGCGGACATCCTTTTTCTCTCCGAGGACATAGGCATAGCAGTGATGCCTGGCATCATAATAGGTCTTCCGCACCTTCTCCAGGTGTTCCCGGATCTCCTCCTGCGAAGATACCGGGATCGCAGCGCCGATGAACCTGGATCGTTTCTCTTCATATTCTCCGCTGCCGGGTCTTTGGATCGTATTGTATTCTGCCATCCTTCCCTCCGAAAAACATACAAGACAGGTCTCCAGGGAAAGCCTGGATACCTGTCTTGCACCGATCATCCTGATCAGATCCGCAGATCCGGGGTCAGTTTCCTCTGGCTGCCTGGTCTGCTGCAGCGGCTGCCGCCTGCTGCTGGACCGCCATATTGTAATTCTCTGTTGCCGTCGTCACGATCTGTGTTGCCGCTGCGACCGCCTGCGGGTCTCCTGCCTGCTGTGCGGCGACCAGCTGGTCCTGGGCCGCCTTCAGGGTCTCTGCCGCGATCTGCAGGGTATTGTTCGCTGCCTGCAGTGCGGATCCCGCCTCTTCTGCCGCTGCCGCTTCTTCCGCCTGCTGCTGCTTCAGCGCCAGTTCCGCACGTTCCTGACTCAGGATCGCTTCCACATCCGGCTGCGACATGAATTCGACCGTATGGTGGCAGCGAAGGCCCGACTGACTGAAGGTCATGACGCCGGGCGTCTTGAAGGGACACGGATCTGCCGCGGGCTTTCCGTCAACAGAACAGATCAGGCCCTGATAATGCACGTCGCAGGACTCCGTCGGGACGGTGTTCTTGTCAAAGAATTCTTTCTTCAGGGAACCGTTGCACAGACCCTGTACCGCCTTCTTACCGGAAAGGCTGCAGATCGTTTCTTCGACAATGCCTCCCGGCATGGTGAAATCTCTTGATTCCAGGCCCTCATGGACACGCTCCATGACGGCACGCCACAGGGCTTTTGCAATACCGGATTCGCTTCCGACAAGGTCCGTATTTTCATCATAACCCGCCCAGGTCGTGCAGGTATAATAGTCTGTATATCCGGCAAACCAGACGTCGTTTTCATCCGACGTCGTACCGGTCTTGCCGGCGATGGGCGTCGTACCGAAATTCACGGCCGTACCGGTACCCTTGGTAACAACGTCCTCCATGGCGCTCGTAAGGAGCCATGCCGTCGTTTCCTTCAGGACACGGTGCTCCTGCCGGTCCTTGCTGTCAAGGATGACATTGCCGTCATGGTCCGTGATCTTGCTGTACATCTTGGGTTCCTGGTATACGCCGCCGTTGGCGATCGTGGCATAGGCCGCGTTCAGTTCGATATTCTTTACGCCCTTTGTCAGGCCGCCGAGGGCAAGGGTCGGCTGGATATCCGAATAGATCTTGCCGCCGATCTCTTCACTCTCCACCAGGGTGGTAAAGCCGAAATCGAGCAGGTAATCGTATCCCAGACGCGGGGTGATATCCACCAGCGTCTTGACGGTCACGATATTCATAGAATTCTGGATGCCCTGCCGCAGGGAGCACAGTCCCCTGTATGCTTCACCGTACCAGTTGCGGACCGGTGTTCCGTCTTCATACGTATACGGTGCATCGTTCTGGGTCGTGGCAAGCGTCATGCCGGCCGCATCAAGCGCCGGTGCATACGTGGAGACGACCTTGAAGGTGGAACCCGGCTGCCGGACGACGCCCGTTGCCCTGTTCAGCGTACGGTTCGCCGTCTTTTCCCCTCGTCCGCCGCTCATGGCGAGCACATATCCCGTATGCTGATCCTCCAGGGTCAGCGAGATCTGCGGCTGCGGCGTAAGGTTCTGGCTCTCCGCAAGGACCGTGTCGCCGGGCTTTAAGACGGATGCCTTGTACTCTTCCGCCTTTGCCTTTGCATCATCCTGCGAATTGAAGATCAGCGTGAAATACGGATTCTGCTCCTTGAAATAGGTCTGCAGCATCTCCGTCGAATAGTTGCTGATCGTGCCGTCCGCGCCCTGCACAGTGAAATTGTAGTTCAGGTACCATCTTGTTCCGTTGGGATAGTGGGATTCATCCGCCACTTCCTCGTCCACGATCTTCTGTATTTCAGGATCCTGGGTGGAATAGATGTTCAGACCGCCGGAATACAGGAGCGTATAAGCCTGGGTTTCCGTATAGCCTTTCTTCTTCAGGTCATCCAGGACCTGGTCTGTAAGCGCATCGACGAAGAAGGAGTTTACCTGCTCGTCCTCCGTTGTGCTGTCCACGACCTGGATGCGCGAATAGACATTGTCTTCTGACGCCTCGTCATGCTCCTCCTGATTGATGAAGCCATCCTGCAGCATATAGTCCAGCACCTGAAGGCGCCTTTCATTGTTCTTCTCCGGATATACGATGGGATCGTACCGGGTGGGATTCTGTGTGATGCAGGCGATGGTCGCGCATTCCGAAAGCGTCAGCTGGCTGACCGGCTTTCCGAAATAGCGCAGGGAAGCCGCCTGAACTCCCAGGGTATTGTGCCCCAGGTTGATCGTATTCATATAGTTGAGCAGGATGTCGTCCTTGCTCATATTCTTCTCCAGCTCGACCGCAAGATACTGTTCCTGGATCTTTCGCCGTACGCTCTCCGAAAAGGTCTCGTCTGTCCAGCCGGTAAAAACATTGTTCTTGATAAGCTGCTGGGTGATGGTGGACGCACCCTGTGAAAAATGACCGGAACTCAGTCCCAGGTATGCGGCTCTGATGATGCCCTGGATATCGATCCCGTGATGGTCATAGAACCTGGCATCCTCGATCGCGACAAAGGCATGCTGGAGATTCTCCGGCACCATGTCCATCGTGACCGGTATACGGTTGGAATCCGTGGATACCAGTTTTGCCGTCTGGTTACCCTCGCTGTCATACACGAAGGTGGAAAATCCCGTGGGCGTCACATTGATATTCGTTATATCCGGCGCTGTATCGATCATGCCCTGAAACGCGCCCATTACCAGACTGATCCCCAGGGCGCCCGCTCCGAGCATACTCAGAAGCAGCACGTTCCCCAGGATCAGCATCAGCTTTCTGGATCGCTTTACTGCCCTGGAATTCAGCCTTCTGGCAAGTCTTACAACATTACGGCGACTGTAGTTCATAATGGATATATTTATCCTTTCCGCATACACAGAACATATATTCAGTCTATTTTATAACATAAGCTCTTTAAAGGCAAAAATTTTACATTCCGTGCAGTTAAATCGTAAAGAATATGTAACAATTTGTATTTTCCCGCAGACTTTCCTTGCAATCGGAAGCGGTCGGTGCTATTGTTAGCAATGCGCTGCACAGGCCTTGCGGAATGAGCCCGCGCGCGAGTGTTAATACCTTCCCACTCGAATAACAAAACTAAAGGAGAAGTAAATACTGATGAAACGCAACAATCTGTTTTACACTGTCCAGGCAGCGATGATCGCTGCCATCTATGTGGTCCTGACTCTTCTGGCCGCAAGCTTCAATCTGGCCAACGGTGCCATCCAGGTCCGTATCTCCGAAGCACTGACCATTCTTCCCTATTTCACTCCGGCTGCCATTCCGGGCGTTACGATCGGCTGTCTTCTTTCCAATATCATTACCGGATGCGCGCTTCCCGATATCATTTTCGGAACGTTCGCAACACTGATCGGTGCCGTAGGGACCAGAATGCTTCGCAAAAACCGCTGGCTCTGCGCACTCCCTCCCGTCATTTCCAACACCATCATCGTACCTCTGGTGCTCCGCTATGCCTACAACATTCCCGGCGCTCTCTGGTTCCTGATGCTGACGGTCGGTATCGGGGAGATCATCTCCTGTATCATCTTCGGCGAGGTCCTTCTTACTGCGCTCCTTCCTTTCCGGGAACGTCTTTTCGGCACGGAAGAGAACGGCATGGAGGAAAGTTCAGGAAATCCCGGCATTTCCCCGTCCCATACATAAGAGGCTTTTATGAAAGATGCCGGCCGGCGACTGTCATTCCGCAGCCGGACCGGCATTTTCTATATTATCCCCTCCGCCTTCCGGCGTCTCATTTCCGCCCTCATCCGGCACGGCCGCACCTCCTTCCGGTATTCCTGATCCGCTTCCGCCGTCGTCCGGTGTCCCCGGTTCGTTTCCGCCATCTTCCGGCTGTCCGCCTCCGCGTGCGGGTCCTGCGGCCCTGCTGCCGCTTTCC
>CAMNCY010000102.1 GCA_946534785.1 uncultured Lachnospiraceae bacterium | reverse complement strand
CGCACCTGCAAGGCAGGTTTTGAAGTGTTGTGTCTTAGTGACGCAACTCATTTAGAATACATCAGGTTTGTTTAACTGTCAACAGGAAATTTAGGAAATTTTCGATTGATCGTAAACTTATTTGAGATGTGTTCTCCCGGCAATAGACAGGTCGTGATGACCTCTCAGACGGTAAATCGTATTTTAGCAAAGGGAATTTCAATTTGCAAGGCATATTTTTCAAATTTAGCATCAATTGAAAAAACGCCCACATCTTGGGCTATTCCGCTTTTCCTACCACAACGAAATTGTAGAATATTACCATCATACCAGGATGAAATGACGCAGGAGATACTCCACGGCATACAGGAGGGCGAACCCTTCCAGGAATCCGGCTGCCGCTCCGAGAAGGGCGTCCAGCCACGAAATGACGGGGAGTCTTACGATCAGCCGCAGGGATCGGATGAGAAGAAGGATCAGGTGGGTTGCCGGCGCCAGTATGATGAGCAGTGTAATGCCGACAAAGGTCCTGATCTTCGTATCCTCGATCCCCAGGAACAGGCCCGCTGCAAGGACTACCAGCGCGACAGCGCCGGCAAGCGCAAGAAGCGTGCTGAACTCCTGTATGAGTCCGTTCCGGAATCCGCGTCTTATACAGGCGAACATCAGGATGAGGCCCGCCGCTATGATCAAAATGAGATATATATTCACTCAAGCACCATCTGTTCGATCGAATCATCCGTAATGACGGTGAACTTTGCCGTCGAATTCTCGCTCGGTATCACCGCCCTGATATCCATGTCGAAATCGCCGTGATAGCGGCGGTTCCCCGTTACGGAATAGATCTCGATCTGCTGCGAATTATTCGCGATCACTCTTTCTCCGCATATCTGCAGGTCCGTAAAATCCAGGTCGATCCCCACGTCACCGACCTCATCACCGGACGTATCGAATACACGCAGAGTATGGGCCGTGCCGTCCTGCGCATCGGAGAACAGAAGACCTATATAGTTGTCGCTGTAATAGACGCCGTCCACCTCTCTGTCCTCGAACAGGTACTCTTCCCCGCTCTCGGGGATCTGCCTGCCATGGAAGAAGGCGATCCTTGCATCCGATACCGCTGCCAGCGTCCCGTTGTTCATGAACCGGATGAACGGGAACACTTCATCCTCATAATTGAAGCCGCCCACATTGTTGTCGACCGCGTTCTGGCCCACCGAGCCGAAGTTATGGAAGGCGATACTGGAATTGACGCTGGTACTGCCGATGGTAAGATGCGAAACACAGACCAGCTCACCGCTGGGCGAAATGCTGACCGCCACCGGATATCCGGACTGCTGCATGGTCGTACGGAAAGAGGCGATCGTACCGCCTTCATTATTGTACAGATAGATCCATGTAATGTCCGTATCATTCAGTATGGCCGCGACTTCTCCGTTCTCCGAGACCGCGATGTCATGGATCGGAAGGTTGGTGCTGACCTTTCCCAGGACCGCTTCCGAATTGACGATCTGGATCTGGCTTCCGTTATAATCCGCGATCGCGGCGACATTTCCGCTGATCTGCACGATCGGCTGCTGCATCTCATAGGTAATGCTCCAGATCAGGTTCCCGCTGTAGGACATACAGCTGGCTCCGTCCTTGCTGAAGGAAAAGATATTATTCCCGAGATGGCGCCATTCCGTGTTCTCCTGGGAGGACAGTTCGCCTATGCGGGAATAATCCGCGCTGGTAAAGCTCCGGTTCTGGGACTGCTTTACGATCAGGATGACAATGGCCGACATCACCGCAATGGAAATAAGCGCACGAAGAATAAGGCGGAAGGTGCTTCCCTGGCTTCCTTCCCCCTCATCCCGGGAATATTCCTCTTCCGCTCCGTCCTGCGAAGCCGGAAGATACTGTTCCTTTGCCGGTTCCTCGTCGAAAAAGTCGTTATTTCCGCGGGGATTCCTGAATTTGACTACTGCCATGTTCTTTTGCGCCGTGTCCTCTTATTCTGCTGAGAACCTGTACACCGTAGTGGAGTCATATGCCTCTCCCGCCCTGAAAATGCAGGAAGGGAACTGCGGATGATGCACCGAATCGGGATAGAACTGGGTCTCCAGGCAGAATCCGCTGCGGGCAGTATAGTCCGCACCGTCCTTTCCGCCCTTGTCATCCACGAAATTACCTGTATAGAACTGCACACCGGGAAGCGTCGTTTCCACTTCCATGACGATCCCGCTCTTTTCGCTCCATACCTTTGCGGCAGGAAGCAGGGTGCCGTCCGCCCGGTATCCGTCGATCACATAATTGTGATCATACCCGTTTACCAGCTTCAGCTGCTCTTCTTCTGCAAAAATATCCGTGCCGATCTTTTTGGGCTTACGGAAATCAAATACGGTCCCGTCGACCTTCCGGATCTCGCCTGTGGGGATCGCGCCTTTGACGACCGGCGTAAAAGCGCTGCAGTGCAGCTGCACACAGGTGTCAAGGATACTTCCGGCATCATGCCCGTCCAGATTGAAATAGGCATGGTTGGTGGGGTTGATCAGCGTATCGGCATCGGATCCTCCGTGATAGCGGATCTTCACGCCGTTGTCTGCAGTAAGGGTATACGTGACTTCAAAATCCCGGTTTCCGGGAAAGCCCAGCTCACCGTCCGCAAGATGGAGGCGGAAGGTCACTTCGTCATCGCCCGTCTTTGCTTCCCAGATCCTTTTGTGGAAGCCGTGCTCAAAATCCGTATGAAGGTTATTCTCTCCGTCATTAACCGGGAGGCGGAATTTCCGGTCTCCTATCATATAGGAGGCGCCGGCGATCCTGTTGGCGCTGGGTCCTATGACAGAACCGAAGAAATCCTTGTTTTCGCCATATCCTTCTCCGTCATCCCATCCCAGGAGGACGTCCCGCTTTCTGCCGTTCCTGTCGGGGACGATGAGATCGGCCAGGCTTGCACCAAGGTCGAGAACCCGGACCCGGACTGTTCCGTTATCCAGGATATATGCGGTAACGCTGCGGCCGTCCTTTGTTTTTCCGAATGCTTCTTTTCTGATACTCATGCTCTCCTCCTGTCATCCGCCTTTTGCGCTCAGAGCTCTGTTCTTCCTTCCAGTGCCCTCAGGAGCGTGACTTCATCGATATACTCCAGATCGCCGCCCACCGGTACACCGCTCGCGATCCTTGTCACCCGGATCCCGGCAGGCTTGATCAGTTTACTGATATACATTGCCGTCGTCTCTCCCTCCAGGCTTGAGTTGGTCGCAATGATCACCTCATTCACCGGCTCGGTCTGCAGGCGTTCCATCAGTTCCTTCAGCCGGATATCCCCGGGGCCGATCCCCAGCATGGGAGAGATCGCGCCGTGAAGGACGTGGTAGAGCCCTTTGTACTTCCCGGTCTTTTCATATGCGGCAAGGTCCTGCGGGTTTTCCACGACCATGATGGTCGTCCTGTCTCTTGCGGGATCGCTGCAGATGGGGCAGATCTCGGTGTCCGTGAGATTCTGGCAGCAGCGGCAGTAATGGATATGCGCCTTTGCCTGCGTGATGGACTCCGACAGATGCTGCACCCTTTCGGGAGACATGCCGATAATATAAAAAGCAAGGCGCTGCGCCGACTTGTTACCAATCCCGGGCAGCGCCGCAAGTTCATCGATCAATCGATTAATATGTCCGCTGTATAAATTCATATTTTACATCAGGCCGCCGGTCATGCCGCCGAACAGCTTCTGGCTTTCTTCATCCACCTGTTTCATGGCTTCGCCGACTGCCGCAAGGATCATATCCTGCAGAGTCTCCACATCCTCCGGGTCAACGGCCTCCGGGGAGATCTCGATGGCCTTGAGCTCTTTGGCGCCCGTAACGGTGACCTTGACCGCACCGCCGCCTGCTGCCGCCGTGAATTCCCGCTCATCCAGCTTTGCCTTGTTCTCCTGCATCTGCGCCTGCATTCTCTGCGCCTGCTTCAGAAGATTGTTCATATTGCCCGGCATGCCCATTCCGCCGCCGGGAAAACCGCCTCTCTTGGCCATAATCCTACTCCTGTTCTATCTCCATATTGACTGCTTTCCGAATATCGACATAATTGTCCGTAAATTTCTCCCCATTGTCAAGCTGTTTGTACTCGATGGGGACCGCCCGGCCGATCCTCCTGGCAAGGTATGCGGCCAGGAACTCCCGGTTCTCCTGTGCATCCGCCTGCTTTCCTATGAAATGGACCGCATAGACATAATTCTCAAAGACGATCAGAAGCTCCCCCTTTTCCGAAACGGAGGGTGCCGCACCCATCAGATAGATCTTGATCATATGATGCTCTTCCGGGATCGCGCCAAGAAGCGCATTCCAGGAGGCTGCGATCTTCCGGATGTCCTCGGGAAGCGCTGCGGGAAGAACGGGCGCTGCCTTGGCTTCTTCGGGAGTACTGTCCGGACCGGATGCCTCCTTTTTCGGCAGTGCGCCGGATGCGCCCTGCGGGAAGGAGCCGCCGACAGATGCCAGCTGCATCAGCCTGTCCAGTTCGTTCTCCAGACTGTTCACGCGGACCATCAGTTTCTCGATCTTATCCACGGCATTTCCGGGAATATCCATGGAAGGATGGCAGAGGCGGATCAGCGCCGTCTCCGTCAGGATCCTGCGGTTCGCGGAATAGCGGATCTGTTCGGAAAGCCCGGAGAAAATATCAATATAGCGGATATCCTCCGACATTTCGGAACGTCTTGCATCGGCAAGGAGAAGTTCCAGATTGTCCGCCGACACGTCCAGTGAATCCGCGATCTCTTCGGAAGCCTTCAGGAGCATCACATTGCGCAGGTACCCCAGGAAATCCGCCACGAACTGGGTCAGCTCCCGGCCCTGCCGGACGATCTCGTCCAGGACGTTCAGCGCCCCTGTCACATCCGCGTCATGGATGCAGCCGAAGAGCCTGCTGAATACCCGTGTATCCACGGCACCCAGGATCTCCAGCGTCTTCTCATAAGTCAGGACCGTGCTGCCGAGATTGAAGGCATTGCACTGGTCCAGGATCGAAAGACCGTCACGCATGGAGCCGTCTGCCGCGGAAGCGATATAGCGGATCGCCTTGTCCTCCACCTCAAGGCCTTCTTTTTCCGCGACCTTGCGAAGCCTTTCCCCGATGTCGGAAACCGAAAGGCGGCCGAAATCATACCGCTGGCAGCGAGAAAGGATCGTCACGGGAAGGCGGTTGGGTTCCGTCGTCGCCAGGATGAAGATCGCATAGGACGGCGGCTCTTCCAGTGTCTTCAGAAGAGCGTTGAAAGCGGCCGTGGACAGCATGTGCACTTCATCGATGATGAAAACACGATACTTCCCCTGGGTCGGGGAATAGCTTACCTGCTCGATAATGCCGCGGATATCGTCAACGCCGTTGTTGGAGGCGGCATCCATTTCCACTACGTTCAGGTTTGCTTCCTGATCGATGGCCTGACAGGAAGGACAGCTGCAACAGGGATTCCCGTCCTGGGGATTTTCGCAGTTCACGGCCTTGGCAAAGATCTTCGCAATGGTCGTCTTGCCCGTTCCCCGCGTCCCGCAGAACAGATAACTGTGCCCGATATGCCCGGTGTTGATCTGGTTCCGTATCGTGCGGACGATCGTGTCCCTTCCGCAAACGTCCTCGAAGGTCCTGGGACGGTATTTTCTGTATAATGCCAAATAATGTGTATCAGTCATGAAACATCCGATCTGCAAAGGGACCCTCTCCGGCAGCGCCGGAGCATTTCCCATCGCGCAAAGGGCGCCGCTGGAAGCGGCGCCTTCTGGTCAGTCATGTATCCGAAAGAACTTGCTTCAGTCACCGAAGGAGATGCCCAGAAGCTTTGCCTCTTTGATAATATCCGATTCGGGATCTACTGTCTTGAGCTTGCCGGCCACCTTCTCCAGCGGTACCTTGACCATCTCCCTGTTCTTATAGCCGACCATGCAGCCGTACTCACCCTTCAGGATGAGCTTGCCGGCTTCCGCGCCGAGACGGCTCGCGAATACGCGGTCGTACGGGCAGGGCTCTCCGCCTCTCTGTACATGTCCGGGGATGGTGACCCTGACCTCTCTACCGGACTTCTTCGTAATAAGATCCGCGATCTCATAGGAAACGGAAGGATATTTGTAATTCGCCATTTTCTCCTTGTATTCCTTTTTGGAAAGCTTGGCATCCTTCTTCGAGATCGCACCCTCTGCCACACAGATGATGGTAAAGCGGCTTCCCCTCTTGTCTCTTTCCTCGATCTTCTCCAGGACCTTGTCGATATCGAACGGGATCTCCGGGAGCAGGATGATATCGGCGCCGCCTGCCATACCGGCGTTCAAAGGAAGCCAGCCGACCTTGTGGCCCATGATCTCGACGATGAACACGCGTCCGTGGGAGCTGGCCGTCGTGTGGATCTGGTCGATTGCCTTGGTCGCGATATCCACCGCGCTCTGGAAGCCGAAGGTCATATCGGTTCCCCAGAGGTCGTTATCGATCGTCTTGGGAAGCGTGATCACATTCAGCCCTTCCTGGGAAAGACGGTTTGCCGTCTTGGTGGAGCCGTTGCCGCCGAGCATGACAAGGCAGTCCAGCTGCAGCTTGTAATAATTCTGCTTCATGGCCTCGACCTTGTTCAGGCCCTTCTCATCCGGTTCGTCGATCGTCTTGAACGGAACACGGCTCGTCCCCAGGATCGTGCCGCCCTGCGTCAGGATACCGGAGAAATCCTTGCCTGTCAGCATCCTGAACTTGCCGTAGATCAGTCCCTTGTATCCGTTCTCAAACCCGTAGATCTCATAGTCATCCTTGCAGTTGTTCTGGATGACCTTCACCACGCCTCTCATGGCCGCATTCAATGCCTGACAGTCGCCCCCGCTTGTCAACATACCTATTCTAAGCATCGCATAACCCTCCATTGCGAACAATAAATCAATGTAATTATACAATAAATAC
>CAMNCY010000101.1 GCA_946534785.1 uncultured Lachnospiraceae bacterium | reverse complement strand
TGGGTATCGAAGGCGTTCACGGTACCGTTCTCCAGCACCACGATCCTGTCGCAGTCCTGTACGGAGGTGATACGCTGGGCAATGATGAGCTTGGTCGTTCCCGGGATCTTTTCGGCAAAGGCCCGGCGGATCTTCGCATCCGTCGCCGTATCGCAGGCGGACGTGGAATCATCGAGGACCAGAATCTTCGGCTTTTTCATCAGCGCCCTGGCAATGCAAAGGCGCTGTTTCTGGCCGCCGGATACGTTCGTGCCGCCCTGGGTGATCATGGTGTTATAGCCATCGGGCATTTTCTCAATGAATTCATCGGCGCAGGCAAGCCGGCAGGCTTCTTTGCAGTCCTCCTCAGTCGCATCCGGGTTCCCCCAGCGGAGATTGTCCAGGATCGTTCCGGCAAACAGGACGTTCTGCTGCAGGACGACGGAGACTTCGTTCCGGAGCGCTTCCAGGTCATAGCGCCGCACATCTTCTCCGCCTACCAGCACGCGGCCGTTCGTAACGTCATAGAGGCGGGAGATGAGGGCAACCAGCGAGGATTTTCCGGATCCCGTGGCACCGATGATGCCGATGTTCTCACCGGAGCGGATCGAAAGATCGACATTGTGGAGGGTCTCTTCGGAACGCTCCTTGTCCACTTTTTCCATGGTAATGGTCTCGTTCCCGTATTTGTCCGTTTCCACGATGCGGCGCTTGTAGGCAAAATCCACATCCTCGAATACGATGCTGCCGTCCTTCACTTCCATGAGAGGATCTTCGGGATTGACGATGTCGGGCTGTTCTTCAATGACTTCACAGATCCGCTGCGCGCTCGCGGCGGACATGGTGATCATGACGAAGATCATGGACAGCATCATCAGGGAGAAGAGGACGCCCATGACATAGGAGAGGAGAGAAGTGAGCTGGCCGGTGGTCATGGAGCCGCCCACGATGTTGCGGGCGCTGAACCAGGAGATGGCGACGATGCATACGTCCACCACCAGCATCATGATGGGCATGTTCATGACGACCAGCTTTTCCGCAGTCACGAACATGTCATAGAGCTCTCCGGCGGCTGCATTGAATTTTTCCTTCTCATAGTCTTCCCGGACGAAGGCCTTGACCACGCGGATCGCGGAGACATTCTCCTGGACGCTGGCATTGAGCTTGTCATAGCGGCGGAAGGTCTTGCGGAAGGCGGAGGTCGCGCGTCCGATGATGAAGAACAGCGCGCATCCCAGAACGGCAAGGGCGAAGAGGAAGATCACGCTGATGCCGGGATTGATCGTGATGCACATGATCAGGGAAATGATCATCATAAGCGGCGCCCGGACGGCGATGCGGATGATCATCATAAAGGCCATCTGCAGGTTCGTGACGTCAGTCGTCATACGGGTGACGAGGCCTGCAGTGGAGAATTTATCGATATTGGAAAAAGAAAAGGTCTGGATGTTGGTGTACATCGCATCCCGGATATTGGCGGCAAAACCAGAGGATGCACTGGCGGAGAAAACGCCGGACATGATGCCGAAAAACAGGCTGGCAAAGGCCATGCAGAGCATGATGCCGCCGTACTGCAGGATCTTCGGCATGCTGCCGGCCTGGATGCCCTTATCGATCAGGGCCGCCATGATATACGGGATCAGGATCTCCATCAGGACCTCCAGAAGCGTAAAGACCGGCGTTAAGGCCGTGGCGAGCCGGTATTGTCTGATTTGTGCTGCTAACACCTTTATATTATGCATGTTTCAGCCTTTCTCGATTCGTGAATATATATTCAGGCCGGAGGATCAGAGGATCAGGCCGGTCAGGAATACCACAACGCAGCAGGTAATGGATACGGCGAAAAGGTCCCCTGAGAACCATGCCATAAGAAGGCCCGCGATCAGGGCAGCTACGCCCTGGAGAGGATTTCCCGTCGCTTCCAGGATCGCCGGGAAGGTCATGACCGCCAGGGTCACATACGGCACGTAGTGCAGGAAAGAGCGGAACCACCGGTTCCGGATGGGTCCCTTCAGGAAAAGGAAGGGAAGGAGCCTGATCGAATAGATCGTAAGGGTCATGACAAGAAGAGAGAAAAGAACGTTCTTATGCATGTCCGCCCTCCTTTCCGGCAGCTTCAGCCGCACCTTCTGCATATCCGTCTGCCTGTTCTCCTGCCGCTGCATCGTCCTCGTCCGTGACGGGGCGGACCAGGGCAGCGATACCGGCAATCACGATCGTCAGGATGATGACCCTGAAGCCCGAAGAGATCGAAGAGAGGACGGGGGCTGTGGAGAAGATCCAGCTTGCCAGCATGGAAATGCCGACCAGAAGAGCGATGAAAAGGTCTTTTCTTGCAGGCGGGATGATGATGGCAAGGAACATGCCGTACATGGCAACGCTCATGGCGTTGGCCGCCCAGTCGGGAAGGATGTTGCCGACCAGGACACCCAGGACCGTGCCGGAGCACCAGCCGAATACGGAGACCAGGGTGATCCCGTAGGTGTAGAGAGGCTCAAGAAAGTCCTTTACCGAAACGGACAGGCCGAAGATCTCATCGGTGATACAGTAGGCAAGGCCGAAACGATACGCCGGCGACATCTTCGGGTCCAGCTTCTGGGTAAGCGAGCAGCTCATCAGGAAATACCGCAGGTTGACGATCAGCGTCGTGGTGATCATTTCGATGACACCGGCGCCCTGGGAGATCAGGGTAATGGCGGCGAACTGGCCCGCACTTGCGACCATACCGAGGGACATCAGAAAAGACTCCCCGGCATTCATGCCGATCCCGCGGGCCGCGATGCCCATCGCAAAGGACACGGCAAAATATCCCATCATGATGGGAATACCGTTCTTCATTCCGTGAACGAACCAGGCGCCTCTTTTCTTTGGAGCACCGGGCTGTTCTTTCTTATTCAGTTCCAGTGAAGCTTCTGCACTCATGTAGTTGATCCCGGACAGCCGGGGATGGATGCCCGGCGAATACTTTGCATAATATCAAATTGCACAACGGCTAATTATAACATATCGGATGAATATTCGTCCATAAAGCTGACGCGGACGCCGCCCTTCTTATAACCCAGGACCTGGTCGATCGAAACATTTTCCGTTGCATGGAAGATGTTGGTCTCAACGTCCGGGATCGTCTTCTTCAGTTCCCGGATCAGCTGCTTCGTATAGGTGCGCATGGAGCCGTAATAGGTCACCTTTCCGGTATCGCCGCTGTCCTTGCGGGAGAGCTCCTCAAGGCGCGTGGAGCAGGTATCGGTAAACCGGCAGGCACACTGGATGAAGTGGAGGCCGTGGTAGTCGCGCCAGTGCTTGATGTCGTCTTCCCGCACGAAATACAGGGGGCGGATCAGCTCCATGCCTTCATAATTCGTGCTGCGCAGTTTCGGCATCATGGCATTGAACTGGCCGGAGCTGAGCATCCCCATAAGGGCCGTTTCGATGACATCGTCGAAATGGTGCCCCAGAGCGATCTTATTGCAGCCGAGCTCTTTGGCTTTCTTATACAGATATCCCCGGCGCATCCTGGCGCACAGGTAGCAGGGAGACGTCTTTATGTTATAGACCGTCTCAAAGATGGAAGTCTCGAAAAACGTGATGGGGATGCCGAGGAGCTTTGCGTTGTCCTCGATAATGCGGCGGTTTGCCGTATTGTAACCGGGATCCATGCAAAGAAAGACCAGGTCGAAATGAAACTGGCCGTGGACCCGGAACTCCTGGAAGAGTTTTGCCATCAGCATGCTGTCCTTGCCGCCGGAAATGCATACGGCGATCCTGTCGCCGTCTTTGACAAGCGCATACCGGAGGATCGCGCGGGCAAAGGGATTGAGGAGCGATCCGTGGAATTTCTTCTGAAGGCCCCGTTCCACCTCTGCTCTTTTTTCTTCCCTTGCGGCATCCCGGCGGATCTCATACAGTGCCCAGGCGCCGTACCCGCCGGTAAGGCTCCTGGCATTTACGCCCAGCTCCCGAAGGCGAAGCGCAAGGTCTCTTGTCACGATCCCGTAGGTGCAGTACAGGATGAGGAGCCTGCCTTCCGGAAGGGGAAGAGAGCCGGCTTCGGCCTTTTCGAGGATATCGCCGGGTTCCATCAGGATGCTTCCCGGAATGGCGCCGTGCTCGTGTTCGCTTTCCTCCCGGGTATCGATGAGAAAATATTCGGAAGGCGCAAGGTGCGAGAAGGCTTCCGGCGTGATCTCCGTTTCTTCCGGCATGCCGGCCGGGGTTCCTGTAAGGCTTTCTGACGTTATGCCTTCTGCTGCAATTCCTTCCCGGATCTTATCTTGGTCTGTCATGTGCTGCGTTTCTCCTTTTCTGGGTGTTCCCCGCGGGATGGGCAAAGTGCGCCGGTCCCTGCGGGATGATCACCGGAATCACCCATTGAGGATAACAAATCCCGGCGGAATTGTTAATCCGCAATATCCTCCGAAGACAGGTATTTTCTTCCGATGATGCCCATCAGAAGGTACAGGAAGGGAACGGAAAGGACCTGTTCGAAAGAAAGCATATGATAGGCGGCATAGGAGAGGAGGCAGAGGATCCCGGCAGTGTACAGGGCGCCGTCACCATCGCCGTTTGCAGCCTGCGCGAAGGAAGATGAGTCGGCACCTTTGGATCTGCGGCTTTCCGCACATGCGCTGCGGCCCTTCAGGCACCTATGCATGAAAGCGCCGTACAGGGCAAGCTCGCATAAAGCGCCGAGAATGCCGGTATTGATGAGATCCGTCATGATCACATTATGCGCATTCGTGAGCAGCAGGTCTCCGTAGCGGGCGGTCAGAAGATCCTTTATCCAAGGGATGCTCATGCTGTAGGTGAAGAAGCAGTCGGGGCCTGCGCCGATGACCTTTCTTCATATAGGGAGACTTTTGAAATCGGCGGCGAAGATCCCCCAGATAAATCCGCGGCCGTTCCCGAAGGATTCCGGAAAAGGACGCCGGAGCGCGAGAACTGCCGGAAGGGCCGGGACCAGGAGGATGCCGAAGGTGAATAAAAGAGGGAGGAACTTTTCCTGCCGGTCTTCTTGTTCCATACTGCTTCTTCTGGCAATGCAGAAGGCAGCAGCAGAAAGAAGGAGGATGGGAAGGAACACGGGGCGCTCCATAAGCTGTATGGAAGCACTGTAAGGATTGGCGGTGGATTCCAGATGAAGGACCGAATGCAGGACATAAAGAAATGCCATTGCCGCACCCAGCATGCCGGTCATTGAAAAGAAACGGAGTCTTTTCTTCGGATCCTTTATGCTGAGAAGGAAAAGCGCGGCAAAGGCGACAGCTGTTGACACCAGGATCGCTTCACTTCCGAGACAGAGAAGGGTCATGAAGGACAGGAGAAGATACAGGGAGGCTGCCGTCTTCTCCATAAGGGTACTTCCGCTGTCATGTACATAGAAGACCATTGCGGCCGGGATGAGAACGCTCAGCATTCCGCCGAACCAGTTGATGTTGCCGATGGTCGATACAAAGACGCTGGTGTCATACAGCTCCGCATGCTGGAACTTCAGGAAGACGCCGAACCGGTTGAAAAGAGTAAGCACCATGGCTGCTGCGCTTCCCGAAAGAGCAAGCGCCGAATATTTCTTCGGGGGGTTCCAGCCGTAAACATACAGCAGATAAATGACGAAGATAAAGACATGGAAGAGAAGTGCCGTCCGCCATCCCCGCATGCCGGTGAGGGAGACGCCCCGGTCCATGCTGAAGAGCCAGGACAGAATGTATACCGAAAGGTATGCCGTGACAAGAAGCTCCGGCAGGTAACGGCGAAGAAGCCTTTTGTCCGGGCGGGGCAGCAGCTTTTGTTTCATCAGGGAGGAACTGTCCGAAGCGGCGCTTTTTATGAGCATGGCGATGCCCGCGGCCGATACGGCCCCTGCGATCTCCAGAAAAAGAATGGTCTTGATTTCCCCGGTCTCCCTGTAACCGTACATATACAGGGGCAGAAGGATGCTTACCGCAAAAAAATACACATGAAGAATGAAATCCATAAACAATACCTTCACAGTCCGTAATGCAAAAAGCACTTCGGACGCTTAGTCCGAAGTGCCGATGATCTGTTTCCTTTTCCGTATGACCGCTCCCGGTCATGCGCGCAGAAACTTATTTTGTACGGATGAAAATGACAGATCCGTTTTCGGGCTGCTCCAGCGTGATGTGGTTGGAGGAAACGGTATAGTTCAGGACGACCCACTGACCGTTCTGTCTGCCGAATACCAGGAACTCCTGGCCGGGTTCGGCATCCTTGAGATAATACGTGACATTGCCGCCGTTTGTGGACTGCTTGTTATAGACGCTTGTATCGATGACAGTAGCGCCGACAGTGGCGATTCCGGCATTCTTTAAAGTGTCTACTACCTGATTGGCAACCTTGACCGTACCTGCGGAAGGCTTGCTGACCTCGGCATCATCGCTCGCAACGGGGATAAAATCGGACTTCAGGCCTGCTGCACTTGAACTGCCGTTGTTGACATATTCGGACTCATTCTTGCCGACGGTCTGCGCTTCTCTGGCGACGCTCTGGTGTGCCTGCTCATGCTCCATGTTGACGGTGACTTCCGGCGCATCTTCCTTCTCGGAAGAAGCAGAAGAGTTGCCGCTTACGGAACCCGTTGAAGCAGCTGCCGAAGAATCTGCAGCTGCAGCAGAAGATGATGTCTCTGCTGCCATGACCGGAATGGAGAGCACCAGGATACCGGCTATTGCCAATGCAATAATCTTTTTCATTTGCCATTTCCTCCTTTGGCTGACTGAATAATTAAGTACCTTTCAATATTGTTAGACTTATTAGGCAGAGATTGCAATTCGTTTTATTGTAAAAATGTACTTTTTCATTTAAGCGAATATTATTCATTGAAGTGAATATGGCGGCCGGTCTGTTATAATGGGATGGAAGTATTCATTGAAGTTTAATGGCTGTACACAGTATGGAAAAGCAGGAGGACCAAACATGATCTACGATTACAGGATCACCACCGGCAAAGGCGGAACACTGGACCTTGCGG
>CAMNCY010000100.1 GCA_946534785.1 uncultured Lachnospiraceae bacterium | reverse complement strand
TGGGATGATGCAAGCGGCTTCCGCGGCATGGAAGAAGTCCGGAGCGTAACGCTTCCGGAAGGGGCCCTGGAGGTCCGGAGCGGATTCGGATACAGCCCGAAACTGGAATGGGTCGCACTGCCGTCCACGATCCGGTATATCGGGCAGGGAATTCTGGAGAACTGCCCGGCGTTCCGGGAGATCCGCTACAACGGAACGATGGAGCAGTGGCAGGCCATTGAAAAATCCGGCGACTGGCTGATGGGCTGGTACAATGTCGAGCAGTTCGACATCGTCTGCAAAGACGGCGTGCTGCACGGAGATGAAGCACCGGAAGTTGGTGCTGGCACCGGGAATGCAGAAGCCGGAACGACAGAGGCCGGAACGACAGAGGCGTCGACAGCTTCGGAAGCGAACGAAGCCGGAGCGGGATCCGGCGGACCGAAGGCCGCAGAGCAGCCCAAATCCCCGGAGGAGCTGAGCCGTGCGGAAATGGACGAGCTTGCGGCACAGCTTTCAACAGAGCAGTACCCCGTTACGGGTGAATTCCTGTGGGCGAAGGACTTTATCCTGAGCGGCGCCAGGACGGTGCCGGAGGTGCTGAAGTCCGACAAAGTCATCCGTATTACCGGTGACAGGATGCCTCTCATTGACGGCGGATGGAAGGTCTATATCAGCACGGCGGACGGAGAGTACGGCTCGGATATGGATCAGTACCTGAATGCGCAGATCACGCCGCAGGGGGACAGCATCCGGATCCATATGGTGCGAGACCGGTGGTTCTATCTGGGAACGGATGAGATCATCCGGGACGGCACGGTATTTGACTTTGAAGGAAGTCTCGATGCCGGGAAGGGCAGCGCCCAGGCCTACAGCGATGATGCAAGGCTTGATCTGGACGAATTCTATATCACAAAGGACGGCATGACGGAATATGCCCTCGGCACTTTCACCTGGATCTCAGGGGAAAAGGACCGGGTCATGATGATGCGGGAAATTCCCGTCCTGGAGTCGTTTGAATGGAACATCGGAGGGAGTGTTCCTTCCGGCGGAACGAAGCTTGGAAAGCCCGGCGAGATCGGCGGGGACTGGAAGAGTGTCCTTGCTACGATGACAGATGTGGACGGCGTAAGCCAGACCAGAGTCATGCTGGGCATCACGCATATCCGTTTTGACGGGAACAGTGCATCGGTGGAGATCGATGTCAGGAAACGATTCCAGTATCCGACGGAAGATAAGGACAGCATGGAAGCCCTGGAGACCGGCGAGGGAATCGTCCTGACCTTCAGCGGCGACTGGAATGAGAGTACGGGCGAGATCAGTGTCCGGAGCCATAACAGCACACTTGCCCTTAAGATCAGTGAATTCACGGAACTCGACGGGATCCGTTACGCGGCGGGAGGCGTCTACAATGACACCGTCAGGATCGGCGATTTTGCCATGTACAGCGAATAAGGGGAGAACATCATGAGCGGAGAGGTCAAATTTTGCCGGAAATGCGGTACGAAGGTTCCAAAGGATGCCCGCTTCTGTCCGGAATGCGGGAATGAGTTTACGCTGCCGGCGCAGGCATCCCAAGGCAGCGGATCCGCTGCCCGCCCGGAAGTCCGTGCCGGGATCTGTCCCGGCTGCGGCAGGGAGAATTCCGCTGATGCGGCATTCTGCCGTTATTGCGGGCACCCGCTGAAAGGTGCTTCGGCCGGTGCAGGATCCGCAGGTGCGGAATCTGCAGGCGCAGCCCACGCGCAGCCTGCCACGGAGAGGCCGTCGCAGAAAATTGAGGGGAGGCCTGTGCGGAACGGCGCACAGAAGACTGCGCAGACCGCGCGTCCTGCATCGCAGCCTGCAGCAAGACCTGCGGCGCAGCCTGCCAAATACAGGAAAAACGCGAAGAGGAAATCCCTTCCGGTCCTTCCGCTGGTCGCAGTCCTGGCTCTTGCCGCCATCGTGCTGATCATCCTGATCCGGCCCGGAAAGGACGAGCCGGGAGTTTCCGGTCAGAGCGGCAGCCCTCTTGCCGGCGCCTTCGGGAAGACGGAGTCCGGGAGCAGCAATACGGAAAATACCGGGAAAGACCCCGTGGATGTCTGGCAGCTTACCGCGAGCCAGATGGAGGAGTATGCGCGGCTTTCCGAGATGCCGGAGCCGGAAACACCTGTGCAGTGGGCACCGGCCGATCTGCCCGCCTGGGACAACTATGACTGGCTCTTCGGAGACCCGGAGGGCTGGATGGATCCGGAAGAGACCGGGACAGACGGAGGGAGCACGGAAAGCAAAGAGAATGGCGGAAGCGGAGAAAATGGAAACCGGGAAGTCAAAACTCCTGCATTTTCCGTAAACCCCGCAGAAGGCGTCACCATCTCCGGAGAGGAGAATGCTTTGGATCGTGAGCGGGATTTTTCCATGACCGAGGTGGCGGACGAGGAGTTCGAAACGCTCATGGCAGGCCTGGAACAGATCGATCCCATGGGGGCTGTCCTGAATGCCTGGGAACTGGATGCCGGCCTTGCGGATGATGAGTTCCTGCCGGGATGCTTTACCATGTCTTTCGATCTTTCGAAGCTGGATATCGATCAGGACCTGTATGATACGGTCTGCGCGTACCGGGTGGATGATGCCGGGAGATGGTATCCCTACGCGGGGGAGCTGGACGGGAGTGTCCTGAAGGTCCAGAGCAGCCAGAACAGTACCATCGTCATTGCCTCCCTGGTTTTGCTCCCGCTCCTTCCGGATATCGGGACCACGATCCAGGGGTGGAAATCCGGTGCAGTATACGATCCCCGGGCGAAGTCTTTCTATGTGGACGTAGACGGAAAGAGGACATTCCAGATCCTTGTGGAAGAGGGCGACCTGACGGCCCGTATGGAGGCGGCCTCGGAAAAACAGCTGGAAGAAGCAAGGAGAAACGCCCGGGAAGAGGCAAAACGCCGGTACCGCAAAGCACTGGACTGGTCGGAGGATCTTGCGGATCAGCTGGATTACACGGGAAAGCAGTTTTACCGGATCTACATTGCCTGCCTGAAAGAAGAACTGCAGAAGAATGACATTCCGGCAAAATACCGGAAAGAGGTCGAGGCACTGAAGAACAATGAGGTGCTGCTGAAGGCCCTGACCCCGGTGAATCTGGTGATCGAACAGGCCCGGGAAGCCTACCGGTATCTGCGCGACCAGGTCAATGTAAAGCTTCCGAGCTATATCATCCGCCTGGAGATCTCAGATGCGGACAGGCCGGCCTACGGTGTTACCGTCAACAGCTATACTTTTACCAGGAACCACTACATGGTCCTGTTCCTGAAAAAGTTCGAGAACGGCAGCATACAGTCAAAGGAGATGCTCCTCCTCACGCTGGTCCATGAGCTCTTCCATATGGTGCAGAGGGAATACAAGTCCCCTTATACGGCAAGCTACAAATTTGATGAGGCCTCCGCGCAGACAGTGGAAGCGGAAGCCTATGACTATTTCCATGAGAAGGGAACGATCACGAATAACAGAGAGGCACTTCTGGAGAATCTGGCTGCCATCGACTTTTTTGCCATTCCGATGGATAAGCTCAGCACCGGTGCCTATCCGGAGGGCGAGGTCAATACAGGAGATGCCGGGGATGCGGATATTGCCTATCCCTTCGCGGAATTTCTGTATTATCTGAGGAAGGAAAGAACTTTTGTCACCTGGACGGACATCCTTAAGGGGTACAGCCGGGCAGGTGCAAGAGCATCCATGTCCTCGATTCTCAAGACAGGTTTCCTGCTTACGGACGAGATGCTGAACGAGCGGTATCTTGATTTTGCCAATCATGCCCAGACGAAGTTTTATTCCCGTGCCTTCGCACTTGGGAAAAACAACCCGGGCGCGGTTCCGGTAACGCTCCTTGCTCCCGGCGGAAAAACGGGGGTGGACCTTGTCAACCGGGATTACGTGATCCGTACGCGGCCCCTTCGTTTCAGGGCCTGGGATGATAAAAATGAGTTTGCCATCGTCCTGAAGAAGCGGGACGGTTTTGATGATGTGATGTCGGATTTCAGGATCATTCCCGTAGGTCTTCAGAAGGATAAGGACTGGAGGGAATGGCCCGGCGGAATCTTTGTGGAAGCCAGACACCATCTCCGGGTAAGCCCTGAAATGATGGCCTGCATGTTCGTCGAAGCGGACGGCGGGGCCGCGGAAAAGACAGAAGGATGGTTTTCCGATACGGCTGTCGGCTATGATCTTTATACGCTGACAGTGCCGGACAATCCAAAGGCCGAAGTCACGGGGACAACGCTCCGGATAGAGCCGATGAAACCGCGCAGTGATGAAATCGGGGAAGTGGTAGACGGGATCGTCTTCACCATAAAGCACGGTAAAACTGTCCTGTACGAAGAGCAGGTGTCGTACAAGGGCTGGGAGCAGCCCTGGACCTGTGACCTGTCGAAGCTTTCGATCGACAAGAAGCCTCTGACGGAGGAACAGATCGGAGAACTGACGCTGGTATTGCAGGAGAGCGTTGCGGGGACCTATGGCGTCAAAGGTCAGGAACCGTGTCTGGGGCCTGCGTTGGAAGCAAAACTGAGTACGGGCTTTTCGGATGAACTTGCCATTGCGGATACGCACCTCCGGCTCTCGGTGAGCGGACTGACCATCACGCAGGCCGAAGATCTGAGGTACGAAAAGACTTCCTCGGCAAAAGCCTCAGGATCCGGGGACAATCGGGTACTGCGGATCGTGCATGCTTCGCTCCGCAAGGGACAAAGCTACACTCTCCGCGCGGAAGCACCGGCAGGACAGGGACAATTGATCGTCAACGCCAATTATTTTGACAGTGCGGGCCAGTCGGCCGGCGCGCAGATGTTCAGCAATGAAACAGGCACCATGAAGCTGATAAGCTTACATATCCAGGGACAGGGCAACGAGGACAGGCCGGCGCCCGGCGGCCGTACAGGCTATATCGAGTGGACGCTGACGCCGCCGGAGAACGCGGCAAAGATCAATCTGACCATGACAGCGAACCGGGGAGAGAACGGTGCCTCCATAGAAGTATTTGACATTGTGATCACGCCGTGATGAAAAAGCGGAATTCCTTTTTTACAGAAGGAATTGTATAGTTATTGGTAGAAGTCATTGACCATGGTTTCCCTCTGCAGAAAGGAGAGTACCTTCTTATGGATATGAAAGTCGGCTCTTTCAACTCACTGGAGCTCATCTCGAACAAGACCTGTTACAAGGGAACAGGACTTACGGATGACGACCTGGCCCGCCCGATCATAGGAATCGCCTGTTCTTATAACGAGGCAGTTCCGGGGCATGTCAACCTGCGTGAATTATGTCAGCAGGTGAAGAACGGCATTTACAGGGCAGGCGGCACACCGATCGAATTCGGTGTCATGGCCTGCTGTGACGGTGTTTCGGATAATCACTACGGATCTCACTATGTACTTCCCTCCAGGGATATCATCGCGGATACGGTGGAAGCCCAGTGCAGGGCGCACGCCTTCGACGGCCTTGTCATGCTGGCAAGCTGCGACAAGATCGTTCCCGGCATGCTGATGGCAGCCGCAAGACTGGATATTCCGGCAATCTTTGTAGCCGGCGGCCCGACACTTTCCTCACCGTCCTTCCGTGAGAAGAAAAAATCCAACTCCACGACCATCTCAGAGGCTTATGGTCTTTACACCAAGGGCGAGATCTCGGAGAAGGAACTCCAGAAACTGACCACGACCTGCATGATGAGCTGCGGTTCCTGCCAGTTCATGGGAACGGCCAATACCATGTGCGCCTTTGCGGAGGCACTGGGCATGTCCCTTTCCGGCTCCGGCCTGATCCCGGCGCCGTATCTGGAAAGAAAACGTGCGGCTTTCCGCAGCGGTGAAAAGATCCTGGAGCTGGTGAAGAAGCATATCACCCCCAGTCAGATCATCACCTGGGAAGCCATCGAGAACGCGATCATGGTCCTGATGGCGGTCGGCGGCTCCACCAATGCGGTCATCCATACCTGCGCCCTGGGACATGAACTTGGTTTTGACGCGGATAAGGTCATGGATGCTTTTGACAGGCTGAGCGTCATTCCGCACATTGCGAAGGTCTCTCCGGCCAGCACGGAATTCGACTGCGAGGATCTGTACCGTGCCGGCGGCATTCCGGAGGTCATGAACCAGCTGCGCAGCAAACTGCACCTGGATGTCATGACGGTCGATGCTGTTACTTTGGGCGAGAACCTGGATGATTTCTCCCCGCTGATGCCGGTGGACAACGAACTCATCCGTCCGCTTGACAGGCCCTACAGCACGCTCGGCGGCCTTGCGATCATGCGCGGGAACCTGGCGCCGGATACCGGCGTTGCCAAGCCCGCCGCCATTGCGGAAGAAGTCCGGAAATTTACCGGAACGGCGATCTGCTTTGACGGAGAGCATGACTGTCTGGAAGCCATCAAGGCCCAGAAGATCAAGCCCGGCCACGTCGTGGTCGTCCGCTACGAAGGCCCCAAGGGCGGCCCCGGTATGCGGGAAATGTACCTGACCCTCAAGATGCTCAACGGACAGGGACTTGCCAAGAGCACGGCCCTGATCACCGACGGGCGCTTCTCCGGAACCAATAACGGATGCTTCGTAGGACACATTTCTCCCGAAGCGGCCGACGGCGGTCCCATTGCCCTCGTGCGCGACGGCGACCAGATCACCATCGACGTTTACGAGAAGAAACTCGAACTCCACGTCTCCGATGAAGAACTGGCAAGACGCAGGGCCGAGTGGACCTACACACCTCCGAAGGAGGTTCCTCCGGGATACCTTCGCAGGTATGCGAAGCTCGTCTCCTCCGCCAATAAGGGCGCGATCATGGAGTAAGGCTGGACTGAGTCCGGGCCGAGTCCGGACTGAGTCCGGGCCGAGTCCGGGCTGAGTCCGGGGTGAGTCCGGGGTGCGGGCTGAGTCAGGGGGACAGGTCCACTGACTCGTTGTGTACAGTTTAAAAGGCCGCAAAGCCCATAAAAGCGGGCTTTGCGGCCATATTCTTT
>CAMNCY010000099.1 GCA_946534785.1 uncultured Lachnospiraceae bacterium | reverse complement strand
CGCAATTAAAAACCCGCCATATAGTATAAACGCTGCGGGCACGCTCTCGCTCCTACCTCGGCGCAGCGGCCCTAAGGCGTCAAAGGACGCCGCCAAGGGCCGGCGCTCGGTAAGGGCACCGCAGCTGTTTATACTATATTGGCGGGTTTATTTTTATTCCGGTCGTGAGTCAGCGTACCTGTCCCCTTGACTCAGCCGGCGCCCGTGGCTCAGCCGGCACCGGCATCTCAGAGTTTCAGGATCTCTTCCCGGAGCTCGTCTCTTCTGTCCCGTAAGAGCAGGAGGCGGTTGTACTTGTAGTACGCCTCATTTCCGCACTCTGTCACGAATTTCAGGCTGAAGCTTCCGGCGGTCAGTTCCGAAAGGAAGATGACCATCTCCTGTCCTTCCCCGAAGGTGCGGGACATGAACTCGAAGCTGTTGGTCAGGTGCTCTCCCGTCTTTGCGATCTGCTGCTGGCGCAGGTCTTCTTTCGCGGTGAACCAGTCCCTGGCAATGGCAAAATCCGCCTTCGGATCGCCGGTCGCATGCAGGACGGTCTCCTTCTCCAGTTTCTCCAGCTCTGCCAGGTACAGCTTGCGGATACGCAGGTCGTCCCTGCCAAGGAGTCCGGCATCCTCTTCCCTCTTCAGGCGGGCCGCATCGTCTTTCCGGAATTCTTTGAGAACAGTCCTCGCATCCCTGCCCTCCTTGAGTTCGCCGCGCAGCTGTCCCAGCCTTGCGTGGAGGAGCTTCTGAACGCCGGCGTTCTCCGCGTATGCCCGGAACTCCTGGTTCAGGCTGTCGATCAGGAGGCTGATCAGACTGAGCTTCTCATCGAAGGGAGAATTCTTGATGGCCGCCGTATCCTCCGGATAATGTCCGTCCAGGATGTCCGGAATGCGGTAGACGTTCTTGTATTTATTGTACAGTTCGTAATAGGTGGCAAAATCCGAAGCGATCCCGGGATCCTGCAGGTATTCCGATACAAGGCCCTGGGTCACCGGCATGCCGGTCTTCTCATAGACGGTGATGGCGCCGGAAAGGTCTTCCCAGCCTCTAGCCGTCACGAAATATCTTTCTTCCACATCCGTGCGGATGCTGTAGAAGTTCTCCTTGCGGATCTCCAGGTAGGCCATAATGGAGCCGTGAATTCCGTTCTGGTACGCGTATTCCTTCCAGGCCTGGAAATCCTCTTCTACATTGATCCTGCGGACTCTGTCCAGGGTCACGATATCGAAATCCCGTACCGACCGGTTGTACTGGGGCGGGTTGCCGGCCGTCACGATGATAAATCCGTCCGGGACCTTGTGGCTGCCGAAGGTCTTGTACTGAAGGAACTGCAGCATCGTCGGCGCCAGCGTCTCCGATACGCAGTTGATCTCATCCAGGAACAGGATCCCCTCCGAGATCCCGGAAAGCTCGATCTGGTCGTAAACGGACGCGATGATCTCACTCATCGTGTATTCCGTGACCTGGTATTCCCTTCCGCCGTAATTTTTCTTTGAAATATACGGAAGTCCGATGGCACTCTGCCGGGTATGGTGGGTGATCGTATAGGAGACCAGGTTGATCCCGCACTCCCGCGCCGCCTGCTCCATGATCGCGGTCTTGCCGATGCCGGGCGGTCCGATCAGAAGGATCGGCCGCTGCTTCATGGGCGGGATCAGATAGGCGCCCGTCTCATCCTTCTGCGTGTACGCCCTGACCGTGTTGATGATTTCCTGTTTCGCTTCCCTGATGTTCATATAACTCCTTTAACTGATGCCGGCGGCGGGCCGGCTTTTCCATGCGGGCGGCCTGCAATGGCACAGGCAGCCCCGGGAAATTCTGCCCGCCCCGGCAGCTTTATCTTTATATGTACAGCCTGATCGCCCACTCCGGGACATCCTTATCATTCAGGTCCTCGTCCTTGCGGAACACAAAGGCCGTATCGTAATCGGTAGGGTGCGTGGGATAGATCCCGTACCCGTCCGTGAAATACATGAGCCCCTTCAGGTGGGTGAAGGCCTTCTTTCTGCGAAGCTCCTCAATGTACCGGAAGACCGGCCGGAAATCCGTTCCGAAGCCGCCCTTTAACGTAAACCCTTCGGCATACCGCTTCATCTGCTCCACATCGGTGATGACGACATCGTTCTGGACCTGGTCGTCGCACTCGATGATGTGGATGTTGACCCTGTGGAAAAAGCGGTCCTTATCCAGCAGGATAGAGGCGGTCTCGTTCAGGAATTTCTGCACCAGGCTGTCCTGGCAGGAGGCGGAAGTATCGATGGCGATGGCAAGCTCGTCCACCTTCCTGGCTTCCCGGAATTCATTCTCCTCGATGAGGGGAAGGTTCCCGTACAGCATGAGGCCGTAGTTGTAGAAGCCGTAGTCAAAGGAATCGGGGTCGATCATGGCTTCCTCCCGGACCACGGTGAACCGCTCCAGGAAATCCCGGTAATCGGGCCGGGGCGTATTCTCGAAGGTCAGGATCCTCACAAGGCTCCCCGTCTTGTCGCTGCTCTCTCTCCCGATCGTAAGCTCGGTCCTGAGCCTTTCCGCATTCTTTTTCCACTCCTCGTCCTTCATCTTCCGAAGGGTCCCGGAGCGCATCTCCTGTTTCCTCTTTTCCCCGGAGGAAGGATCGTCCTTCTGATCTTCCGGACTGTCGGAGGAAGGGCCCTGCGGCGGCGGCGATTCGGGAAGATCCGGGGGCTTTGGCCCGTCTTCGGAAGGCGCATCCTCCAGCCTCTTCCAGAAACTGTGATCGTCGTAGTGGAATTCCCGTGCCAGGAATTCTTCGTAGACGTAGTCCCGTTCTTTTTCGGAAAAATATTTATAAAGGCGTTCTGCGGTAAAGACGCCCACCTCTTCTTCGAGCCTTCGGTAGATCGCTGCCCGCCGGTCGGTGATGACATCGTCGATCGCCGGATAGTCCATGGAATCGACGACCGATTCGGCGGCGATATCGCAGCACAGGTCCCAGAGCTCCCGGTCCTCGTGCAGGTCCGCGAAGAACATGTGCCGGAAAAGGCAGTGCATGATCATGTGAATGTAGATCCGGTTGAGGCGTCTGGGATGCTCGATGAAAAGAGTCCGGAGGAAGTTGGGATTGAAGCGGATACTGACGGCGTCCGTCCCGACCTCCGTCGTGGACAGGTCCATCTCATAGCCAAGACTCCCCAGGGCCGCTCCCATAAAGTGCATGGAAAGGAACAGCTCCGTCCGGGTATTATTCAGGATCCTGGCGCCCATGTCCGAAAGCGCCGCATGTGTCTTATTCATGGTCTGTATCAGTCCCAGTCATCGAGAGAGAGCACGGCAGCGCTTCGCGCGCCCTGCTGCACTTTGTGAACATATTCCATCAGGATGCCGCAGATCTCGGTCTTTCCGCCGTCGGAAGCAAGCCGGAGCGCAGGTCCCACGGCTCCCTCCGGGACAAGGTCCTCCCTGCACACATACCGGATGTCTTCGCTCCGTTCTTCTTCCGTAAGGAACAGCAGCACCCTACCCGCATTCCCGGTAATAAAGTCCCGGTAGAACGTCTCCGCGGCCGGCAGGAGTTTTTCCGGGAACCGAAGACGGTCCAGGGCGATATTGACCGCCGCGTTGAAATCATAATCCGTAAGCCGGGGAAGCAGCCTGTCATACTCCGCAAAGTTGACGGCCTTTTTGGAAACGCATTCCCGGTAGGCCATGCCGGCGCCTTCGATGGTAAAGTGAATGGCGCGGGCCATGGTATCCTCCCTGGCTTCGTTCACATATTCCGGAAAAGTAAGACGGATCTCCCTGTCCGGAAGGAGGATCCGGAAGCGCAGCTCATTGTCCGAATCCCGCAGAAGCTCCCGGACCGCAATGAAATTGTCGCCGCTTCCCCGGATCTCGATCCTGCGCAGGGCATAGCACTGGCGGATGATCCCGTCGTAGAGATCCTGCGTCGTATCGTGCATGGCGATCTCCAGGAGATTGAGGCACCCGTAAAAGGCAAAGGAGCGGATCGTCCGCACGGTATCGGGGATCCGCACCTTTTTCAGGTCTTTTCTTCCCGCAAATGCGTGGCCGGCGATGCTCCGGACGGGAAGTCCTCCCGCCTCCGGGGGGATGACCAGTGTCGTCATGCTGCCTTCATATCCCGTGATCTGGGCGTATTCCGACCCGTCACGGTCTTTCAGGATATCAAATGTAAATCCCATGTTCCGTTTACTTACCTTCCGCTGTCACGGTAGACCCGGTACGCGCCGAGGTCCGTGACAAGCTCAAGTCCTTCCCGTTCGTAATTCCCGGAAATGCTCCGGGAGGCATTCAGCACAATGTAGCCGCAGCTGTATTCCCTGGCCGCTTCGACGAGGCGGTGCAGGTCGATCACCTGGGTCTGCTCCATGGCGGCATAAACGGAATTGTAATAATTCACATACGCCGGCATCAGCATTTCGCGGCCGTAGGGCATCAGGATGCGGGTATCGTACTGGCGCACGAAGGTGACCAGCTCCGAGGGCATCGCCGCCATGGCCCTTTCGCCGCCCGTGTCATTGGTGATCGTATCGCAGACCGAAATGACGGCCTGGGGGATGTGAAGACGGTTCTCGGCCTTCACGATATGGACGTTGGAATAGGTGAACTGTCCGCACAGGATGATCACCATGCAAGCCCCGGCAAGGAAGATCAGGCGCCTCCCGGCAAAACAGCGTGCGATGGAATACACGATCGTCACGGACATCGGGATCAGCCAAAGGAGCCTGTAGTAGGTGTCGGCGCCGTCCAGGCGGGAATAGATCCGGTAGACCGGCGGGATGAAGAAAACAATAAAGATCACCAGCGGCATATAGCCGAACAGGATCCGGACCGACCGGTCTTTTTCATTATACAGGAGCACCGCGAGCGCCACCGCATAGAGCAGAAGCATCGCGCCGCTTCCCTGGTACTGGATGAGGATGTGATAGATCTCTTTCATTGCAGTATATTTCCCGGGCCGCAGCGGCAGCATACAGGGCCGCGCGGCATGTTTTTCCAGTTACACTCTCCCCCTTGTTCAGGACGAGGAGAGGAAAATGATCAGCATCAGGCGTAAAAGTATTGCGGCATAGATCATATTGGGGATGCAGCAGAGGATCCCGTTCCGCAGGATCCTCGGATTTTTATAGGCGACTGCCGTCATAAGGCATGCGAGGCCCGTAAGCATCGCCGTCATGAAGGGCGCAAGAGACGTGCAGAATCCCGCCGTTATGTGGATGATGGAGAGGCCCGCAAAAAGGATCGCGGCGTCCTTTTTTTCCTTGGGGGTATCTTCCCTTTCCTTTTCATAGTGGTGTGCGATTCCCAGAAGCAGCCAGAACAGAGTGGGCAGGACGATATTCGCAAAGACCGTCTTGCCCTGCCAGGTCCGCATCAGGAGGAAGGTCTCCGGCGTATAAATGGATACGTTGCCGAAGATCTGGAGCAGGCAGATCAGCACCATGGACACCGGAAGGAGCCGGCGCCGTTCGTTGAACTGGCGGCTCCGGAACATTTCGTCCAGGGCGCAGTAGATGCAGAGGTGGGAAAAAGGAAGGAATATCAGGGGCAGCATGGTATGCGTCACGATCGCGGGATGGACCGTGGAAAGCTTCGATACCGCCGCCGCCCACATGGGGATCATCGCCATCGCATGCCGCCCGTCCAGGACCGTGGAGATCCCGGTATAGGGCACGTAGCTGTACATATTGCCCCACTGGTAAGTCTGGAGAGCCTGCACGACATAATAGGCGTCATCCCCGTCGAAGGACGCCCTGGTATAGGCCATAAACAGCTGGAACAGAAGGAGCGCCGCATAGACCCACCAGGCGGCGAATGCGTACCGGTCCTCCAGAAAGACTCCCTTCTGGGTCCGGAGAATCCTCCTGCGAAAGCCCGGAATGCCGTCCGTCTTCCGGATGCGCTGCACGCCAAGGACGATGAAAACAAGGGAAAGCAGGACATAGGACACCACGAGATACCGGAATTCCCCGTCCATGAAAAACAGAACGGGAAGCCCCAGGATCTCGAAAAGCGCAAAACTGGAAAAATAACCGCTTACGATCACAAGATGAAGGCGGCGTCTGTGCGTCGGCAGGAAACTGATCGGGAAGAGTCCGGTCAGCACCGGCATCGCGCCTGCCCATATAAAAAATAATATCAGTCTGATCAATCCGCTCATGCTTTAAGTATATTGCATCCGGGGCGAAAAAACCACCGTCCGCACCCCGCCGTCCGCACCTCCCCGGCGCATTACAGCCGCATCATCTCCGCATCGCCGCCGCATTGCCTCTGCATCACCGCCGCGTGTTGACAGGAGGGCGTTTTGTTTTTCATAATGATGCTGATGGGAGAACGCCATGCACATTTCCGGATTCTGTAAAAAAACAGCCCTCTGGCTCATAGTCTGCTTCCTTCTGGAAGTCTTTGTTTTCAACCTGGGCCACTGGACGAGCCTCGGCTTCCCGAAGGCCGGCGGCGACGATTTCCGGATCCGCTTCCAGGAGGGGCTTGTCCCCGCGCCGGAAGCCGGGGAAGACGTCTACCTTGCAGCAGATCCGGAGATGGCCGTCATCGAGCTCTACGACCTGGACTGCCACGTCGAAAACCTTGTGCTCGACCTTTATCGCCTGGAAAACGGTGCGCCCGTTCCGGGAGACGCCGTTTCCTTCCACCTGAACATCACGGATGAGGCAAATTCTGTCCTGCGCCCCCTCCCCTCCGCCGAAACGGTCTGCGGGATCGAGGAGAGCAGGTATATCCGCCTCCACCTTGCCGGGGACAGCAGCACGATCGAGATCTGCCCCGAAGTCGCGGAAGGGACCCTGCTCCATATCGGCGAGCCCGCCCTCAACCGCGTCCGCCCCTTTTACTTCCACCTGAAAAGACTGCTCCTGCTGTTCCTGGCGGGAGCCATCATCATCGGCGTCACAGACCGGGCCTCCGGCCTGACCGCTGACCGGTCCGCTGACCGCGCTTTCGGCCTGACCGCTGACCGCGCCGCCGGCCGAGCCGACCGCGC
>CAMNCY010000098.1 GCA_946534785.1 uncultured Lachnospiraceae bacterium | reverse complement strand
CTTTTGTCATCCGTCCTGCAGAGCCCCTGGGGATCAGCAGGGTCTGCCATGATCCCGCCGAAATAGAAAGAGTATATGAGATCGGCCGCAGTACGGCGAAGGCTGTGCTGGAGCAGCTCAAAGGATTTCTGGAGGAAGAATAAGCCGTATGGATACAGAACGGGACAGGGAAATAACGGAACACGATGCGGCTGTGAAAGAAGTGCGGTATCTGCCTTACGACGGGCATTTCCGGCTTCTGGGGAGGACCCTGGACATTGCGGACATCCTCTGGCTCGGTTTCTCGGCCTCCGGTCTGGAGTTTTTCACCGATGCGTCATCGGTCAGGATCGAGACCGAAGGGCTGACGGATACAGGAGACCCCGCACAGTATGCATGGCTGGCCGTCATAGTGAATGATGATGATGAGAATGCCCGGAGGATCCGGATCGAACGGGGAACGCATGTTTATACGATCCTGGAGGATCCGGAACGGACGAAAAAGAAGATCACGATCTTAAAGCTGACGGAGAGCAAGAACGACAAGGTCGGCATTGCGGCGGTCCTGGCGGACGGATGGGTCAGGCCTTCAAAAGAAAAGGATTTCCGGATCCTCTATCTGGGAGATTCCCTGACCGCGGGATACGGAACGGAGGTCCTGACGGATCACGGAGGATTTGATGATTATGTCTTCCGGACGGATGACGTAAACGTGATGAAGGGATATGCTTTCCTGACCTCCCGTCTTCTCAACGCCGACCAGATGATGATCTGCATGAGCGGCAGCGGCGTGATCTCCAAATATGTGGATCCCTCCAGCGAGATCGCCGATACGCAGGACCTGATCCCGGAGCTGTATCCGTATACCGATAAAATTACGGAACAGATCGTCCGGATCATCCTGGCCGCCAGGGGAAACCGGAAGGTCGCCTGGAATACGAGATCATCCGGAACGGCAGGCTCCTTTGCCATTGCGGAGGGAATATCGGCATTCGATCCGGCTTCCTATGTCCCGGATATCATCGTATCCAACCTCGGGACAAATGATGCATCCTTTACAAGGGGCGTAAACAGCAGGGAACGGTATTTTGAACAGCGGTATTATGAGCTGCTGCGGGCGCTTGCCAAAGACTATCCGAATGCGGCAAGGCTCGTGGTCTACGGCATGGTGGAGAAGTCGCTTTCTCCCTCTGCCAAAGGCGCAGCATTCCTGTCGGGCAGCGATTATCTGGAGCTTCCCCTGATGGATCCGGCGGACGGGTACGGCGCAGGCGGACACCCCAGCGCTCTGACGCACCGGAAAGCAGCAGAGCTCCTTGCGGACAAGATCCGGGAAATGGTATTGTAAGAGTTCAATGGGCGGGTCCTTACGGAATGCCTGAGGCCCTGCCGCAGGAAATAAATCATAATGAGAGGAATACGGTATGGCAGATTATAAGGTTACGATCACAATGGAAGACGGCGGCATCATGAAGGGCGAGCTTTATCCGGAAACGGCACCGATTACGGTGGAGAATTTCAAAAAGCTTGCAGATGAGAAGTTCTATGACGGTCTTACTTTCCACAGGATCATCAAAGGTTTCATGATCCAGGGCGGAGACCCTTCCGGAAACGGTACGGGCGGCCCCGGCTATACGATCAAGGGAGAGTTCTCTTCCAACGGCGTTAAGAATGACCTGAAGCACACAAGGGGCGTTCTTTCCATGGCAAGAGCAATGGATCCGGATTCCGCCGGTTCCCAGTTCTTCATCATGCACCAGGATGCTCCCCATCTTGACGGAAGCTATGCGGCTTTCGGCAGGATCACGGAAGGACTGGATGTCCTGGACAGGATCGCGGGTGTCCGCACCTCCTGGAGCGATGCACCGCTTCAGCCGCAGGTGATCCGGAGCATCGTCGTAGAGGCGTAAAGCAGAAGCGTAAATCAGGGAATATCCGGAATCTGATCCGGGATGAAAAACATCAGCCGGCGTCCTTTCATGGCGCCGGCTGTAATTATTTCCAGAAGGTATGTGGTCTGGAATGAGGTCACTGCCGCCTGGCAGCCTTCTCCTTCCAGTAGATATCCAGCAGTTCCTTCATGAGGTCGTCGGTATCATTCTCCGAAAACCGGGGACTTCTGACCAGTGTCCGGAAGGCTTCGGCAAAAAGAGGAGCGGCATCTTCGGGAGACTCATCCGTGAAGGCGGAAAGGGATACTCTGTCTTCGTTTCCCTGCAGGAGCAGGTAGTTTGTGTCTATGTGAAGGATGGATGCTATTTTCTCATAGTTTTCATGCTTCTTCGGATACCGCTTTCCGGACTCGTAATTGGTTATGGTCCGCAGCGATACGCCGAGGGCATCCGCGAGCGCCTTCTGTGTAAGCCCTGCCTTCTGGCGGGCGTTTTTCAACCGTTCACCGAAATTCATAGCTGACCTCAGAAAAAAACAATGCACAGGCCCGCAGTGGACCTGTGCACTATTTTACCATTTTTCTTCTAATGGAAGCAATGAGTTTGGCGGGAAGTCTCCGGAGGATTATGCAAGCGCTTTGCCGAGCTCCTCGCAGGCTGCCTTTGCATCATCATCGGGCTCGTTATTGGCGATCACACCGTCGTTGATCAGGGAAACGCCGCAGCCTTTGGCATCGTCGACCCAGGACTGCATCCACTCACCGGTGCCCCAGCCGTAGGAGCCGAACAGGCCGACCTTCTTACCGGAGAGGCTTCCCTTTACCGAGTCCCACATCGGCTGGAAATCATACTCTTCCAGGACTTCTGCGCCCATGGCGGGGCAGCCGAAGGCGATCGCGTCGTAGGAAGCCACGTCTTCCGCCTTGAAATCAGATGCGGCGACCTCGGTCACGTCCGCGCCTGCTGCCTTTGCACCCGCGATAACGCACTGCGCCATTGCGGCGGTATTGCCTGTTCCGGACCAGAAAACTACTGCTACTTTACTCATATTATTTTCCTTTCCGCGTAATACGCTTTGAGAATATTCAGCCTGCTACCGTAAGCTGCAGAATGCTTCGTCTGCCGCTCCGCCACAGGCGTGTATACACATCCCTGCATTTGCTGAACCGGTCGAATGTCTGGACAGCGCTTTTCTCATCTCCGTACACCTTCCAGGTGCCGATGCGCTTGTAATTCCTGCCGTGATCCCGGATGAAGCACTTAACGTCATAGAGAGGATAGCCCAGGAAAACACCGATCTCATGCGGAAATGCCATATCCGCGCCGCACCCCCGGATACGGGAGGAAAGGTGCGCAAGGCAGGCCTGCAGCCATTTGTCATCTCCGCACCCGGCAGGGGTCAGAGCGCCGGCACCTTCGGGAAACACATATCCGTAGGACTGCAGGAATGCGCGGATCTCCGGATCCTCCAGAAGTGCCCTTAAATGGGAGATGCGGTATACGTAAATGAGGGCGCTGTGGTCTGTCTTCCTGAGAAGGCAGAGCTGAAGCCCGGCTGCCGCAAAACGGTCGTTCCAGGTATCCAGCGGAACGGAAGGTTCCTTTTCATTTGCATAGATGTAATTAAACAGGCTCCCTGCCTTCAAAGACGCCAGGGTAGGGGAACAGCATTCGATCAGATAATCTTCCAGCATTTCCGACTCCGTTAGTTAGATATGTCTAACTATTGCACTAAAGAAAAGCGGCTTTCTGCCGCCGGCGGTTAGTAGCTGCTAACCAAGAAATAGAATATACGTCCGCGGGTCTTTTGTCAACAGAGGGTCCGAAAATTATTCGGTCAGATATTAAAAAGGATTAAAGTGTGATAAAAATATTCATAAATATCGAAGAGGGAATCAGGTATTATAAATAATATGGTATAATGCGTTCTGTGGCCTGAGGACTGAAGAACAGAAGCAGATGTGAAATGACAGGGAGGTTTTACCGTATGTTGAAAAAGTGGCAGGGATATCTTATCCCCATACTTGTCATTGCCTTGATCCTGGGACTTCTTTCCGGTTATTTAATCGGAAAAGCCAGCGCGAAGGAGAACGTCAGCAGATCGGAAGTTTTGATTTCCGAGACGACGCCGGACAGTGAAACGGAAAGCGAAGCTGCCGTTAACGAAGGGGCGGATAAGCAGGACGGGACAGCGCAGGAGGAAGCAGCACAGGAAAAGAGTGAAACAGAGGCAGCAGAGTCAAAGAAAGACGAAGCGAAGGCAGAAGAACCGGCAAAGAAGGTAGACGCTGCGGAAAAGGCCGAAGAAGAAGTGCTCGAGATCGTCACGGAAGAGGAAGAAACGGACAGTGAATTCGATGTCGGTTACCACGAGGATGTCCGTTCTGCGGAGGTCGATCCGGAGACCATCGGAAATAAGCATAAAACGCAGTTCATAGAAGATCTTCCGGATGATATCGCCAATACGCTGGAAGGCGATGACGCTGTCATGCAGATCGTGGTACTGGGGGATTCCCAGTTCGGCAATTTCAAGGACGAGGACGGGATGGCTGCACGTCTCAGCCGTTACTGCCATGCGAACGTCTATAACCTTGCGATCGGCGGAACAGCAGCAGCCATTACAGCTGCACAGGGACACTTCAAAGGAGAAGGCTGGGATTCCCTGGCAGGCTGCGGCATCGTCCAGATGATCGAGGGGTCGCTTCCCTCCACGCTCCTGGAGAAATATCCGTATACGAAAGAAGTCTTCGATATCTGTGATTTTTCCAAGACGGATTATTTTATCGTGGAATACGGCGTCAATGATTACCTGAACAATACGCCGATCAGTAACAATGACGGCACGACCAATTACAGGACTTACGCCGGTGCGATGGAGTACATGATAATGACGCTTGCGGAAAATTTCCCGGATGCCACGATCGTCGTCTGCCCGCCGACTTATGCGCAGTTCTTTGAAGGCGGGACCGGTGCCTATCTGGGAGACGGCAATACGCTGAAGAACAGTTACGGTACACTGCGGGATTACGCGGATACGGCAACAGGTATTGCCGAGAGCAGCGGCGTCAATTCATTTTCCGTCGACGGCTATTACGCACTGGACATCAACAGTGTAACGGCCCGGGACTATCTGATCGACGGGATCCACCTGAAGAACCGGGGACGCAAGGAATATGCACAGCTCCTTGCCCGGCTCATGATCCGCGGAAAAGGCTATTCGATCGATGCCGGCGTGAATCCGGATGACGTGGACTGGATCTCCACAAAGAAATAATAAGACAGAAGAAAACAGGAACAGCTTCCCCCGGAGAGATCTCCGTAAGGGAAGCTGTTTTTGATGTAAGTCAGTATCTGCGGTGCCGGCATCCGGCATCCGGATCAGTAACGGCTCAGGTCCGCATCCTCCGCCTCTTCCGATGCGGTGATCCTGCGGATGACGGCTTCATAATGATAGCTGTCATTGACGCGCACAATGATGGTATCCCCTTCCTTATGCCCCATAAGGGCCTTTCCCATCGGGGATTCGATGCTGATCCTGCGCTTTCTGATATCCTCCCGGATCGTGCTGACGATCGTATAGGTCTCTTCTACATCTTCTTCCGGGATGTAGACGGTCACTTCTTTGTTGATGCCCGCCTCATTATCGGCAGCGCCGTCTTCGATGATGACGGCGGTCCGGATCATCCTTTCCAGAAACCGGATACGGCCTTCGTTCTGGTTCTTGGCCTTTTTGGCGGCATGGTACTCGAAGTTCTCGGAAAGATCTCCCTGGGCTCTTGTTTCCTTTACTTCTTCCAGAAGATGGGGCCTGAGGACCAGCTTTCTGTGGTCAATCTCAGCCTGCATCTTTTCAATATCTTTTCTGGTCAGGCGGTTATGCATATGACAGACTCCTTTTACCGTAATTCCCTGAAAAACTGCCGCCGGAAGCGGCTTTGCCTATCATAGCACTCCTGTGCCGAATCTTGCAAAGGGTTTGTACAGAGGCTATAATATTTTAATTAGGCATTTATGCATATTCCATAAACGTTTACACGGCCCGGAAAAGAAGGGCCTTACCGGCAAACCGGTCATAGACGGAGGCAATTCCGATGTTCAACAGAAACAGTAAAAAAGCACGTGTTATCGCAGGTATCATCATCGTCGTGCTGGTACTCGCCCTGATCCTGCCCCTTATGCTCAGCGTACGGGCAGCCCAGAACGCAGGGCTCAGCGTAACGGTCCGCAGCGGCGTGACGCTTGACGGCGAAAATGTATCCGGCTGGTCCAGGGAGAGGCTTGACGCGAAGGCAAATGAGATCCTGGAGAAAATGCGGCAGTCGACGATCACGATCGAAGGCATTTCCGAAGACCAGAAGGTCTCCGCAACGGCGGGGAGCCTTGGGCTTACCTGGGGAAACCCGCAGGTCATCGATGACGTCCTCTACTGCGGGAAGGGCCCGAACCTGATCGCCCGCTACAAACAGAACAAGGATATTGAGCGGAACGGCGCCAATTACAACATCCAGGCGGAATTCGACGAAGGAACGCTCCGGAATTTCATCGTGAACAACTGCTCCGGCTATGACAAGCCGATGGTGGAAGCAACGGTCACCCGGGAGAACGGACAGTTCCAGATCGTGGACGGACAGACCGGCTATGAAGTGGATGTGGATGCCTCGGTGAAGCAGATCCACGATTTCCTGAACCAGGAATGGGCCGGCGGAGATATCGAACTTCCCCTTGTCGTCAACGTGATCGAGCCGGAAGGCAATGCGGAAGAGCTCTCCAGGATGACGGCTCTCCTTGGCACCTTTACCACCTATTATTCCTCTTCCGGAGCGGAGAGATGTACCAATATCGCGAACGGGTGCAGCCTGATCAGCGGCGCCACGGTCTATCCGGGACAGGAGTTTTCCGTGCTGAAGCATCTTGTTCCCTTCACGGAAGAGAACGGATATCAGCTTGCCGGTTCCTATCTGGGAGATGAAGTCGTGGAAAGCCTTGGCGGCGGTATCTGCCAGGTCTCGACGACCCTTTACAACGCCGTGATCCGGGCAGAGCTGCAGGTGACGGCACGTTCGAACCATTCCATGATCGTCGGATATGTGGAACCTTCCGCGGATGCCGCGATCGCGGAG
>CAMNCY010000097.1 GCA_946534785.1 uncultured Lachnospiraceae bacterium | reverse complement strand
CTTTTATGTAAGAGCGTCGTCCTGACGGCAAGGGAGAAGATCTGTCCCCTGGAAAAACCGTCCTGCAATCCGGACGACTGTCCGCGGGCCCGGGGGCACTACGACAGGGTCAATGACGCCATGTTCGAGCTGTTGACCGGTTCGGACAATTTTTCCCGGGAGGCCCTGGAAGCCTGCGCAGAGCGCCATGAAGTCTGTCCTTTCGAGCTGGGACTGGACATGAGCCTGTTCTCGGATATCATTATCGGAGATTACAATTACCTGTTCGATCCCCATGCGTACCTCCGGCGCTTTTTCGGCGAGGGGGACTCAAAGGGAAACTATATTTTCCTGGTGGACGAGGCCCACAACCTGGTGGACCGCGGAAGGAACATGTACAGCGCCGAGATCTATAAGGAAGAGATCCTGGAGATCCGGAGGCGCTGCGCACAGCTGTATCCCGCCCTGGACAAGAAGCTGAAAAAGTGCAACAAGGCCATGCTGGATATCAAAAAGACCACCGACGGCTGCACAAAGCGGGACGATATCAGCCCGGCAGTGGATACGCTGTACGCCCTGGAGGCTGAGCTTTCGGATATTTTTGCCCTGGAACGCATGAATGACCATACCGGTCAAAACAGGAAAGACCCGCTTTGCAAAGCCAAAAAGGCGGTCCGTGACGAGCTTCTGGAGTTTTATTTCAAAGTGAATCACTTCCTCCTGATCTACGAGCTGGTGGATGACCATTACGTCATCTATTCCGAGACCGGAGAGGACGGAAGGACGATGCTGCGCCTTTTCTGCATGGATCCGGGGAAGAATCTTGCCCACTGTATGGCGCGGGGCAGGGCGTCGATCCTGTTTTCCGCGACCTTCCTGCCCATCCAGTATTACAAATCCCTGCTGGGAGGGAGTCCGGAGGACTATGAGATCTACGCGAAATCGGTCTTTGACCGGAACCGTCGGGCGCTTCTTGTGGTGGATGACGTAACGAGCCGCTATACCAGGCGCTCCGCGGAGGAATTCGAGAGGATCGCGGACTGTATCCACGCGGTGACGGGGCAGAGGCACGGCAACTATATGATCTTTTTCCCGTCCTATGCATTCATGCAGCAGGTGGCGGATATTTTTGAGGAAAAATACCTGGGGATCCTGCCGGAAAAGCACATGCCGGTGCCCCTTGGCCGCAGGAAGTCGGCGTGGATGGAGGATACCTTTATCATTGACGGGGAGGACGATACGGCCCTGGCAGAGGCGGATCTTCATCCTTTGCCGGATCCGAAGGACCATACCGTCCCCGGGGCGGAAATTACCTGTATCCGGCAGCATTCCCGCATGGATGAGAAGGAGAGAGAAGCGTTCCTGGACCGTTTTTCCACGATCCGGAATGACCAGAGTCTTCTGGGATTCTGCGTTCTCGGCGGGATCTTCAGCGAGGGAATTGACCTGAAGAACGATGCCCTGATCGGCGCCCTTGTGGTGGGAACGGGGCTTCCCATGGTCTGTTCGGAGCGGGAGCTTTTGAAGGAGTACTTCAACGGACGCGGGGAAGACGGATATGATTATGCGTACCGGTATCCGGGCATGAACAAGGTGCTGCAGGCGGCAGGAAGGGTCATCCGGACGGCGGAGGATACGGGAATCGTCGTCCTGATGGACGAGCGGTTCAATACATCCCGGTACAGGAGGCTCTTTCCGCAGGAGTGGAGCAACTGCCGGGTGACGGATTCCATGGGAGCGGGACGCATCATCGAGAAGTTCTGGGACGAGTGGCTCCGGTAGAAAATTATGTCAACCAAGATATTACAGAATAGTCTGACGAAAGCACTCATTTGGGCACAAATCGAGGCCGCTGAACTGAAAAATGACACGTGTGTCAATGTGGATAACTCTGTGGAATCAGTGGATTCCGCGGTCTTTATTGACTGCAAAAGTACCGCAAACAGGTAAAAACAGCCATTTTCCACAAAACGTTGATTTTATGGGCTTTCCAATATTTGATGACTGAAACGGTCAAAAAAATTATGTAAACCACGGAGGAGAGAAAAATGTGGGCTGAAGAGAGCATTATGTATCAGATCTATCCGCTGGGAATGTGCGGTGCGCCGTTTGAGAACGACGGCATTCCGGCAAGCAGGATCCTGAAGGTCCTGGACTGGATCCCCCACCTTGTAAAACTCGGGGTGACCGCCGTCTATTTCGGGCCGGTCTTCGAATCGGATACCCACGGGTATAATACCAGGGACTACCGGAAGATCGATGTGCGCCTGGGGACCAATGAGGACTTCAAAAAGGTGTGTGATGCGCTCCATGAAAACGGCATCCGCGTGATCCTGGACGGCGTCTTCAACCATGTGGGGAGAGGGTTCGGCCCCTTCCGGGACGTCGTCGAAAAGAAATGGGACTCTCCCTATAAAGACTGGTTCTATATTCACTTTGACGGGGACAGTGCCTGGCACGACGGCTTCTGGTACGAGGGCTGGGAAGGCAATTATGATCTGGTAAAGCTGAACCTGGACAATCCGGCCGTTTCAGATTACCTGATCGAGAGCGTCCGTTACTGGATCGAGTATTTCGGCATTGACGGGCTCCGCCTGGATGTCGCCTATATGGTGAACCGGAATTTCCTGCAGCGGCTCCGGTCCTTTACGGACAGCATGAAGCAGGACTTCTACCTCATCGGGGAGATCCTGGGCGGGGATTACAAGCAGATCGTGAATCCGTCCATGTGCCACAGCGCCACCAACTATGAATGCTATAAGGGGCTGTTTTCCAGCTTCAACAGCATGAACATGTTCGAGATCAACCACTCCCTGATCCGCCAGTTCGGGCAGGATCCCTGGTGTCTGTACAGGGGGCTTCACCTCATGAACTTCGCGGACAATCACGACGTGACCAGGATCGCGGACAACCTGCAGAACAAACGGCACCTCCCGCTTCTTTATGCGCTGATGTTCGGCATGCCGGGGTATCCCTGCATTTATTACGGCAGCGAATGGGGCGCAGGCGGAAAGAAGCAGGACGGGGACCCGGCGCTCCGGGCCGCCTTTGATGCGCCGCAGTGGAATGAACTGACCGACTGGATCGCAAAGCTTTCCGCCGCGAGGAAAAATTCGGAAGCCCTTGCCTACGGAGAATTCCGGAGCGTCCTTCTGACCAACCGGCAGTGCATCTTCGAAAGAAAGACGGAAAAAGAACGGATCCTCGTAGCCGTCAATGCAGATGAGAATGATTTTACGGCGCATTTCGACGCCGGGTGCGGACTGGCCGTTGACCTGATCTCGGGCAGTAAGCACGACTTCGGGGGCGGAAGCCTTCTTCCTGCCTACAGTGCGTTTTACTGGAAGTGCGAAAGATAAGGAAAGGTGGTATACTGAATTATTAATCATGATGTGCGCAGGATTCGCCCTGCCGCATATACAAAACACGGAAAAAGGTAGAAACCATGTCTATTATTGAAGTAAGAGGTCTTTCCAAGACCTTCAGTACCAAAGAGAATACCGTCGAAGCGCTCCGGGATATCGACCTGGATATCGAAGCGGGCGATATTTACGGGATCATCGGTATGTCGGGCGCCGGGAAAAGCACGCTGGTCCGGTGTCTGAACTATCTGGAGACCCCCACGCAGGGGACGGTCGTCGTGGAAGGGAATGATCTGGGAAAACTCACCGACAAGCAGCTCCGTGACCTTCGGAGCAGCATCGGCATGATCTTCCAGAGTTTCAACCTCCTGATGCAGAGAACGGTGATCGACAATGTATGTTTTCCCCTGATCATCCACGGAACGGGCCGGGCGGAGGCCAGGAAAAAGGCGATGACGCTCCTTGAGACCGTCGGCCTCTCCGATAAGGCGGCGGCCTATCCGGCACAGCTTTCCGGCGGACAGCGGCAGAGGGTCGCAATCGCAAGAGCCCTTGCCTGCGATCCCAAGATCCTTCTGTGCGACGAGGCGACCAGCGCCCTGGATCCCCAGACGACCCAGTCGATCCTGGATCTTCTGAGGACCATCAACCGCGATACCGGCATTACCATCGTCATCATCACCCACCAGATGTCGGTGGTCCGGGAGATCTGCAATCACGTGGCGATCGTGGAAAATGGAAGCATTGTGGAAAAAGGCCTGGTAGAGGATATTTTTACACACCCGAAGTCCCGCGCTGCAAGACAGCTTATAATAGAAGGAAAAGATCCCGACGAGTGGGAGAGCGCGCAGGATGCGCCCGCAAAGGCGGATGCCCATACGGTCCCGATCCTGCATGAAGACCGGAAGATCCGTATCGTCTTCAGCAGCAACTCCTCCTTCGAACCTGTCATCGCGAACATGATCCTGACCTTCCATGAGCCGGTGAACATCCTGAAGGCAGATACGAAGGATGTAAACGGCGTGGCAAGAGGCGAGATGATCCTGGGCCTTCCCGGAGACCGGGAGCTGCAGGATCGGATGATCGCCCATCTGAAGGAAAGAGGCCTGGCAGTAGAGGAGGTGGAGTGATATGTGGAGTCATGAAGTCATCATGATGATCGTGGAGGGAATCCGGGACACCCTGTATATGGTCCTGGTATCCACGATCTGCGGATACATCCTGGGACTTCCCTGGGGCGTTGTGCTTGCCGTTACGGACAAGGACGGGATCCGTCCCAACCAGGGCGTCTATTCGGTCCTCAGCTTTATCACGAACATCATGAGAAGTATTCCGTTCCTGATCCTCCTGATCCTGATCATTCCTTTTACCAGGATGATCGTGGGACGAAGCTACGGATCGACGGCTACGATCGTTCCTCTGACGATCAGTGCGGCGCCGTTCATCGCAAGAATGGTGGAATCCTCCTTAAAGGAGGTGGACCACGGCGTCATTGAAGCGGCGCAGTCCATGGGCGCGAGCATCATGCAGATCATCCTGAAGGTCCTTCTGGTGGAGGCGAGAGTTTCCCTGATCTCCGGCGCGACCATCACCCTGGGAACGATCCTCGGCTATTCCGCCATGGCCGGTACCGTCGGCGGCGGCGGACTCGGCGATATTGCGATCCGTTACGGGTATTACCGCTATCAGGCGGACATCATGGTGGTGACCGTCATCCTTCTGGTCGTCCTGGTCCAGATCTTCCAGTTCATCGGAACCCTGATCGGGACGAAACTGGATAAGAGGCACGCATGAGGCGGCTTGCGCACGTTTGACAGCGGCTTAAAAGGGCATTCCGCAGGCATCCGGAAACCGGGACCGAAAGGGTCCGCGGGCGCACAGGTGCACTGCGTTTTGCAATAAAAAGGAAGGACTGCCGCTTAGGCAGTTCTCCGAAGCATTAAAGAGAGGAGAGACATTATGAAAAAGAGAATTTTTGCAGTTCTGATGGCAGGCGTTCTTGCAGCAGGCGTCCTGGCAGGATGCGGATCTTCTTCCGCTTCCGCTCCGGCATCCGCGCCGGCAGCTGAGGAGAAAAAGGAAGAGGCAGAGGCAGCTCCGTCTTCCGAGCCTGTCGTGATCACCGTCGCGGCATCCCCTACCCCGCACTCCGAGATCCTTGCCAAGGCCAAGGAGATCCTGGCCGGCCAGGGATATGAGCTGAAGGTAACGGAGTTCGAAGATTACGTACAGCCCAACAACGTCGTGGAATCCGGCGAGATCGATGCCAACTATTTCCAGCACATCCCGTACCTGAATTCCTTCAATGAAGAGCAGGGCACACACCTGGTCAACGCCGGCGGCATCCACTATGAGCCCTTCGGCATCTATCCCGGAACAAAGTCCGACCTTGCCGCAGTGGCAGATGGTGACAGGATCGCCGTTCCCAACGATACCACGAATGAAGCAAGGGCACTCCTGCTTCTCCAGGATAACGGTCTCATTACCCTAAAGGAAGGCGCAGGCCTTACCGCTACCAAGAATGATGTTGCGGAGAACCCTTACAACATCGAGATCGTCGAAGTCGAAGCGGCGCAGGTCTCCAAGCTGATCCCCGAAGTCGCCTTCGTTGTCCTGAACGGCAACTATGCAATGGAAGCAGGCCTTTCCGTCGGCAAGGATTCCATCGCATTCGAAAGCTCTGATTCCGAAGCGGCAAAGACCTATGTGAACGTTATCGCCGTAAAGGAAGGAAACGAGAACGAGGATAAGATCAAGGCTCTGGTCGATGTCCTGAAGTCCGATGATATCAAGAACTTCATCAACGAGACCTACGACGGTGCCGTTGTTCCTTTTGAGGACTGAGCATCCTGACAGGAATAATGGATTCATTAAGGATACAGAATATCAGGAGCCGCGGCGGTATCACGGTGTATGATCCCTCTGCGTCCCCGGAAGAATAAAGCGAGGAAGATACCATGCTGTTAATCATGATAATCGGGATGCTGCCGGCTTTTATACTGCTGCGCATCACCTACCGGATGGATAAGATCGAAAAAGAGCCCAGGGGGCTTCTTGTCAAACTGTTCATCTTCGGTGGTCTTACGACTTTCGCGGCCATGATCCTGGAGTCGATCGGTATGGCAGTCATCGGATTCTTCTTACAGGACGAGACCTCCCTTACGTACCTGCTGCTCGAATATTTCCTGGTCGTCGGCATTTCAGAGGAGATCGTCAAGTATTTTGTCCTGAAGAAAACGACATGGTATCATCCGGCTTTCAATTTCCGGTTTGACGCGATCGTCTATTCCGTTGCCGTCACACTGGGTTTTGCCGCCTTCGAGAATGTCATGTACATCTTTAATTTCGGACTTGGCGTTGTACCGATCCGTGCTGTCCTTGCGATCCCGATGCACTGCATCTGCGGTATCTTCATGGGCCATTACTACGGACAGGCAAAGCTTCTGGAATCGAGGCATGACTGGAGCGGCATGAACCAGAACCTGCGGCTTGCTCTCATCGTGCCCGTGCTCCTGCACGGCTTCTACGATTTCGCAGCCAGCGTGGACAGCGCGCTGCTTTCCGTCATCTTCCTGTTCTACGTGATCGTGGTGGACGTGACCGCCATCATCTCCATCAAGCGTTTCGCCAGGGAGGATACCGAGGTCTGAGAAGCTGTTGGTCGCTGAGTGAGTGAGTCAGGGGGACAGGTACGCTGACTCATCTTGTCACGGAAAAACCGGTCATATAGTATAAACGCCTCGGGCACGCTCTCGCTCCAAGCATCCGCGAAGCGGTGCGTTTGATGCAGCGGCACTAAGGCGCCAAAGGACGGCGCCTAAGGGCCGGCACTCGGTAA
>CAMNCY010000096.1 GCA_946534785.1 uncultured Lachnospiraceae bacterium | reverse complement strand
CAGCATCCTTGCCAGGGCCATGGAAAAGGACCTGATCACGCTGGATACGGTCAATATCCGCGACTATACGCTGGACAGGCACAAGAAGGTGGACGACTATACCTACGGCGGCGGCGCCGGCATGCTGATGCAGGCACAGCCCGTCTATGACGCGTGGAAGTCCGTGCAGGACAGGATCGGAAAGCCGGCCCGCGTCGTCTATATGACGCCCGTCGGAAAAGTATTTGACCAGGCCATGGCGGCTGATCTTGCAAAGGAAGAGGACCTGATCCTTCTTTGCGGACATTATGAAGGCATCGATGAAAGAGTGATCGAAGAGATCGTAACGGACAGCGTTTCCGTCGGCGATTTTGTGCTGACGGGAGGCGAACTGGCCGCCATGATCGTCATAGATGCCGTCTCGCGCCTTCTGCCGGGCGTACTGAACAATACGGGCTCTGCCGAAACGGATTCCTTCCAGAACGGCCTTCTGGAATATCCGCAGTATTCCAGGCCCGAAGTGTGGCATGACAAGCGGGTCCCCGAGGTCCTTTTGTCGGGTGATCATGCCAGAGTGGACAGATGGAGGCTGGAACAGTCCCTGGAAAGGACCAGACTGATACGGCCGGATCTGTACGAAGCATATATGCGCGAGCATCCTCCGAAGGAGGAAAGAAAACGCAAAAAACGGCGTCCGGAGGCCTGATTGGCCTTGCATTTGCCGCGCCTGTATGATAAATTAACAATGCTGCGCCAATATGAGCGCAGGTTCCCGGTATGCCGTCCGGAAGAAAACGGCAAATTCAGGAGATGGTCCTCTGTTGGGCGCAGAAAGCGCCGGACGTGCGGGATGAGCCCGGACGGGCCGATGAACGGTCATCCATTAAGAACATCCATAACGAAGGAGAAGAAATGAGCATTATCAGTGAAATCGAAGCTGCCCAGCTGAAGGCAGAAGTACCCAGTTTCAACACCGGCGACACAGTCCGTGTTCACAACAGGATCAAGGAAGGAAACCGCGAAAGAGTACAGATCTTCGAGGGTGTTGTCCTTAAGATCCAGGGCGGCGGAAACAGAACGACCTTTACCGTACGCAAAGAGTCCAGCGGCATCGGCGTCGAGAAGACATGGCCGCTTCATTCCCCCAACGTTGAGAAGGTGGAAGTTGTAAGACACGGTAAAGTCAGAAGAGCTAAGCTGAACTACTTAAGGAACCTGAGCGGTAAGAAGGCTAAGGTCAAGGAAAAGGTTATTGCTCGCTGATCGAAGGAAGAAAGCCAGGGCCGCACGTAAGGTGCGGCCTGTTTATTTATCCGATCAGTCGAGAAGACTCCCGCCTCTGCAGGCGGTGGGAGGTTCAACCAGATGAAAAGACGACGTACCAGGCACACGAACGGCCTGAATTTCTATGAAGAGACCACTACGATCAATTTTCCGCTGATCCGGGAGATCGTGCTGTGGGTCATCTATACGGTGCTTGCCGTCTTCCTGGCGGTCGTATGGGTCAGGTATCTGGGATTCCGCATGCAGATGCGAAGCGATGCAATGGAGCCCGCCATCCTGTCGCAGCAGCAGGTCCTGGTGAGCCGTCTTTCCTACCGGATGTCAACGCCCGAGATCGGCGATATCGTCGCCTTTTACCCGGGCGGAAACACGAAGATGTATCCCAGCATCCGCAGGATCGCGGCGCTTCCCGGAAGCACGGTGGAGATACGGGACGGGATCTTCCTGATCAACGGAACGCCCGCGCCCGGCATCGAAGCCTATGACCCGATCCCCGACCCCGGCATGGCCGCGCAGGTCATAACGCTCGGGGAGAACGAATATTTTGTCCTCAGTGACGACAGGGCTGATACCGAAGACTCGAGGAGCGCCTCCATCGGTACGGTAAAGACGGACGATATCATCGGAGAAGTCTGGCTCTCCCTTCCCCAAAAGGGCGGAGGGCTTCATTTCGGTGTCATCCGAAGCAGGGCAGGACGCTAAAAAGACACCGCAGGAAAAGGAAAAAGCATGGATTATCAGTGGTATCCCGGTCATATGACCAAGGCGATCCGGATGATGAAGGAGAATATCCAGCTCGTGGATCTCGTGATCGAGATCGTGGATGCCAGGATCCCGCTCTCTTCCCGAAATCCGGATATCGATGAACTCGGTAAAGGAAAATCCAGGATCCTGATCATGGGAAAGGCGGATCTTGCGGATCCGGCATTAACGGAGGAATTCTGCAGGTATTTTGAAGAACGGGGCATGTTCGTACTTGCCGCCGATTCCAGAAGCGCCAGGTCCGGGAAAGAGGTAAAAGCCGTCATCCGTAAGGCCTCTGCTGCAAAACGGGAGAGGGACCTTAAGCGGGGCATCAAGGGACGTCCCGTCCGCGCCATGGTATGCGGCATCCCGAACGTGGGAAAGTCCACCTTCATCAATTCCCTGTGCGGACGCGCCAGTGCAAAGACCGGCAACAAGCCGGGCGTCACCAAGGGAAAGCAGTGGATCGCCCTGGGAAATGAAGTGCAGCTTCTGGATACGCCCGGGATCCTGTGGCCGAAGTTCGAAGACCAGAGCGTCGGCGTGAAGCTGGCCCTGACAGGCTCCATCCGGGAAGAGATCCTGGATGAGACCGAGCTGGCCCTGGAGCTTGCCGCCTATCTTCTTACCCGTTATCCTTCTGCCCTGCAGGAAAAATACGGAAAGGAAGATAACGAACTTCTGGAGGAAGCACTCCTGGAACGCGCGGTATCCGGCGCCGAAGGAAGGCCCCTTTCCGGCCGCACAAGGCTCGATATACCGGAAGAAGCACTGTATGAAGTGCTGACGAGGGTTGCCGTAAACCGGAACCTTCTTGCCAAAGGGCAGGAGCCGGATATGGTACGCGCGGCACATCTTATGCTGGATGATTTCAAGAATGGCCGGACCGGAAGGATCACTCTGGATCCCGTTCCGTCCGTCGGGTAAACAGAATGTCTAATGTCTTAAAAACGATACTGGATTATGTCATCTGGATCCTGACCGTACTGATCCTGTCCTTTCTGCTGATCCACTTTGTGGCGCAGAGGACCGATGTGAACGGGACCTCCATGGTGCCCACCCTCGAGCACGGGGACCAGCTGATCTGCGACAAGATCACCTACAGGTTCCGCGAGCCGGAGCGGTTCGACATCATTATCTTTCCCTACCGGTACGCGAAGAACACCTACTTTATCAAGCGGGTGATCGGGCTTCCCGGAGAGACGGTCATGATCGATCCGGAAGGAAATATCTATATCGACGGAGAGATCCTGGAAGAGAACTACGGACTGGAGAGGATCGTGAATCCCGGTCTTGCCGCGGAAGAGATCACCCTTGCTGACGATGAATATTTTGTCCTCGGCGACAACCGGAGCGTGAGTGAAGACAGCCGCTATGAGGACGTCGGGAACATTAAGCGGGAGGAGATCATGGGACGTGCCCTGATCCGGATCTATCCCTTCTCCCGGTTCGGATCCATTGACTGATTTGCCGGATGGGAGCACCCGATGGAGAAAAAGCTTACGAAGGAACAGGAGAGGCTCCTTCGAAAAGAAGAGAAGCTTAAAAAGGAGCAGGAGCGCGTGCATGGCATGCGGCTCTTTGAACGGGATGTGATCCTTTCGAAATTCGGGATCGACATGTTCCCCGAGCTTTCCGATGATTCGGAACTGAGCCTTCTCGTCTGCGGGATCGACGAAGCGGGGAGAGGCCCCCTTGCGGGACCTGTCGCGGCCGGCGCCTGTATCCTGCCGAAGGATCATGACATCCTGTATATCAATGATTCCAAGAAGCTCTCCGATACAAAAAGGAGAGAGCTCTTCGACATCATTATGAAAGAAGCCCTTGCCTGGAACGTGTCCCTTGTCAGTCCCGAAAGGATCGATGAGATCAACATCCTGCAGGCGACCTATGAGGCGATGCGAAATGCCGTGAGCGGACTCTCGGTACAGCCCGCGGTCCTGGTGGTCGATGCGGTCCATATCCCCGGGATCACGATCCCCCAGGCGGAGGTGATCAAGGGAGATGCGAAATGCGTCTCCATTGCGGCGGCCAGCATCCTTGCAAAGGTGACCAGAGACCGTCTGATGGAGGAATACGACGCCCTGTATCCGGAATACGGCTTTGCATCCCACAAAGGCTACGGTACGAAGGCACACATCGAAGCGATCAAAAAGTACGGACCGTCCCCGGTACACAGGAGGACATTCATAACACATTTTGTCGAAGGATAATATCGGAAGACAACAGGTGAACCGAAGAAAAACAGGCACTGCCGGCGAAGAGCTGGCAGTGCGTTTTCTGTCCGGGAGAGGCGCAAAGATCACAGACCGCAATTTCCATGCGGGCAGGACGGGAGAGATCGACCTGATCGGCATGGACGGGGACATCCTGTTCTTTGCCGAAGTCAAATACCGGTCGGGTCTGAAAAGCGGCTATCCGGAGGAAGCGGTGACGCCGGCAAAGCAGCAGACGATCCGCCGCGTTGCCGCACGGTATATGTATATAAAAAGAATCCCACCGGATGTGCCGGTGAGATTCGATGTGGTCTCTGTGATGCGGATCGATGAAAAACAGGTCCGGGTCCGGTGGATCCGGAACGCCTTCTGAATAAGCGGTATCAGAACTCGGTCTCTTCGATCTCTTTTCTTGCGAATTCGTCCGCTTCGTTCCGGTTGATGCGGTCCAGAAGCTCGTGGATCTTGTCCGTGGGTGTCGTTACGTTGGAGATGGACGTATCATGGTTCAGGAAATCGATGATGGTGGCCATGTATTTGCTCATATCCGCGGAACGGAACCAGGGGCGCCCGAAGAGCTCCGGAGGCTGATAGGTCAGGTTGGTCGTAACGACCAGGTCGAACTGGCCCTTCTCATAGGCCTTGTCGAAGGCTTCGAGGCCGTCGGTGAAAAGACCGAAGGTCGTGCAGAGGAATACGCGGTTTGCGTGCATTTCCTTCAGCTGCCTTGCGGTATCCAGGATACTTCCGCCGGAGGAGATCATATCATCCATGATGATGACATCCTTTCCGGCAAGGTCGGAACCCAGAAATTCGTGGGCCACGATGGGGTTCTTGCCGTTCACGATCCTGGAATAGTCGCGGCGCTTGTAGAACATGCCGGTATCCGCGTTCAGGACGTTGGCAAAGTACACGGCACGGTCCAGGGCGCCTTCATCGGGGCTGATGACCACGAAGTGGTCCTTGTCCAGGATGATGCCGGGATATGCATTCATGATCGCCTTCAGGAACTGGTAGGGCGAGATGAAGTTGTCGAAATTGGCCAGGGGACGCACGTTCTGGATCCTGGGATCGTGGGCGTCGAAGGTGATGAAATTGCTGATGCCAAGGGTCACCAGTTCGCTGAACATGAGGGCCGCATCCAGGGATTCCCGGCCGGTGCGGTTGTGCTGTCTTCCTTCATAAAGGAAGGGCATGATCACGTTGATGCGGGAGGCCTTTCCGTTGATGGCGGCAATGATGCGCTTGAGATCCTGGAAATGATCGTCCGGAGACATGTGGTTCTCATAGCCGTTCATCTGATAGGTAAGAGAATAGTTCATGACATCCGTCAGGATGTAGATATCCTTGCCGCGGCAGGAGTCCAGGATGACGCCTTTGCCTTCGCCCGTTCCGAAACGGACGGCCTGGATATTCATTCTGTAATCATCTCTTACGTAATCCCGGAAGGACGCATGATTCTTGATCATGTGGTCATAGTTCTTGCGAAATGAGACCAGATAATCGTTGACCTTTGCGCCGAGCTTTTCGGCGGAAGGCATCACGATCAGGGCAAGGGACGCAGCGGGGATCTTTCTTTCCAGCTGCTGGTGAAGCTCTATATTAGACATGTGATACTCCTTGTCGGTACCTGTAATTCTGGTTACGGCGGATTTATTATAGCCGACCGGGGTACTATTTACAAGGAAATTTGCATGGACACGGGGCACATGTGGTACAATAGGACAAGTCGCGCGCATATGGAATATGCACTCACGCAATAAATAAAGGAACAGGTTTTATGGCAAAAAGAAAGAACAGGCCGATCGTGGCGATCGTAGGCCGTCCCAATGTCGGCAAGTCTACGCTTTTCAACGCGATCGCAGGAGAGAAGATCTCCATTGTGGAAGATACACCGGGCGTTACCAGGGACAGGATCTATGCGGACTGCACCTGGCTGAACCATGATTTCACCCTGATCGATACGGGCGGCATCGAGCCCGACAGCGGCGATGTCATCCTGGCCCAGATGCGGGAGCAGGCACAGATCGCCATTGAAATGGCGGACGTCATTATTTTTCTGGTGGACGTCAAGCAGGGCCTGCAGGATGCGGATGACAAGGTGGCGGATCTTCTCCGCAGGTCCCGCAAGCCCGTCATCCTCACGGTTAATAAAGTAGACCGTCCCACGCAGCAGCAGGCGGACGTCTTTGAATTCTATAATCTCGGGATCGGGGATCCGGTCCCCATTTCCGCTGTCAACAAGATGGGACTGGGCGATCTTCTGGAGGAAGTGGCCGCCTATTTCCCGGAGCCTTCGGAGTCCGAGGAAGAGGACGAAGCGATCCGGGTCGCCATCATCGGAAAGCCCAATGTCGGGAAGAGCTCCATCGTCAACCGTCTCATCGGGGAGAACCGCGTGATCGTCTCCGATATTGCCGGCACGACCAGGGATGCCATCGATACCCGCGTAAAGCATGACGGACGCGAATACGTCTTCATCGATACGGCGGGACTTCGCAGGAAGAACAAGGTCTCCATGGATCTGGAGCGCTTCATGGTCCTGAGGGCCGTCGCGGCAGTCGACCGGGCAGACATTGCCCTCCTTGTCATCAGCGCCGAGGACGGCGTGACCGAGCAGGATGCCAAGATCGCGGGCATTGCCCACGACAGGGGAAAAGCGGTCATCGTCTGCGTCAACAAGTGGGATGCCCTGGAAAAGGACAATTCTTCCGTTAAGGACTTTACCAAGAAGGTACGGCAGATCCTTTCCTTCATCCCCTATGCGGAGATCATCTTCATTTCCGCGAAAACGGGCCAGAGGCTCGGGAAGATCTACGACACGGTGGACCTGGTATCCGCCAACCAGAACATGCGGATCCAGACGGGCGTTCTCAACGAGATCCTGACAGAGGCCGCCATCATGCAGCAGCCGCCTTCCGACAAGGGAAAGATGCTCCGGATCTATTACGGCACCCAGGCCGGCGTAAAGCCCCCGACTTTTGTGCTGTTCGTCAACTACAAATACCTGATGCATTTCTCTTA
>CAMNCY010000095.1 GCA_946534785.1 uncultured Lachnospiraceae bacterium | reverse complement strand
CGGTTGTTGGGTTCCGATTCCGAACCGACCGGGAAGCTTGTAAGGCCGGAGATCTCCGCTTTCTCAGCAAGAGGGAAGGCCAGGGAAGCCGGATCGACTTCCGTGCCGGCACCACCGGCCGCACCTGCTGCACCGGCGTCCTTTTTTCCGCCGCAGCCGGTCAGGAGTGCTGTCGTCATGGCGAGTGCCAGGACTGACACCAGTATCTTACGAATTTTGCTCATGTGCTTTCTCCTTTTTTGAAATAAGTAAAATATCTTTAATATTTTGATTCGGCATACGGAGGATCAGCCCTTTACGGCGCCGGCCATAATGCCGTTATCAAAGTACTTCTGGAAGAACGGATACATGATCAGCAGCGGTACGCTGGAGATGATGATCGTGGCGTATTTCAGCAGTTCCGCCAGTTGCGCGCGTTCCGCCGTGCTCTGCATATCGGAGACCATGCCGGGTTCCGGCTGGCTCTGGATCAGGATGGAACGGAGCACCAGCTGCAGGGGCTGTTTGGATGCGCTGTTGAGGTAGATCATGGCATCGAAATAGCTGTTCCACATGCCGACGAACTGCCACATGGAGATCGTTGCGATGATCGGCGTGCATACGGGAAGCAGGATCTTGAAGAAATACAGCATTTCCGATGCGCCGTCCACTTCGGCTGCCTCCTGGAGGTCCGCCGGGATTCCCATATAGTAGGTCCTCGCGATGATCATGTTCCATACGCTGAAGGCTCCGGGGATCAGGATCGCCCAGATCGTGTCCAGCATTCCCAGCTTACTGATCAGCAAATAGGTGGGGATCAGGCCGCCGCCGAAGAACATGGTGATAACGAATAGGGTATTGAAGAACCCCTTGCCCTTGAAGTCCGCCCTGGACATGGGATATGCCGCCAGAAGTGTTACAACGACGGATATCAGCGTGAACAGAACCGAATACAGAAGGGCGTTGCCGAAGCCGACCCAGATCTGTTTGTTTTCCAGGACTCTCTTATAAGCTGTGATCGTCCATTTGGAAAAATCAAACGTAAGGCCCTTGTTCTGCAGCGTTACAGGATCGATGAATGATGCCAGGATGATATAGATCATCGGGACGATAATGGCAACGATGAAGAGACCGAGGATGATATACCCTGTGAGCAGGATCGCCTTGTCTCCTGCTGAGTGTTTGGAAAATTCGCTTACTTTTTTCTTCTTTTCCATAACTGACTGCCCTCCCTGGTCAGATGCCCTTGCCTTCATTCATTCTCTGAACGATCTTGTTCATCGAAACGAGAAGGATGACATTGATGATTGTGTTGAACAGGCCGACCGCTGTGGAGAAGCCGTAGTCACCGTCCAGAAGACCTTTCTTGTAAACGTAGGTGGAAATGATCTCGGATGTGTTCAGGTTCAGGTCCGTCTGCAGTGCATAGGCTTTTTCGAAACCGATGCTCATGATATTTCCGACCGACATGATGAACTGGATCAGTACGGTGTCTTTGATGGCAGGCCACTCGACTGCCTTGATCTGCTGGACAATGTTGGCTCCGTCGATGACTGCCGCTTCCTTCAGATCCTTGCTGGCATTGGACAGCGCTGCGGTGTAGATGATCGACGCCCAGCCTGCGCCCTGCCAGATGCCGCTGGCGATATAGATCGTACGGAATGCGGACGGCATCGTCATGAAATTGGTCTGCGTGCCGAGCAGCATGTTGATCATGCCGGTAGGAGCAAGCATGATGCGGACGATACCGCAGAGGACGATGACCGAAATGAAGTTCGGCATATACAGAACGAGCTGGATCTTCTGCTTGATTCCCTTGCTGATGATACGGTTAAGAAGGAAAGCCAGAAGGATCGGTGCCGGGAATCCCCAGAGCAGGCCGAATATGCTCAGCTTCAGGGTATTCATCAGGTACCGCAGAAAATCCGGCGATGACAGGAAACGGGAAAAGTGTTCGAAGCCTACCCATTCGCTTCCGAGAATACCCCGGATGGGATTGTATTCCTGGAAGGCGATGAGGATGCCACCCATGGGGATGTAACGAAAGATAATGGTCAGCAGAAATGCCGGCATCATGAACAGAATATACAGCTGCCAGTGCTGACGCATATAGACAAGTGTGTTATGTACACCCCGCGACTTGCCTACGGAAAGTGTCTTGTCTTTACTCATTGAATTCCTCCTTATCGCTCCTTTCATAAAACCTGTGGTGCTGCTTTGCAGATTGTGCATTTGCACACTGAAATGTTTATTTCAAGTGCAATTTACCATATATGCATGCTTCAGTCAATTTGCTATTAGTGCAAATGCACGCTTTTGTATAACAAGCACAAATCACATTATGTTTTTTTGTAGTACTTTCATCGAAGAATTGTGCAAATGCACCTTTTCATCATCCCTGCATTTGACCTGTGATACGGGATTATGGTAAAGTTATGTTAAAAATAAACAAACCATCGGAGGACCCCATGAAGGATCCCATGAAGAAAAGAGTCACGATCCAGGACATCGCCGATGCCCTGAGCATTTCCCGGAATACGGTATCCAAGGCGATCAATAATTCAGCGGGCATTGCCGACGTTACCCGTGAGCTGATCCTGCAGAAGGCAGCGGAAATGGGGTATAAGCAGTTTTCCTATTTAAATATTTCCGGCAGAAGCGCGCAGCCTTCCGCGGAATCCCCGGCCGGACTGAAGAACGGTCCTTCCGAGATCGCTCTTTTTACGGGCGCCTTCCTTTCACAGTCGCACTTTGCATCTACGATGCTGGACAGGATGCAGCAGGAGCTTTCCCAGATGGGATATACGCTGAACACCCACCGGATCACGAAGGAACACCGCCGTTCCCTTTCACTCCCCATCACCTTCCGGAAAGAGCGCACGGCTGCCATCGTCTGCGTGGAGATGTTTGACCGGAAATATGACGATATGCTCTGTGAGCTCGGCATCCCGGTCCTTTTCGTCGACGGTCCGGCAAAGCTGCACGGAGAATCCCTTCACGCCGACCAGCTGTATATGGAGAATTTTTCCGAAGTCAACCGCTTTATATATGACATGCTCCGGCTGGGCTGCGGGAAGATCGGCTTTATCGGCGACTATGAACACTGCCAGTCTTTTCTTGAACGGTATGCCGCGTTCCGCTGCGCCATGATGATGGAAAGCATTCCGGTAAACGATCGTCATATCATAAAGACGAATGAGCGGCAGGAAATCGAATCATCCCTGCGGAATCTGGAAGACCTGCCCGAACTGTTCCTGTGTGCGAATGATTTTATTGCCGTGGAAGTGATGCATATCCTGGTGGACCTTGGGCTGAGCATCCCCGGCGACGTGGCAGTCTGCGGTTTTGACGATTCGACGGAATCAGGCCTGGTTTCCCCCCGTCTCACAACGGTCCATATCCACACCCAGAGCATGGCTTTCTCCGCGATCCAGCTTTTGATGACACGGCTGAAAGAGCCCTCCCTCGATTACCGGACCGTTTACACGGAGACCAATCTTATCTACAGGGAATCCACAAAGGTCCCGGATACAGGTGTCTGACATGAAATTCTTTTCCTATGACAGCAAAATCAGCCAGTTCATACTGAAAGTGGTACAGGGCTGCTGCCTGAACATTCTCTGGGCCGTGTTCTCGCTTCCCGTTTTTACTATGGGTGCGGCAACGGCGGCGCTTTACCATGTCACCCTGAAGCTTGCCCGGAATGAAGAGCCTGCCATCCTGAAGCAGTTCGTCCGGGGCTTCAGACAGAATTTCCGCCAGGCTACGGTCCTGTGGCTGATCCTTCTCGGCGCAGGGGTGCTCCTTGGATCCGACTGTTTCATTCTTTACCGCCTCTCCCGCTCCTCCTCCGGAGCGGCGGCCGTGATCTGGACTTTGCTGCTGGCACTTCTCATCGGCGCCTGCGTCGTCTATGTGATCGTGCTGTGCTATGTTTTTCCCCTCGTGGCAAGCGTGGAAAATACGAATATTGCCATGCTGAAGAACTCTTTTTTCATCGGCACCCACTACCTTTTCTGCACGATCCTTGTAATTGCGATCCACTTTGCCATGTTTTTCGTCGTCGTACGTTTCTTCACGCCGATGATCATCTTCGGGGAAGGCCTCTGCGCTCTTGCCAGCTCCTATCTGCTGGCGAACGTGATCGCCGCCTGCTCCTATGATCCCGACGCGGAAGCACAGGACGGCGAAGATACGCCGGAAGGCCCTGCGGGATACTGAAATGAAAATGTCCGACCGGGAAAAAGAAGAAAGAAAAGCCGCCTTTCGCAGGATGTCCCTGTCCGGAAAGGCGGATCATATTTTTACCTATTATAAGCTGCAGCTGGTCCTGATCCTGATCGCCGTGATCGCCGCAGGTTCCGTGATCTCCTCCGCTGTCACCAGAAAGGAACGGCTCCTGTACCTCGGCCTTGTCAATGTGGCCGTCGGGGAGACACTGCAGACAGCCCTCACGGAAGGGTATGTTACTGAACGCGGTGTATCTTTGAAAAAGAACGAAGTCTACGCGTATTACAACCTCTATATTTCCGATGAAGCTTCGGGCGAAAACCACGAGTACAGCTACGCCTCCCGGCTGAAGATGCTGGCTGCCATGAATGCGAAACAGGTGGATGTCGTCCTCCTTAACCGGGAATCCTATGACCTTTTCTCCCACAGCGGATACCTTCTCGATCTTTCGGAGCTTCTGCAGAGTTCCGATCCGGATCTGCTTTCCCGGGCAGAGCCTCTTCTTACCGAAAACGAAGTCATTCTGGAAGACAATGCCATCGACGTAAAGCTCGGCAACGCCGACTCCTATCAGGCAGATACCATTTCCGCCGCCAACGCCCTGGAAGTATCCGGCACGGCATTCTTTCAGCCGGCAGGCTTCCCGGAGCCGGTCTACCTCGGCGTGATCGCCAACAGCCCGCGGCTTTCCGAGACCGTTGAATACATCCGATACATCACGGAACATTGAGTCAGGGGGAGCCAGGGGGACAGGTCCGCTGACTCACGAGATACCATGACATAAGCCACGAAGCCCGGTTTTTCCGGCTTCGTGGCTTTTAGATCGTGTGCAATGAGTCAGCGGACCTGTCCCCCTGACTCACTCTTGTGGTACTATATCTAAGGAAGAATTCAGGAACAGAAAAGGAGTTCAGGAATGAATATATTGGCAATTGATATCGGCACGACCAGTATGCGCGGCATACTTTTCGACAAAGACGGAAAAGAACTCGCTTCCGCAAGCCGTCTTACTCCGCTGCGTTTCCCCGGGAATTATATCGAACAGGATCCGCTTTTCCTCAAAGAGACGCTGACCGGGATCTGCCGTGAGATCAGTGATAAAGAAGCTGTTGACGCACTGGTCCTGACGGCTTTCCGCTCCGCTCCGGCTCTTATTGCCGAAGACGGAACGCCCCTGACCAATTTCATCATGTGGCAGGATACCCGGAACAAGGACATCTGCGATGCCCTGGAACCGCTCAATGAAAAGATCTATGACCGGGTAGGCGCAAAGGTCAATGCGGTAGCTGCCGCCTCCAAACTCACCTGGTTCAGACGGCATATGCCGGAAGCCTACGCGAACGCATACAAGTGTCTGGTCGTTCCGGACTATCTTCTGCATGTCATGACGGGCAGCTGGACCAGCGACCGGACCTACGGAAGCCGCACCGGTATGATGGAGATCCGGTCCTGTGAATATGATCCCGAGATGGTAAAGCTTTACGAGCTGGATGTGGAAAAACTTCCCTCCCTCGTCGATGTTGGAACGATCGCAGGCCATATCACCGAAGATTTTGCCAAGGCCTCCGGTCTGAAAGCGGGGATCCCGGTCATCTCCTCCGGCGGCGACCAACAGAACGGCGCTCTCGGCCTCGGCGGGCTGGACACGTCCTCTCTTGTGATCAACTGCGGCACCGGGTCCTTTATCATTGCCCAGTGCGATGAGCCTTTCCTCGGGAACCAGGCCATGATCTGCAACTGTTCCGCCATCCCCGGCCAATACATCCTCGAATCCAACGTGCTGGCATCCGCAGCGGCCCTGAACTGGATGCTGAAGGAGCTTTTCCCGGAACTTTGGAATAACGGCGATGTGGACTACGCTAAATTCAATGAGATCATCTCCCGGTCGGCGCCTCTTGCCAACGGCGTGATCTGCGTGCCGCTCTTCCAGGGCTGCGGATCCAGGGACTGGAACCTCGGCGCCAGGGCGAGTTTTTCCAATATCTGCCTTGCCAACACCCGGGCAGACATGGGACGCGCCATGCTGGAGGGCATCGCTGCCGAGATCGCAAAGAGCGTCGCATCCCTTCCGGAAAAGAGCCGCCGCGTTTCCCGGATCTATATCGGCGGCGGCATGACAAAGAGCGATGTCTTCGACCAGATCCTCTGCGACATGCTGGGCATTCCGCTGTGCCGGTATGAGGATGCCCAGGCCACGGCAATCGGCGCCTTCATCAGTGCGTCGGTGACCCTAGGGCTCTATCCCTCGTATCGGGAAGCCTTTGAGGCAGCCCGGAGAAAAGACCGGACATTCCGTTATGAGCCGGATATGGAACTGCATGAGAAATATAAAGAACTGATCCGGCGCACCGAAGAAGTATACGGGGCCCTGAACCGGTAAGACGATAACAGAAGTATTGAGGAGAAAGAACATGTTGGAAACTTTGAAAGAACAGGTCGTCCATTACGCCCGCAAGGCACAGAATGCGGGCTTATGCAAACACAAAGCCGGGAACGTATCCGTACGGGATCCCGAAACCGGTTATATCTGCATTACGCCCTCCGGGGTTGACCGGGATCTTCTGACGCCGGACATGGTCTGCGTCGTCGATAAAGACCTGCATGTCATCGAAGGCGGAAAGCCTTCCAGTGAGACCCTCATGCACATCGCGTGCTACCGGGAACGGGAGGACATCAGCGCGATCGTGCATACCCACTCCGCCATGGCTTCCGCTTTTGCCTGCCTGAACCGCCCGATCCCTTCCTTCATCTTCGAGCTCTTCGTCTTCCACCTCGATAACGGTGTCATCCCGGTAGCGCCCTATGCCCTGCCTGGGACCACGGAGCTTGCCGAGAACGTCGCAGCCACCGTCAAACGCTCCGACCTTGTGCTGATGGAACGCCACGGCACCATCGCCGTCGGCAAGGACCTTGCCGAGGCTTACGAGAACGCCGATTACATCGAGGAACTGGCAAAGATCTACTACACCATCCTCACCCTGAACAACGGCCGGGATCCGAAACTCTTCACCCCGGAAGACTTCCGGGCCTGGAAATATCCCGACCAGATCAGACAGTAA
>CAMNCY010000094.1 GCA_946534785.1 uncultured Lachnospiraceae bacterium | reverse complement strand
GGCGGCGTCCTTTGACGCCTTAGTGCCGCTGCTGCGGAGACGCATCGCTCCGCGAAGCTAGGAGCGAGAGCGTGCCCGAAGCGTTTATACTATATGGCGGGTTTTTAATTGTATGCAATGAGTCAGCGTACCTGTCCCCCTGACTCAGCCGACGGCTCCATGACTCAGCCGACGGCTCCATGACTCACCCGGCGCACGCCGGTCTCACATCTTGCTGCCCTTGGCGCCCTTTGCGCCGCCAAGGTGTACACCCTCGAGAACGTTGCTGTCGAAGGTAAAGACGATCTTGTCTTCCTCTCTCTGGCGCTTGAGGGCAAGGTTGATGAGGTCGTCGAGAAGCTGCTGGTAGCTCTTTCCGAGGGGCTCCCAGAGGTAGAAGGACAGGGAACCGGGAATCGTGTTGATCTCGTTCACATAGATCTTTCCGGTATCTTTGTCCATCATGAGGTCGATCCTGGCAACGCCGCTGCAGCCGAGGGCCTGGAAGGTCCTGACCGCGGTTTCGCGGACGAAGTCTCTTTCTTCCTTCGAAAGATCCGCGGGGCATCTTCTGGCAAGAGACGCCATGCCCTTGCTGCCGCCGGATGATGCGCCGGCCGTCTTGGCACCCTTGGCGCTCTTTCCGCCGGACATGTATTTATCCTGGAAAGTCAGGATGTCTTCCGCATTCAGCGGCTCTTCACATTCAGAGGCTTCTGCGTTCTCATAATCGCCCAGGACCGCACAGTTGATCTCGCGCAGGGAAGAGATCGCATGCTCCACCAGGACTGTCCTGGAGAACTGGAACGCCAGCTCCAGCGCATCTTTCAGCTCTTCCTCATCCTTTGCCTTGCTGATTCCGATACTGGAACCCAGGTTCAGGGGCTTTACGATAACTGGATAGCCGTATTTTTCTTCGATCGACCGCACCAGGACTTCTTCGTCCTCGTAGTCTTTCCAGGTATAGACACTGCAGTCCAGGACCGGGATACCGTGATCCTTCAGGATGGGCTTCATGGCATACTTGTTCATGCCCAGGGCGGAGGAGCAGACATCGCAGCCCGCGTAGGGAAGGCCCAGTGTCTGGATGAAGCCCTGAAGCGTTCCGTCCTCCACGTTGGTGCCGTGTACGATCGGCAGCACCAGATCCACTTCACTGATCAGGCTGCTCCCGAATTTCTTCATGGGGTAGCGGTAAAGTCCCGTCTTCTTTCCTTCCTTGATCCAGATGACGCGGACCGCCTTTTTCAGGAGATCGGGAATATGCGTATAATTCTCGATGACGTCGATGCCTTCACCGGTGTAGAACTCCGCGTCCTTGGTCATATAGACCGGGACCACGTCATATTTGTTCCTGTCCAGCGACTGCATAGCCTGGATGGCTGAAATAATGGAGATCTCATGCTCCGTGCTTTTTCCGCCGAATAAAACGGCAACCTTCAGTTTCATTGTGTTCCTCCGTGCAAAAATATTAAATTCTTACTTATAGTTGTCCGGAAGGTCGTTTTCAAGCAGGATGACCTTCTCCCTGCTGCTTTCGATCTCATACATAAGTTTGGAAGCTTCCTGGATGGACTGCACCTCCAGAAGGCGTTCCTTCGGGAATCCCGCTTCGAGGACGCCCGTCCGGATACTCCGGGTATTCTCTGCTCCCACAAGGATGATGTAATCGCATACGGCGGCAGCACCGCGTCCGAACTCTCTGTTGGCCTCATCCTGGATCTGTCCCAGTTCGACCATGCCCGGCGTCACCAGGATCTTCACTTCTTCAAATAAGGAGAGTGTCTCCAGGGCCGCCTTTGTTCCCTCCGGATTGGAGTTGTAGGCGTCGTCGATGATCGTCACGGGTCCTCTGGAGATCAGCTGGAGCCTGTGGGGCACGCCTTCGAGCTTTGCCACCGCAAGGCGGAGTTTTTTCAGCGGAATACCCATCTTGTGGGCAACGGCGATACAGCCGATGATATTGACGACATTATGGCGCCCGATCAGGCTCATGCGGAAGGTCTCTTCCTCGCCTTCCGGCGTCGTGACCGTAAAGACGGTGCCCTTCCTTGTGACCTCCAGGATCTTTCCGTGGAAGTCATTCTCTTCATCCAGTCCGTAGGTGATGGCATCCGGATATTTCATATGTTCCCGGATGACAGTATTATCGCCGTTGACGAACTTCATGCCGTGGCGGCCGTTGTTTTCCACCTCGTCCAGAAGCTCGTATTTGGTCCCGATGATATTGTCCAGCGTATGGAAGGTCTCCAGATGCTGGTAGCCGATCGAGGTGATGACGCCGTGCTGCGGGTGCACGATATCGCAGATCTCCTTGATGTCGCCCACATGACGGGCGCCCATTTCACATATGAAGACCTGATGGGTCGGCTGGAGATCCTCGCGGATCGTCTTTACGACGCCCATGGGCGTATTGAAGCTCGCAGGCGTCATCAGGGTGCGGTACCCCTCGGAAAGAAGTGTCTGCAGCGCGTACTTGACGCTGGTCTTCCCGAAGCTTCCCGTAACACCGATGATCTTCAGATCAGGCCTGGCTTCCAGGATACTGACTGCCTCATCGATAAAGTGCTGCTGCACTGCTTTTTCCACCGGTTTATTGATGAAATTGGCCAGGGCGATGAGAAGCGGCTGTGCGACAAATGCGATACAGAGGATCGTATGGGGCACATAGCCGCCGGAAGGTGCAAAGACCAGGGCCGCAAGGCAGATGATCAGCCACAGGATCGCCAGCGTCACGATCAGCCTTTTTACGCGGGCCGTCACGACAAAGGCTTTTTTGGCCTTCTTCGGCCTGTATAAAAACATCATGCCCGCCAGATAGATGCTCGTCAGGATGAATCCCAGGAGCGAGAATTTCAAAAAGAATGCAGCAAGCGGCACCAGACTGAAGATCAGCGGCAGCCAGCTTGCGGCTTCGTTGTTCAGGAAGCGGAAATACCCCTGGAACTGATAGGATGAAAGCTGCAGCATGTGCAGGAAATATCTGGCGACCAATATAACGCACAGGATATAGAGGATCATCAGGATGATGCGCCCCAGAATACTGAACGATACCATTTACAAATACCCCTTTTGCTTAATAATGAAACGCTTCAGATATGCAGGAAGCTCGCCAGGATCCGTCCGAACAGGACCGGCTGGTCCAGGAAGGTGAAATGACCCGCTCCCGCGATGGGCGCAAGTCCCGCCTCCGGCATCAGCTTTTCCATCAGTCTTCCGTCGCTGATGGGCGTTGCGGTATCCTGCTCGCCCCAGATCAGAAGGACCGGCATCTTCATCTTCGGCATATCCTCCCGAAGATCCGTGTTGACGCACTTGACCATGCTCGCACGCATGACGGGCGACGCCGCGGAATAATCCGCGGAGCCGAATTTCTTCTGCAGGGCGTCGACCGCTTCCGGATGACGCTCCGCAATTCCCGTTTTGACCAGTGCCTTCTTCAGGAAGTGGTATGTTCCAATCTTCCGCTTCTGCGCCGGACTCTTCTCGGGAACGATGCCGGCACTGTCCACCAGGATGACCTTGGGGACTTCAAAGGGGACGCTCCCCCTCGTCAGAAGACGGATGATGACCCGGCCTCCGTGGGAATGCCCCAGAAGGATCACCTTTTCCGCCTCCGGGCATACTTCCTTTATAAAGGAAAGCACGAAGTCGGCAAAATCATCCACATCCGGCGGGTCCTTGGGCTCCTCGCTCTTACCGAAGCCCGGCATGTCCATGCCGATCGTGACATACCTGGTCCCGGCAAGGCGGAAGATCCCGTCAAAAAGGTCGATATTGGCCCCCCAGCCGTGCAGCAGTATCAGCACGGGAAGGGAAGGATCAGCATTTTCGGGCTGCTCCTTCCTGTAGCGGATCTTCAGACCATCAATCGTAACATACTGTTCCATTACTATTACCTGTTAAAGCGAACGTCTGTTGTAATTGATCAGACAGCCGTCCAGAATGATCTCTCTTTCTTCATCCGTAAGCTCTCCCAGTGTCACTTCGAAAGGAATCATTTCCTTCTCCCTGACAACATAGCCGGTGATCACGCCGGCCTTTGAGGAGACTGCCTCCCGGATCCCCGGGAAAAACAGATAGTCCAGCTTTTCGAACGGAAGCTCCCCTTCTTTGATGAGGAACGGAAGCATGCCCCAGTTGATCAGATTGGAGCGGTATCTCTTGGTCGCATATTCATTGGCAATGTTTGCCCAGCCGCCGAGGACCTTCTGGCAGGAAGCGGCCTGCTCCCTGGCGGAGCCGTCTCCCGGCTTTACGGCGAATATCACGGAGCCGATGCCCGTGTTGCTGTGATCCGCGCCTTCGAACTTTTCCGCGACCGCATGCATGACGGGTCTTACTTCGGGGAAGGCCTTTCCGGCGCATTCATGGTTGACGAGCGCTTCCTGGGCGCGGCGCACTTCCTTGGCAAGTCCCACATAGTCGGGTGCCTTTCTGGAGAGTGTGAACTCGGCCAGGCCTTCCGGATTGGAGCGGAAGGAGGACGTCTCACCGGAGGGGATCAGTTCATCCGTCGTCGTAACGGGATCCATGATCTTTGCCGCGACCTTCAGAAGAAGGTTCTCCGGAAGCGGCTGCATCTTCGGCCAGTCCTTGATGTTGGGTCCCAGCTGGACCTCGCAGGAAGGATCTGCCTTTCCCTTGGAATCGAAGACTCTCTTTTCGTAGATCCCGCTGTCAAAATGATAACCATAGACCGGGATGTCCTTATCGATCTGCGTGGCAGGCGTCAGGATGCCCTGATTTGCCGCCGTTGCGGCAATGGATCTTGCATCCATGAGCGCAACATAGGAGATCTGCCCGTTCTGGGGCTTGGAGCCCTCACGGTTCGGGAAGTTTCTCGTGGAATGACGGATCGAGAAGGCATTGTTGGCAGGTGTATCTCCCGCACCGAAGCACGGTCCGCAGAAAGCGGTCTTTAAGATCGCGCCCGCTTCCATCAGGTCAGCTGCCACACCGTTCCGGATCAGTTCCAGATAAATGGGCTGGGAAGCCGGATATACACTGAGCGAGAAGCGGCCGTCGCCGATATCGGCGCCCTTTAAGATCCCCGCTGCCTCGCAGATGTTCTCGAAACCGCCGCCCGCGCAGCCGGCAATGATGCCCTGGTCGATCATAAATTTCCCGTCGCGGACCTTCTCCATGAGATGGCATTCCACGTTCTCTCCGAAGGAGACCTTCGCTCTTTCTTCGACTTCATGGAGCACATCCGCAAGATTCCGGTTCACTTCGTCGATCGTATACGCCATGCTGGGATGGAACGGCATGGCGATCATGGGCTCGATGGCGGAAAGATCGATCTCCACGACCCCGTCGTAATAAGCGCCTTTTTCCGGCGCGAGCTTCTCATATGCATCCGCACGTCCGTGAAGCGCAAGCCATTCCTTTGTCTTCTCATCGGTCTCCCAGATGGAAGAAAGGCAGGTGGTCTCGGTCGTCATGACGTCGATGCCGATCCTGAAGTCCACGGACAGTCCGGCAGCGCCGGGCCCGATGAATTCCAGGACCTTGTTCTTCACATAGCCATTGCCGAAAACGGCGCCGATCAGCGCGATGTTCACATCGTGCGGGCCGACTCCTCTCTTCGGCGTTCCCGTAAGATATACCGCGATCACTTCCGGACGCGGAATGTCATAGGTCTGGTTCAGGAGCTGTTTTACCAGCTCCGGGCCGCCCTCACCCATGGCCATGGTTCCCAGTGCGCCATAACGGGTATGGGAATCCGAGCCGAGGATCATGCGCCCGCAGCCTGCCATCATCTCTCTTTCATACTGATGGATGACAGCAAGATGAGGCGGGACGTAGATCCCGCCGTATTTCTGTGCCGCGGTAAGGCCGAACATGTGATCATCTTCGTTGATCGTTCCGCCTACCGCGCACAGGGAATTGTGACAGTTGGTCAGCACATAGGGCATGGGGAATTTTTCCAGTCCGGAAGCCCTGGCTGTCTGAATAATACCCACGTATGTGATATCGTGGGAGGTCAGGCTGTCAAAACGGATATTCAGCCTTTCCCTGCTGCTGCCGACATTGTGGGAAGAAAGGATCTTCCACGCCATGGTACGGTCCCTGGCTTCTTCCTTTGTGCCGGCGATCCCGGCGGCCGCAAGGGCCTTTCCGGAATCCTCTCCGTCAAAGATCCATTGCCCGTCTCCCAGGTACCAGGCACCGGTCTTGGAAAGTTTTACCATATCGTCCCCTCTCCTTCTTATTTGGAAGACTTCCTGCGGGATCTCTTCGGTGCGGGAAGCTCGACCTTCTCCAGCTTCCATACGTCTTTGACATACTCTTCGATCGTACGGTCAGCCGAGAACTTGCCGCAGGATGCGGTGTTGAGGATAGCCATCTTCGCCCACTGCTTCTTGTTCTGGTATGCGGCAACAATGTCTCTCTGGGCCGCGGCATAGGAATCGAAGTCCTTCAGGATGAAGTACCTGTCTGCCGGCGACATGCCCTGTCTTGTAAGCAGGGAATCATACAGAGGACGGAACAGTTCCGGATTGTCCTTGGAATAGGTGCCGTTGATCAGCTGTACCAGGACCTGACGGACATCTCCGTTGTTGTTGAAGATCTCATAAGGATCATAGCCGCCGTTGTTCTCGTAGCCTATGACCTCTTCGGAAGAAAGGCCGAAGATGAACATGTTCTCCCTGCCCATTTCCTCTGCCATTTCCACGTTCGCACCGTCCATGGTGCCGATCGTGACGGCGCCGTTGAGCATCATCTTCATGCAGCCGGTGCCGGAAGCTTCCTTGGAAGCCGTGGAGATCTGCTCGGAGATATCCGCTGCCGCAAAGATCAGCTCCGCATTGGAAACACGGTAATCCTCGATGAATACGACCTTGATCTTATCCTCGATGGAAGGGTCGTTGTTGATGACGTCCGCAACGCTGTTGATCAGCTTGATCGTAAGCTTGGCGTTCTTATAGCCGGCAGCCGCCTTGGCGCCGAAGATGAAGGTGTGCTTGGGATATTCCATCCCGGGGTTGGCCTTCAGCTGGTTGTAGATGTACATGACATGCAGGATGTTGAGAAGCTGTCTCTTGTACTCATGCAGACGCTTGACCTGAATGTCGAAGATGGAGCGGGGATCAACGGTGATGCCGTTGTGCTCCTGGATATACTCGGCAAGGCGGACCTTGTTCTTGTACTTGATGTTCATGAACTCGCGCTGCGCTTTGGCATCGTCGGCATATTCCTTCAGTTCCGCGAGTTCGGAAAGGTTCGTGATCCACTCATCGCCGATCTTCTCGGTGATCCAGGAAGAAAGCAGCGGATTTGCATGCAGAAGGAATCTTCTCTGCGTGATGCCGTTGGTCTTGTTGTTGAACTTCTCCGGGAACATCTCATAGAAGTCATG
>CAMNCY010000093.1 GCA_946534785.1 uncultured Lachnospiraceae bacterium | reverse complement strand
GAGCTTTACGGAGCTCCGCTCCCTCCCGGCCCGCCGGCAGGCTGCCCGGATCCTTTCTTCGATTTCTTTCAGGTTTTCCGTTACCAATTCTGTTCTCCTTTGTGTGCGGCTCAGTTGCTGTAGATGAATTCGTTGGGATTCATGGTCGAGGCATCCAGGACGATATAGTCGTATTCCCGGAGTCCGTAGATACTGTCCGGCTTTACGATCGCATATTCGTCGTTTTCGGAAATCTTGGATACCTGGCGGAAGTCCGCATATCCTTTGTTGATGTTGTAGACGCCGGTAAGCTTTGCGCTCTGGGCGACCTGGAAGGTCTCGTTGGAATCCGTCCGAAGGAGCACATCACCGGCTTTCACGTCTGTTTTGCTCAGGTAATAATTGCCGTCGCTGTCGATACTGTAAGGGGTTATGGTCTGGGCATCCGAGGTCTTTTCGCCGTTTGCGGTGACCACCTGTTTCAGGATCGTGATCTTGCTGCCGCCCGCGTCCGTTGCGAATCCGGGAGGGATCACGAAGAAATTATCGTCGATCAGGGCGCTCTTGGGGATCTTCAGGCCCTTCTGTTCATCCGTGAGAAGCTGCACGGTGATGAAGCGGTCCGTGCTGAAGGTGATCACGGAATTGGTAAAGGCAAGATTCGCGTAATACTCTCCGTCTTCGCTGCTGCGCGTCGTGACGGTCGCCCAGGACTCATACTGGTTCTTTAAGAAGCGTACCTTGATGACGCCTTCCTCTTCCAGGGCAAGCGCCTCTTCCTGTCCCGAAAGCGGGATCACGATCGACCAGTCCTCTCCCGTTACCATGCGGTAGGCGGGATCGCCCGGGGAGACCAGGGCATTGTTGATCAGTTCCTTCCGGACCTTCTTATAGTTGACATAGTCGAAATCGGGAGCGGTGAGGGTCTCGAAGGTCTTGTCTTCATATCCGTCCGTGGAATACAGGATGTACCCGGTATTTTCGGTGTTGACAAGATGGAGGGAGGCGCGGCTCGTTACGTTCGCGATATCCCCGAGGATACTGCTGTTGGTGATCTTCTGGATCGCGCTCTTCATGCTGTCGCGGAAATCGTAGACTTTGGAAAAACGGGCCGCGGAGAAATCGGAAGTGAATCCGATGATGTTCTCGCGGAGCATGGAATAATCGGTATTCGTGAAGATCTCGTTGTTGGAGACGCCGGAGTTGAGTTTTTCGGCAATGTTGCCGGAGGGGTCGATGGAATAGGCGAGCTTGTTCGCGGCAAGACGGTCCCCTTCTGCCGTGAAGTAATTGATGTATCCCGCATAGGTGCAGGGTGCGATCTCTTCCTCCCGGACCGCGACGCCCTCATAGATCCGGTCCGCCGTGATGGAGCCGGTCCGTACTTCATAGCCGACGACATGCTTGGCGGTCATGAAACGGGCGACACTGTAGATAATATAAATCAGGATGACGGCAAAGATGATCATTCCCAGATTTATATTCAGGGGTTTTCGATATACAGTTATGTTTGATTTGGACTGTTTTTTCTTTTTTGCCATCTGGAAGGACTGCGGAACTAAAAGCACATAAAACTTAAAGCCTTGGAAATGATTCCCAAGGCTTTAAGAAATACACCGACTATATTCAGTTCGGGTACCTTGGAATGGATCCCGCAAACTCTTTATGAACGAAACTGTGTCTCTTATAAGGATTCGATGATCAGAGACTTCAGCTCCTCCGGAAGATCTGCTTCATCAGCGGAAACGCTCAGGACAAATGTGACTTTGTTGGAATCGCTGTATGCCTGAAGCTTTTTGACCGCTCCTACGACCGCATCCATATCCGCATTCTTGAGATGAGAGATATCGAGGAAGCTGTCGAAAAACATCTTTTCAAGATCGTGGTCCTGGGAAATAATACCGGCTACAAAGCCCAGGAACTGATCGGTATTCTCAATCCTGTAATCCGTTACATTGATCAGACGGATTCTGTTATTCAGTTCGAACATATGCTGCGTGCTCTTATCGAGGTAGCATACATTACCGCGCGCATCCTTGACTTCTGTGTTGACCTTATCCAATAAGCATTTTGTCTTGCCCTTACCTTTTCTGCCAACAATAAGCTGAACCATTGGATTTTGCCCTCCTAAAATACATTAATTATCACGGAAAAGGAACTGTTCCGTCATGTGTCTATTATAGCCTTTCTTACATGATTATGAAAGAACAATTTTGAATGACAGGCCGGGAACTGACAGCTAAGCCTGTCCGGACGAACTGCGCCCCGGGACCTTCTTTAAAAGCTCGTTCATGTCATTGTACAGCTCATCCACATCCCTTGCCCGCATGATGACGGCGATATAGGGATTGCCCGATATATCGCGGCACAGAAGGATCAGGCAGTGGCCTGCTGCCGTCGTGGTGCCGGTCTTTCCGCCGATCACGGTAACACCGGTGGGCGGCTTGGTGTAATTCATCAGGTAATAGTTGGTCGAATTGACCGTAAGCTGTTTGTCGCCGCCGTTGGAATCGTGGTATACGGTGGAATACGTCCCCATGTTGATGATCTCCTGGAAGGAGGTATACTGCATGGCGGCGTTGAATATGAGATACATGTCATACGGCGTCGTGTAATGGTTCTGGTCGGAAAGTCCGTTGGAATTGATGAAGTTCGTGTTGGTCGCACCCAGCTTTTTCGCCTCATCATTCATCATCTGGATGAAGTTGGAGGTGCTGCCGCCCACGTTCTCCGCGATCATGATGGCGACATCATTGGCGGAATAGATCAGGAGCAGGTGCAGTGCCTGGTCCAGGGTCATGGTGTCTCCCGGATTGATGCCGGCGACCTGTGCATTCGATTCCAGCACCCATACGTCGGAGGATGCGGTCAGGATCGTGTCGGAGGTCATGTTCTCCAGGGCAACGAGGGCCGTCATGATCTTCGTAAGGCTGGCGGGATACATGCGGGTGTTGATTTCCCTTGCATAGAGGGTGGTCTTGTTCGTAAGGTCGAACAGGGCGCCGGCCGCGGCGTCATTCATGCCTTCCAGAAGCTCGCCGGGCGCCTCTTCATCCGGAATACACAGATTCCATGCAAAAGGATCGGCTACCTCAGCGGCACCCGATTCATTTACCAGAAAATTGTAATTGCTGAAGGAAGAATTTTCACGAAACGACATGCTCCCGGACGGAAGGCTGCGCGATCCGCATCCGCAGATACTGACCGCCGCAAGGAGCACACAGATACATACGGCCGTGAATTTACTTATACATCTCACGCCACTCCAGGTCTCCTCGATCCAAAGATTTCACAAGCAGTTCCGCGGTCGCAAGATTGGTCGCGAGCGGAATGTTGTGTATGTCGCAGAGCCGCACGATGTTGTTGACATCCGGCTCGTGTTTTTTACTGTCGCTGAACGGATCCCGCAGAAAGATGACAAGGTCGATCTCGTTATTTTCGATCTGGGCGCCGATCTGCTGCTCGCCGCCAAGATGCCCGGCCAGGAGCTTATGGACGGAAAGGTTGGTCACCTCCTCCACAAGACGCCCTGTGGTACCGGTCGCGTAAAGATCGTTTTTGGCAAGTATTCCTCTATAGGCAATGCAGAAGTTCTGCATCAGCTTCTTCTTGGCATCATGTGCGATAAGCGCTATATTCATTCACTGATCCCCCGTAAATATTAAATGACTTCTGAATGGCGGTCTTTCTGCTCTGCATGTGTACGTTCAGCACAAAACCGATCCCCATATACAGACTTATGAGGCTGGTAAGACCATAACTGACGAACGGCAGGGGTAATCCCGTGTTGGGAATGGTTCCCGTCACGACGCCGATATTGATAAAGCCCTGGAAACCGATCCACGCTCCCATACCGGCCGCAATGAGCTTGCCGGCAGTGTCTCCTGCGCTTCTTGCGATCAGAAGGCACCTGACCGCGATCAGCGCCAGCAGGATAACGGTCCCGCAGGATCCGATAAAACCGAACTCTTCTCCTATGACGGTAAAAATAAAGTCCGTCTGGGAGGCGGAAATATAACCGCTGTTAAGAAGGGAAACAAAGCTGTTGGCGTTGTAGCCTTTGCCCTGGAGCTTGCCCGACCCGATCGCCATAATGGAATACAGCGTCTGGTACGCCGTCGTGGATTCGTAGTTCTCGGGATGAAGCCAGGCCATGATCCTGTCTCTCTGATAAGGTTTCAGGATCGTGGATCCTTCCTGGATCACAAGGCTCAGGAAGACAATGGCGGACGGCACGATAACGACCAGGACGCCGGCGACCAGACGGAAACTGATCCCGCCTGCGAACATTATGACGGAGAAAATGACAAGAAGCATTATGCTGGTCGAAAGGTCCGGCTGCTGCTGCACCAGATAAATGGGAACCGCTACCAGAATAAGGCAGATCGCTACCATACTCAGGCTTTTGATCCGATTCTTGTACTTCATGATAAACTTTGAAAAAAATAAAATCAATATGATTTTGGCGGCTTCGGAAGGCTGGAAAGTAAGACCGCCGATATTGATCCATCTCTGCGCGCCGCCGCCGGAAACGCCGATCGAAATGACCAGCCGCAGCAGCACCAGATTCGCGATATACAGCGGCCAGTAAAGCTTTAAAACCGCCTGATAATCAATGGTGGAGACAAAGACCATGACGATCAGCCCCAGGATCATGCCGGCGACCTGGCGGCTCTGGAGCTGGGGCGCGGCAGAGCCGATCGCGGCGATCCCGATCAGGTTTAAGGCCACGATCAGGATGACCAGGAGAAAATCGAATCGTTTTATGGAAAATGTCTGGAAAAGCTTTTTCATCATCAGTCTCCTTCGCCGGTGGTCACGATCTCGCTGTCCTTGCTCAGGATCTCTTCCCTGTCGGATACGTCGAAGTAGTATTCCAGGACTTCCTTGGTGATCTGTGCCGCATAGTCGGAGGTATAGCCGTTGGCAATACGGGTCGCAACGGCGATCTGGGGCTGGTCATAGGGCGCGTAGCACACAAAGAGCGCATGGTTGGGCCGCTGCGTCGATTCCTGTGCCGTACCGGTCTTTCCGGCCACCTCTACGGGAAGATCCCGGAAATAGATCTTTCCCTGCACCACTTCCCGCATGCCTTCATGGATGGCATCCCAGTATTCCTGCCGCATGTCGATCACATTGCGGATATCGGCCTCCTTTGTCTGGAGGAGGGTCCCGTCCGTTGCGTTGACATGGTCCAGGAGCGTCAGGTTATAGCAGATGCCGCCGTTGGCGACAGTCGAAACATATCTGGCCAGGCCCACGGTCGTATAGTTGGAATTTCCCTGTCCGATGGCGGAACGGATGGCGTCCTCCGAAGAGATCAGGGGCGAAGCCTCTTCTATTTCGATCCCCGAGGTCTCGCCGAGGCCGAACATTTCCGCATACCGGGCAAGCTTCTCGATGCCGAGGGAAGAATCGTACTTCTCGTTCTCATCCTGCGAGAGCCGGTAGCCGACGTCGTAGAAAAAGTCGTTGCAGGAGTTGGCGATGCCGCCGGTCACGTTCAGAAGGCCGTGATGGCCCGGATAGACCCAGCAGCGGGGATAAGGCTCGCCAAGCCGCGTGTACCAGCCCGTGCATTCGATCTCGGTATCCGTTTCAATGACGCCCTCCATCAGGCCCGCTGCCGACGATACCATCTTGAAGGTGGATCCGGGCGCGGTCCTCTGCTGCGTCGCATAGTTGATGAGCGGCTTGGAAAGGTCATTGCGGAGCTTTTCGTAATAGACCGCATCCACACCGTTGCTCATACGGTTGTTATCGAAGGAAGGATAGGAAACCAGCGCGAGCACCTGGCCGGTCCAGGGGTCGGTGATGACCATGGAGCCGGAATACGGATCCAGGTTCAGCTGGGCAGGCGTAAGGTCGTGGTTTGCGATCCTGTTGACCATGAAGGTGTAGGCATCCTCTTCGCCCGCATCAAAAGCGGCCTTTTCGGCGACCGGGACTTCCACGCACCCCTGTTCGATCAGGAGATTGCAGATCTGCTCACCCGTGATCGTATCGGACAGGAGCATATAGCGGTAGATCATCCTGGAAAAGGAAAGGTCGCTCCGCAGCTGCCGGTCGATATAGCCCGCAAGGGCCTTGAAGGCCTCTTCCGAGTTCGCGTATTTCGTGTTCATTTCGATATCGGCGACATTGACCCAGTTCCTGGAAATGGCATAGCTTAAGAACTCGGCCATGGAGATCGTCTCTTCCGTCGTCCAGGCGTTATAGGTCTCATCCTCCGTATCGATCCGGGAACGGTCCAGGACACCGTTGTTATACAGCATCTGGACGATGTAGGTCTCGTAGTTCTTGAATTCCCGAGTCAGCTCATTGTAAGGATCCCGGTCCGTCAGGAGCTGTTTTTCCACCTTCCGGTAGACGTCCTCGCTGTAATTCGCAAAGGCGGCGTGCACGGCCTTTTCCGTGCTCCCGGCATCCTTGCGGTCGAACTGGGTGATGTCGATCACGCTGTTCTTGATCACGGAATAATAGACGTCGTAGATCGGGATGATGATGCTGGCGCTGGAGGCATCCTCCTCCTGGATATACTCTTTTTCCGGACGGATCTTGTTCAGGATGATATCGGCCAGCTTTTTCTCCAGGATATCGTAGGCGGCCTTCTGCAGGTCCGCGTCAATGGTCAGGTAGACATCGTTCCCGGCTTCCGGAAGGACAAGGTTGATCGTCTCGAGTTCATTCCCGAGACTGTCGACATAAACGGTCTTCTTTCCCTTTGTTCCCTGCAGGTCCAGTTCCATGGCCTTTTCGATGCCGGATTTGCCGACGATGTCGTTGGCGCTGTAATCCGGATCCTGGAGGCTTAAGGCGGCGAGCTCTTCCGTATCGATCCTGCCGGTATACCCGAGGATCTGGGCAAAGTACTCCGCGTCATTGTAACGGCGGACCGTGGTATCTTCGATATCGATCCCTTCCAGGTGATTCGTGTTCTCCAGGATGGCGGCGACGGTGGATTCGCTCACGTCGCTTGCGATGGTCGTGGCAAGGTAACGCTGGAAGCTGTTGAGACTTAAGTGATACCGGACACAGACAAGCTGCAGGAGCCGGTCCTTTTCATAGCCCTCTCCCGGAATGAATTCGGAGGCGTAGTTGTCCGGTTCCGTGAACGCGCCGATATGATAGCGAAGGGCAAGCTCCCGGACGACATCCTCGGCCGTCGCTTCCCGCTCTTCTTCCGTAAGGTCGTCGATACTGGGGTGGCCGTAGATATCCGCCAGGAAACGGTTCTTCGAACGCCCCTCCTGGGTGAAGCCGTAATTTCCGGACGGCAGGAGCTGTACTCCGAAATCGGAATCGATCCTGTCATGGTTCTCTTCGATGATCTCGATGGCTTCGAGGATCGTGCGGTTCAGCTTCAGGTCGTTGGAGATGCTG